>CAIWOY010000252.1 GCA_903914415.1 uncultured Phycisphaerales bacterium | reverse complement strand
GCGCCGCACGCGCTACTTGGCCTGCGGATTTCTCGCGAAGTAGAAGAACACCACCGCGCACACCGCCAACGCGATGATCCCCGCGTTCAGGAAGAACCCCAGCCACGAGAGCTGCGAGCGCGTGTTTCGGCGTTGCCCGGCGCTGTTCAACCCGACAAAGAACCCGACGACCCCGGCGCCCAGGCTGATGAGCAGCGTCACCCCGAGGGTCGGCAGCCACATCCCCTTCGGGTTGTAGACGACCCAGAACATCTGCCACGTGAAGTTGCGCCCCAAAAGGACGGCCGCGGCCAGGAACGCCACCCCGCCGATGGCCGCGAGCACCACGCTTAGTTGCGCTTGCCGTTCGTACGTAAACGTGTTCTTGATCGCCACCGCTCTGTCCTTCCTGTAGTGCTCGGCCGGCGGGGCGCGCCCGCGGGGTTCCAGCGTGCCGCGACTCACCTCGTCGCCGGCCGCCCAGGCTGCCGCCGCATCCCGGCCTGGTTGCCGATTATACCGGCCGGTTGTAGCCTGCACCAGCATGAACGCGCCGACTAGGGCCGACCCTGTGCTCCGTCTTGGCGTGCTCGTTTCCGGTGCCGGCGCGACCCTCGAAAACCTCGTCCAGCGGATTCGCGACGGGCGGCTGCGAAACGCCGAAATCGCACTCGTCATCAGCTCGCGCAGCGCTGTCCGCGGCGTCGAAATCGCCCGGGCCGCCGGCCTGCCGCTGGAGATCGTCCGAAAACGCGATCATCCCGACGAGGCCGCGTTCTCCGCGGCGATCGCTCGCATGCTGGACCGGGCCACGGTCGACCTGGCCGTCCTCGCCGGCTTCCTGTGCTTCTGGCGGCTGCCGCCCCGCTACGACGGCCGGGTGCTCAACATCCATCCGGCCCTGCTGCCGCGCTTCGGCGGAAAGGGAATGTACGGCCGGCACGTGCACGCGGCGGTGCACGCGGCGGGCGTGACGGAAAGCGGCTGCACGGTGCACCTCGTGGACAACGAGTACGACCACGGACCGATCGTGGCCCAGGCGCGTGTGCCGGTGCAGTCGGCCGACACGCCCGAAACGCTGGCGCAGCGGGTCATGGCCGCGGAACGCGAGCTATACCCGCGCGTCATCCAGCAGATTGCCGACCACGGCCTCGCGTGGTTGCAGCAGTACCACACCTAGCCGCCCACGCCCCGTTCGCGCCCTGACAACGCGCGCGCCCTGTGCGCCCGTTGACTTTGCCGCCACCGCGCCTACTAATTTCGTGGTGCTATCGCCGTGTTACGCGGCGCGGTGGCCGCCGGGCCGTCGTCCCCTCCATGCCGCGCGTCCGGCGTGAAAGGCGAGGTGCCGTAATGCCCAACGCGAAGGAGCTGCTGGCCGTGAAGGCGCACAGCGGCGTATTCACCGTGTCGGCGGAGAGCAGCATCGGCGACGCCTGCCGGCTGATGCGCGAATCCCGGGTCGGCTGCCTCGTTGTCGGCGACGGCCAGAACATCGCCGGCATCATCACCGAGCGCGACGTGATCAACCGCGTCGTCGCGGAGCACCGCGACGCCGCCACAACTCGCGTCCGCGACGTGATGACCCAGGACGTGCTCTTCATCAAGCCCGACCGCCCGATCGACGAAATCGAGGCGATCATGAAGCAGCAGCGCATCCGCCACCTGCCGGTCGTCGACGAGCACGGGTTGCTCGGCCTGCTCTCCATCGGCGACGTCCTCGCCTGGCACGCCGCCCAGGACAAGCAGACCGTCGAGCACCTCACCGAGTACATCTACGGCCGCCACTGACGCGACTGCGCAGATGTCTCGCCGTGCCACCTACCCAAACCGCCCCGTGATGTAGTCCTGCGTGCGGGGGTTATCCGGCGTCGTGAACATCCGGCTCGTGTCGCCGACTTCGACCAGCTCGCCCATGTACAGGAACGCCGTGCGGTCCGACACCCGCGCGGCCTGCTGCATGTTGTGCGTCACCAGCACGACCGTGTACTGCGCCTTGAGCTGGTCGATCAGGTCCTCGATGTGCCGCGTCGCGATCGGATCCAGCGACGAGCACGGTTCGTCCATGAGCAGCACCTCCGGCTGCATTGCGATCGCCCGCGCGATGCACAGCCGCTGCTGTTGACCGCCCGACAGCGCGAGCGCGCTCTGATTCAGCTTGTCTTTCACCTCCTCCCATAGCGCCGCCTTCCGCAGCGACTGCTCCACCAGTTCCGCCAGGTGCCCGCGATAGCCGTTGATCATCGGCCCCCACGCGACGTTCTTGAAGATCGACTTCGGGAACGGGTTCGGCCGCTGGAAGACCATCCCGATCCGTCGCCGCAGCTCGACCGCGTCCCACCCCGGCCCGTAGATGTCGCGGCCCTGGTACAGCAGCCGGCCGCTCACGGACGTGCGCTCGATGAAGTCGTTCATCCGGTTCATCGCCCGCAGCAGCGTGCTCTTGCCGCACCCCGACGGACCGATGATCGCCGTCACCTGTTTGGTCGGAATGTCGAGCGAGACCTCCCGCACGGCCGCGAACTCGCCGTAGCGGATCGTCAGGCGCTCCGCCCGGATCACGGGTTCCGCCGACACGCTCGCCGGCGCCGCCGCAGCGCGGGCCTGGACGAGCGCAGCCAGCCCCAGCGCCTGCGCCTGCGCCGTCTCGGGCGTGCGCCGCACCGCTACCATGCCGTGCGTCTTTGCTGCCATGCGCGGATTCCCGCGGCCAGCGCGTTCATCGCCAGAAGAACGCCCAGGAGCACGATGATCCCCGCCGCGGCCAGCCGGCGGAAGATGTCGTCCGGCTGGCTGGCCCAGGCGTAAATCTGAATGGGCAGCGCGCTGAACGGACTGTGCACAACGTCGGTGAGCCATTGCCACAAACCACCCATCGTTACGGTGTACTTGTCGCTCCACTCCCCCGGCACGAACGGGACGTACGTCAGGGCCCCCAGCATAATCAGCGGCGCCGTCTCGCCGATGGCGCGCGACAGCGCCAGGATGATCCCCGTCATGATGCCCGGCAACGCCGCCGGCAGCACGTGGTCGCGGACGCACTGCCAGCGCGTCGCGCCGACCGCGAAGGCCGCCTCGCGAATCGACTTCGGCACTGCGACCAGGGCCTCGCGGGTAGCGATGATGATTACGGGCAAGACCAGCAGGCTCATCGTCAGCGCGCCGGCCAGCAGCCCGCGGCTGCCCAGCAGCCAGCGCACGAACACCGCCAGGCCGAGCAACCCGTAGACGACCGACGGCACACCGGCGAGGTTCGCGATGTTCACTTGGATGAAGCCGGTAAAGCGGTTACGCCGCGCGTATTCCTCCAGGTAGATCGCCGCTCCGATCCCCGCCGGTACGGAAATCAGCGCCGTCAGTACGATCAGCCAGATCGTGCCCCATAGGGCCCCGCGAATGCCGCTCGTCTCCGGCTCGAGTTGCGACGGCAACTCGCGCAGGAAGCGCCACGACACGAACTGCCAACCCTGCCAGACGACGTCGGCCAGCAACACCACCAGCACCAGCACCGCCACGAACCCCGCCGCCAGACACAGCCCCTGAAAGGCGCGGCCGGTCGCGCGACGCAGCCGCAACCGTGGGCGAAACAGGCTCGGCGCCGCGAGCGCGGTCACTCGTAGACCTCCCGAAACCGCTTGAGCACGCGCTGCGAAACCAGGTTGATCGCCAGCGTGATGGCGAACAGCGTCAGCCCGACGGCGAAGATGGTGTGGTACTCGACCGTTCCCGCCGGCGTGTCCCCCAGGCTCACCTGCACGATGTACGCCGTCATCGTCTGGATGCTCACCAGCGGGTTGAGCGTGAGTTTGGGCGTCATCCCGGCCGCCAGCACGACCGCCATCGTCTCGCCGATCGCGCGGGCCAGCGCCAACAGGGTTGCCGCCACGACGCCCGACATCGCCGCCGGCAGGACGATGCGCGTCGAGACCTCCAACCGCGTCGCCGACACAGCGTACGCCGCCTCGCGCAGGCTCCGTGGCACCGCCCGGAACGCGTCGTCGCACAGCGAGCTGATCGTCGGAATGACCATGATGCCGACCACGATCGCCGCACTTGCGCCGTTGAACACCTCGGTCTGCGGCAGCAATCGCCGGAGCACCTCGGGCGTGATGAACACCAGCGCAAAGTAGCCGTACACGACCGTCGGAATCCCGGCCAGGATCTCCAGGAACGGCTTGGCCACCTGCCGCAGCCAGCCCGGCGCGTACTCGCTCAGATAGATCGCCGTGCACAGGCCGACGGGCACCGCGACCAGCAACGCCCCGGCCGCCACCAGCACCGTCCCGCCGATCAGCGGCAGCACGCCATACGAGCGCGGCTCCAGCAGCGGTGCCCAGCGTGTGCCCGTGAGAAAGGCGACCGGCGAGACTTCTCGAAACAGGGGGATCGATTGGTCCACCAGCACGACGATGATGCCGAGCGTCGTCGCCACCGAGACGAGCGCGCACGCCAGGAGCAGCGTGTGAATCACCGCTTCCTTCGCGCGGCGCAACGCGTTGGCCATCGGCTACCGGCCCTCTACGCCATACAGCTCGTACAAGCTCTTCTTGTGCGTATCCGGCGTCGCATAAACGGTGCCGGTGGTGCCGCGGGTCAGTCGCTCGCGCGCCATCCCGTACAGCCTGTCGCTCAGCGCGATGTACCGGACCCGCGGGTGTTCGACGATCTTCCTGGCGTTGCCCAGGTAGAACTCGAGGAAGCCCTTGACTTCAGGACGGGCCAGCGCCGCCTTGTTCACGTACAAGAAAAGCGGACGCGCCAGCGGCCGGTACTTCAGCGTCCGGACGGTCTGGCTGTCCGGCTTGACCGGCTGGCCGTCGCCGTTGTCGATGCCCAGCAGCTTAAGCCGGGCCTGGTTGGCTTTGTAGTACGACAGGCCAAAGTAGCCCAGCGAACCCGCGTCGCCTTCGACACCCTTGACCAGAACGTTGTCGTCCTCGCTGGGCATGAAGTCGGAGCGGCAGGCCTGCGCCTGGCCGACGATGACCTCGGTAAAGTAATCGAACGTGCCGCTGTCCATGCCCGGGCCGTAGAGCTTCAGCGGCAGATCCGGGAAGCCGGCCCGCACGTCCTTCCAATTGTTGATCTTGCTGCCGGGCTCCCAGATCCTCTTCAGCTCCGCCACCGTCAGGTGATCGCAGAACTGGTTGCTCGGGTGCACGACGACCGCGATGCCGTCGTAGCCGATCGGCAGCTCGACGAACTCGACGCCCAGCTTCGTGGCCCGCTCCAGTTCGGTCGCACGGATCGGCCGCGACCCGTCGTTGACGTCGGTCCGCAGCTTGGGGTTGTCCTCCAGGAACTTCTTGAAGCCGCCGCCCGTGCCCGAGATCCCTACGACCACGTGCACCTGCGGCTGCTCCTTGCGGTACAGCTCGGCCGCGGCCGCCGTGATCGGATACACGGTGCTCGACCCGTCAACCTTGACGGTGCCGGACAGTTCCGCCTTCTGTGCCGCCGCCGACCCGCACAGCAACCAGCCCAACCCAACACCCAGCGCCACCGGCCCGATTCCGCGTGCGCGCATCACGCACCTCCTCGTGCTTAGACGGACTCCTGACGCCCAGCCATGCCGGCCGAGACGGACTCTCTCAACTATGTGTACGTCGGACCGGTTAAGATCTTGTTAAGCCCCCGTCTGGATCGCGTGCAGGTCGCGCACGCGGCGCGCCCGCCGATCTGCTCACGGACCCGCTCCGCCCGTTAGCCGCCCGTCGGCGACACACCGTAGCTGGTGATCAACTGCGACCCGTTGGTGGTGAACGTGAACACGATGATCGAACCGCAGATGACGTTCTGGTCCTGCTGGAAAACGTACTTCTGGCCCGTGCCCAGCGGCGTCCGCAAATCGTCCCCGAAGATCCCGCCCGCCGTGCCAAAGAAACCGAGCTGATCGCACTTGAAGGTCAGGACCGCTTCATCGCCCGGCACCATGACGCCGAGCTTGCCGACCCCGAAACCGGTTTGCTTGTTGGCCGCCGTCGTGAACAGCGTGTCCTGCGTCTCGCCCGGCTTGCCCACGTACACTTGTGGATCGAGCGTCCGGCCAGTCTGGTTCCTGATCTGGATCGTGATCGTGGTCGGCGGCGTGGTCGTGCCCCCCGTCCCGTTGTCCGGGATGACGCTCAGCACGCAACCGCCCGTCGCCAGCCCCATCAACGTAACGAGCAGGCACACCGACCCGAATCGCTTGAGCCACATCTCGCTCTCCTTCGCGCACGGGACCAGCCGAACCCATTGAACTTGTGGTATTATCCACACCCGCGGCGTGTCCAACAAGCACCCACGCTTGGCCCCCGTGGCCCGATCTTGCCGGCAAAACGCGCGGAGCTGCCAGATGGTCAAGGATGCTGTCGAAGCTACTTCACACCTGATCCGAAACATCGGAACCCTCGTCGTCGTGCCGCCCGGACCGCTCGCCGGCCGCCGCCAGCGGGACTTCGACGTCCTGCGCGACGCGGCCCTGCTCATCCGCGACGGCCGCATCGCCTGGTTCGGCCCCGCCCACGAAGCCCCGCTCGACGAAGGCGTCGCGACGCTCTCCGCTGAAGGCGGCTGCGTCATCCCCGGCCTCATCGATTGCCACACGCACATCCCCTTCGTCGGCGACCGCTGCGCGGAGTTCGTCCGGCGCCTCGGCGGCGCGTCATACCTGGAAATCCTCCAGGCGGGCGGCGGCATTCACGCCACCTGCCGGGCCGTCCGCAACGCCACCATCGACGAGCTGGTCGCCGAGAATCTGCCGCGCCTGCACCGCATGTTGGCCCTCGGCGTCACACGCGTCGAGTGCAAGAGCGGCTACGGGCTGACCCCGGAGCACGAGCTCAAGCAACTCGAAGCGATTCGCGAGCTGGACCGTCAGCAGCCGATCAGCCTCGATGCGACCTACCTCGGGGCCCACGCGCTGCCAGTCGAGTTCGCGGACCGTCCCGACGAGTTCATCGACCTGATTGCCAGCGAAGACCTGCTCGCGAGCATCGCGCGACAAGGTCTGGCCCGCTTCTGCGACGTGTTCTGCGATCGCGGCGCCTTCGACGTGGAGCAGGCCCGCCGCATCCTGCAACGCGCCGCCGCCGCCGGCCTGCGCCCCCGGCTGCACGCCGACGAGCTGGCGCAGATCGGGGCCAGCGAGTTGGCCGGCGAGCTGTGCGCGCTGTCGGCCGACCACCTCGAGCACGTCAGCGACACCGGCCTCGCCGCCCTGAAGGCCGCCGGCACCGTCGCCGTGCTCCTGCCCGGCACTTCGTTCTTCCTCGGCGTTCCACACTGCGACGCGCGCCGGATGATCGACGCCGGCCTGCCCGTGGCCTTGGCGACCGACTACAACCCGGGCTCCTGCATGATCGAGTCCCTCCCCTGGATCATGAACATCGCCTGCTGCCAGTTGCGGCTGCTCCCCACCGAGGTGCTCGTCGCGTGCACGGCGAACGCTGCCGCCGCGCTGGACGTGCATAAGCGCGTCGGCGCCATCGAGATCGGGTTCGACGCCGACCTCGTCGTGCTGGACGCCCCCTCACTGGACGCCTGGTTCTACACCCCGGGTCGCCCACGCGTCCGCGCGGTCATCAAAGCCGGCCGTGTCGCGTACCGCCGGCCCGAGCATCTGAAATAGATCCGAGTTGTCGCACTCGCCCGCAATACCCACGGTCGGGCGCGCGCACGGATGCGCTCCCGGCCCTCGGCGCGATGAATCTCTCCCGCCTGGAACCTTACCGTCTCAAAACCACGCGGGTACAATACGTCCGTGTTGTTCGGCACCCACCGGCGACGGCTTCCGCGCCGGCAAGCATACGCCCGACGGGTCTGAGATCGAAATACTCAACCGAGCCTGGAGATACCCACATGGCTAAAGAGGCGAAACGAGCTACCAAGAAGGTGGCTGCCATCAGACCACCTACCATCGTCCGACCAACGCCCGCCAAAGAGGCTTCCTGTCGCCGACCAACGGATGAGCAGATTCGCCTCCGCGCCCATCAGATCTTCCTGGCGCGCAATGGCGCCCCCGGCGACGAGCTCTCGGACTGGACCCAGGCCGAGCGCGAGTTGCTGGAGGAGCTGGCGAAGTAGCCCGGCGGCTTTCGCGGCGCCCGGCTCCCCCGTCACCCACGCTACGGAAACGTCACCACGCGCAGAATTGCGTTCTGACACGCGACGTAGAGGGTTCCCGCGGACGTGAACGCCATGTCCGTGATGAGGGCGGGCAGCCCGACCGCAAAACCGTGCTCACCCGCCACGCCGTCGCGCCCGTCCGCCAGAACCAGCCGCCTGATGTGCTGCGTGTCCGAAACGCCGTAGAACAGGTTCAGCACGCTGTCCAACCCGTACTTCGTGCTCGGGTTGAAGCCCACCCCGACCAGCGGCGAAAAGTCCGCCCCCGACGTGAACAGCGGGTCGACGTACTCCGGCGTCGCGGCCGCATAGGCCAGTTCATCCGGCGTGTCCGCGACTCCGATGACCGCGGGCCAGCCATAGTCCTTGCCCGCCTCGATGCGGTCGATCTCGTGGTCCGAGACCAGGTTTTGATCGGTGACAAAACACAGCTTGCTGACGGGGTCGAAGGTCAGGCCTTGCGGGTCGCGCAGGCCGCGCGCGTACACCGCCGAGTTGGCGATCGGGTTTCCAGCCGGGATCGTGCCGTCGTCGTTGTAGCGCAAGATCTTGCCGGACAGCCGGCTCGTATTCTGTGCAGCCACGAGGCTGCCTTGATCGCCCACCGCGACGAAGAGCGCGCCGTCGGATGCAAACCCGATCCGCCCCCCGACCCGCTGCCCGACACCCTGCGCCGGAATCGCGGCGACGAACACTTCGCCCTCGCTGGCCACGTCGCCGGTCGCCACAAAGTACACGACGCGATTGTCCGCGACGGCGTTCGGATCGCTCGTGACTTGCCCGGTGAGCGATCGCGTGTAAAACACGTAGATCCGGCTGTTCGCGTTGAAGCTCGGGTGCACCGCGATGCCCAGCAGGCCGCGGTCGCCCGCGATGTTCACCGGCACCTCGGCAAACGGCGCATCCAGCAGCTTGCCGTCGACCATCACCCGGATCCGCCCCGTGTCCTTCTCGCTGTAAAACACCCGCCCGTCCGGCGCGAACGCCAACCCGGTCGGGTGCGCCGCCTCCGCCACCACCGTTTCGGCCTGCAACCCCGCCGCGACGTTGATCGACAGCCCGAGCTGATCGCGAAACTCCTGGATCAGCGGGTCGCAGCCCGCCAGCGCCGAGAGACCCACGACGACCCCGGCGACACACCCAATACGCGCCGCGCTTCCATACATGGCGCACTCCTTCACGCCGCCAAACCTCCCGGCGTGTCGCAGATCGTACTTGTCCGGCGGTGATGCGGGAAGGGGCCCGCCCGGTCGCGGAATCGCTGCCCGGTCGCAGCGCGGCGTCACCGGCCGGGCCGCTGTCGCGCTACAGCAGCCCGTTCAGCCGGGCGCGGAGCTCGGCCCGCGCCCGCCGCAACAGGCTGCGCACGGCCTCTACCGTGACATCCAGCACGCTGCCGATCTGCTCGTACGAGCAGCCCCCGTGCAGGAAGAGCGTCAGCGCGACCCGCTGGTTCAGCGGCAAATCCCGCAGCGCCGCCGCCACCTGCGCCCGGCGCTCGGCCTGATCCACAAGCTGATCCGGGGCCGACGCACGCTGGTCCGCAGGCTCCCACGTCCCCGCCGGCGGCTCCGCCGCGCGCCGCTTCGTATCCGGCCTCTTGACGTAGTTGAGTGCCGCGTTCATCGCCATCCGGTACAGCCACACGGTCACCTTGGCCGTCGGCTCGTACGGCTGCCCGCGCCCCAGCGCCCGCATGAACACGTCCTGCGTCAGGTCCTCGGCTTGGCGCCGATCCCCGATCAGGTGGCTGATGTACCTGGAGATGCGCGTGAAGTTCCGCTTAACCAGCGCGTTGGCTGCCTCCCGATTCCCCGCCTGAGCCCGGAGCATGAGTTGGGTGTCCAGATCCGCGAGGACCACGGCAGACTCGACCCACCGCCGCCTGCCCGGCGCCCGACGATTCGCACGCGCTGCTTGTTGCCCCGCCTCGGGCATGGCTCACCCATCCACGGACGCAAACACCCAACTGGCCGGTTATTGTACGACTCCCCATGCGCGCCCGCAATCCACAAACGAGTCCACAGCACAATCTGTGACCCCCGCTGCGACCTACACTGTTAGGGAAAACCCTACAGTCCTACTTCGATCCGTGGCAGGTCCCCCGCAGACAGCACTTCCCCGACCACCCACACATCCTCCCCCGCCGCCCGAAACGCCGCCACCAGCCCGTCCGCCCGGTCCGGCGGAATCGCGGCGATCAGCCCCCCAGAGGTCTCCGGCGTGAACAGTAGTTGCTGCGTCTCCTCCGCAATCCCGGCCGCGAAACGCACCTGGCCCGCATACGCCGAGCGGTTGCGCGCCGTCCCGGCGGGAAACAGCCACTGCTCGGCGTACTCCTGCGCCCCCGCAAGCCACGGAATCCGGCGCGCGTCGAAACGCAGCCGCACGCCGCTCTTCTCCGCGAGCTCGCACGCATGTCCCAGCAGCGCGAATCCCGTCACGTCGGTGCACGCGTGCGCACCGGCCGCCTGCACCCGCTCGGACGCGCCGCGGTTCAGCCGGCACATCGAGTCGACGGCGGCCGCGATGTGCTCGGGGCGCGCCTGGTCCGCCTTGAACGCCGTCGTGATGATCCCCACGCCGAGCCGCTTGGTCAGGATCAGCACGTCGCCCGGCCTGGCCCCGCCCTTGGTGAGTACGCGCGCGGGATGCACGAAGCCCAGCGCCACCAGGCCGTACTTGGGCTCCTGATCCTCGACCGTGTGCCCTCCGACCAGTACGCCCCCGGCCTCCGCCACCTTCTCGGCGCCGCCGCGGAGGATCTCGCCGATGGTCTCGGCGCCCAGGCACTCCGGAAAGCAGCAGACGTTCAGGGCCAGCACAACCTGCCCGCCCATCGCATACACGTCGCTCAGCGAATTCGCCGCCGCGACCGCCCCGAACTGATACGGGTCGTCGACCACCGGCGTGATGAAATCCACCGTCGCGACCAGCGCGCGGTCCTCGCCCAGTCGGTATACGGCCGCATCATCGCTCGGCCGCAGGCCCACGAGCAGGTCGGCGTACCTCTCCGCCGGGAACATCTCGGCTAGCGGGCGCAGGACCTGCGCCAGTGCGTCGGGCGCCATCTTCGACGCTCAGCCGGCGGCTTTGGTCATCTGCGTCAGGCGCTTCGCCGGGGGCGATGCCATCGGCACTCCTTGTTATCGCGGACCTGGCCGGCCCGCCGGTGGTTGCGGCTGCGGCGGCATACGCTTGACCACCTGCAACGTCAACTTCTGAAACTCCGGCGCGGGGTCGTCGGTCACAATCTCGATCTTGGCTCCCTCGGCGGGCAACTGGTCATACGGCGGCAGCGTGACCCGGATCTGATGAAACACCGTCTTCGCATCGGGCGCGCTGGGCGCGTCTGCCTTCACCTCGCACTGAATCGTGTCCAGGCTCGGGTTGACGGCCACGATCTTGACCGGCTTGTCGGCGCGGTATTGCACGCGCACCATTTGCTCCAGCGGTTGCGTCGTCGCCGGCGTGACGAAGAGCTGCGCCGGGATCACCGATACCCGCGGCTGCACCAGCGCCAGTAACTGTATGGTGACCGTCGGCACCGCCTCCAAACCGGTCTCCAGGATCGCGGCACCGGCGTTCGTGCCCGTCGTCAGCGGCGGCTTGGTGGTCACCGTCAACTCGTATTCCTGGCCTTCCCGAACCTCCTTCAGCGCAGCTTCAAACCGGCCCAGATCCTGGTCCGCCTTCAGCTTCAGATGGAGCGGACCGGTGTACTTGCTTTCCAGCTTGATCGTCTGGCTCTCGTGTGACTCCGGCTCCATGGCCTGGAATGTGATCCGGTCCGCCGGCGTGGCGGCGAACAGGGGCTTCACGTCCCCCTCCACCTTGATCGTTACCGTCGATTGGTTCGGGTCGTTGGTGGTCAGCGTCGCCACCCTGGCGGCGTGGCCGGGCTGCCCCGTGTTGTACGTGATCGAAAACGTCGTCGTCTCGCCGGGCGGCAGCGGGCTCGTGGGCTTGCTCGCCACCGTGCACCCGCACGAGGTTGTCGCGTTGAGCGTCAGCGGCGCGGTCCCCACGTTCTTGACCGTAAACTCGCGCTTCGCCGGCGTGCCCTGCCAGATCTCGCCGAAGATGAAGTCCTTCGGATTCAACTGCATCTGCGCGACGCCGCCCGCGGGCGGCTCCGTCGGCGCCGGTGCGCCGGGTGCCGGTGACGTCGCCGGAGGCGGAGCCGGCGGTTGCGCCGGGGGCGCGGGCGCCGCGGGGGCCTCGGGCTTCGGCGGTGCGGCCGCGGGCGCCTCGGGCTTGACGCTCGGCGGTGGCGGAGGAGGTGGTGGTGGCGGTGGCGTCTGCGGCTTGGCGGCCGGAGTGGGCGGTGGCGGCGGTGGCGGAGGAGGCGGCGGTGGTGGCGGCTCGGCCGGCGCCTTCGCACCTGCCTTCGCGGAACCCTCGCCGGTCGCCGGCTTCTGCGCCGCCGGCTTCTCTGCCCCGGAACGCGCCGGCGCTTTCGGCTGCCCTGTTTCGGCCTTCGGCGCCGGCTTCACCGCCATCGTTTTGCTCGACTTCGGTGCCGTCTCGCAACCCGCCAGCAGCATGATCACCGCGACCGCACACCCCACGGCCGCCAACAAACCCGCTGACTTGCTAACCTTCACGTTCGCGCTCATTGACGATTCCTCTGTAACATCCCGGCGCCCGGCGGAGCGAAACACCTTCGCTCCCCATCGCGCGCTAGCCATCCAACAACTCAATCCGGTCAATCGGCACCTGCGCCGCCCGGAGCGACTGCTCGACCGCCGCCCGGTCCCCGGCCGCAATCCGCACTGCCGACCCGCAGTCGCTGCTCAGGTGCCGCGGCGTCGGGATCAGCTTCACCGCCAGCCCCGCGCGCCCGAGCACTCGTTCCGCCTGGATCGCGTGGCTCGTGCTGTGCACCAGGATCACGGCAAATTCGAACACGTCATTCTACCCTCGCCACCTGCGCCACGGCAGAAATCGCTTGCGCAATCTCCGCGGGCGTCGTCCGCGGCCCCGCCGACAGCCGCACCGTGCCGTCGGGAAACGTGCCCAGCGTCCGGTGGGCCTGCGGGGCACAGTGCAACCCAGGCCGACAGAGAACCCCGTATTCCTCGTCCAGCGTGTGTGCCACCGCGCTACAGGACCGCCCCGCGCGCGTGAACGACACCGCCGCGGTCTGGCGCCGCGCGTCCTGCGTGCCGACGACGCGCACCCCCGGAATGCCTCGCAAACCCGCGATCAGTCGCCCAGTCAACGCCGCTTCGTGCGCGCGAATCTGCGCCACCCCGCGCTCGAGCACGTAGCGCACCCCCGCCCCCAGCCCCGCCAACCCGACCATGTTCGGCGTCCCGGCTTCGTACTTGTCCGGCAGAAACTCCGGTTGCTCCTCGTGCTCCGACCGGCTGCCCGTTCCGCCGTACACCAGCGGCGGCAAGCGCGCGACGTCGAAATCGTCGCCCAGCACGAGCCCGCCCGTGCCGCCCGGCCCCAGCAGCCCCTTGTGCCCGGCGAAGGCCAGCAGGTCGATGTTGTCGGCCTGCATGTCCACCGGCCACGCCCCGCCCGTCTGTGCCGCGTCCACCAACAGCGGAATGCCCCGCTCGTGCGTGATCGCGCCGATCTCGCGCACTGGCAGCACGGTCCCGCAAACATTCGAAGCATGGTTGACGGCCACGAGCCGCGTCTCGCCACGGAGCTGCTCGACCACCGCGGCCGCGTCCAGCGTCCCGTCCGCACGACACGGCACTACAGATATCGTCACGCCCCGCGCCGCCAGCGCCCGCAACGGCCGCATCACCGCGTTGTGCTCGATTCCAGTCGTGACCACGTGCGCCCCGGGCCCCAGTAGCCCGAACAGGACGAGGTTCAGCGCCATCGTGCCCCCGGACGTGAACAGCACGCGCAGCGGATCGGACACGCCGAACAGTTCCGCCACCGCCTCTCGGGCATCCAGACGGATCCGCTCCGCCTCGTTCGCCAGCCGATGGCCGCTGCGGCCCGGCGTGACCCCGACGTCCCGCATGTAGCGCAGCATGGCCTCCTGAACGGGCTCCGGCTTGGGCCAGGATGTCGCCGCATGGTCCAGGTAGATCATGATTCGCCCGCCGCCGCCGGCCAACCGGTCGGCGCCGCTACTTCCGCAGCGTGAGCGTAAAGACCTCACCCTGCTCGTCGTATGTGGCCTGCCAGCCGAGCTTCTCCGCGGCCCGCGTGCAGTTGTACACCTGGGTCATCGAGTCGATCAGCACCACCACTTCGCCGCCGCCGGCCGCCTCCTGCAAGGCCTTCCGCGTCAGGATCACCGGTTGCGGGCAGGACAGCCCGCGCGCGTCTACGTTGACAGCCATGTTCACCTCGCAACGGGCAGCTTCTCGCGCCCGAGCATCCCGATCGCCGCTACCACCACCAGCCCAATCACGACCGCGTACGCCGCATTCACGGTATTGCCGACCGTCAGGAAGTTGTGCGCCACGGCCGCTCCCGCCAGCATCCCGAGGACGAACACCGCCGCGTCGCCGTCGCCCTCGCCCGACAGGAACACCTGCCGGCCCGGACACCCGCCGGCCAGCGTGAACGCCAGCCCCGCCAGCGCCATGCCTGCGAAATTCAGCCAGTGCGTCGTGTGGGCGATCGGTTGGTTCGCGAAACCGGGGTGAAACTTCCCCCAGATCAGGTTCATCGCGAGCGCGGCCGCCGCAAAGGCGACCACGCCGCTGAGCAGATGGAAGTCCCGCATCAGGATGACGTCGCGGATGCCGCCCACCGTGCAGAACCGCGTCCGCTGCGCCAGAAACCCGATGGCCAACCCCGCCCCGATCGAGTACAGCACCGGGGCGTGCTTCGACCCCGGCCCTTCCTTGCTGAGGAACAAGGCCGCCGGTGCCGGCGCCGACGCAGCGGCTTGCCCCGCGGCCTCCGTCGCTGGCTTCGGCGCGAAACTCGGGTAGTAAATCGCCAGCACGAGGAGCGCAACCATCACGGCCGGCATGGCCAGCCCCGCGAGCGTTCTGGTCGGGTATGTGCGGCCAAGGCTGAAGCCCGCCTTGAGGAACTGCACCCCAACGCCGATGCCGACGGCCAGCCCGATGAGGCCGAGAACCGCGTTCCAGTCGCCGCCCGCCAGCCGCAGCAGCGCCCGCCACGGACAGCCCAGGAAGATCAGCGCTCCCAGCATGGCGAACACACCGAGCACGAACCGCACTATCGGTGCCGACCCCGTCCGCGGCCGGAATTCGCGGAACGCCAGCGCCGCCACGAACGCCCCCAGGCACAGCGCCGGGATCTCCGGCCGCAAGTACTGCACGGCGGCGGTCCGGTGCAGACCGAGCGCGCCGGCGATGTCACGCGTGAAACAGGCGACGCAGATACCCATGTTCGGCGGGTTCCCGAGCCGCTGCAGCGTGGCGGCCAGGCCGCCCAGGACCAGGCCGACGATGATGATGCCCGCGCGCGAGGCAAAGAAGCCGCTGACCCTCTTCATGCCGGTACGCTCCTTTCTTTGACAATCGAACGGAATAGCCGCACGAACGACAGTCCGCACCGCGCGAGCCGCGCCCGCCACCCGATGTGGCGCGACCCTCGTGCCGGCCGTCCAACGTAGCGGCCGACCCCCGTGTCGGCCGTGGGCCGCCGAAAAACCTGCGTAGCGCGCGAAGAAGTCGAACATTTGCAGTCTTGAGGACGTTGGCACAAACGAGAGGTGGGCATCGGAAGAGGGGTAGGCCCCGCGGAGGCTCGCCCAGGGGGTGCGTCTAGGCGCGAACGCGGACGGAGGCGCGCCGCCCCGGCCAGGGATCCGGAGTGCCCGAGCTGCTCCCCGGGTGGGCGGGTCGCTGACCCTGGACCAGGGTCGTGGCCGGCGGAACTCATTGCCGTCTTCGCACGAACAAGAAACGCCTCCGAAAACAACCAGAACTACGGGAGTGTATCCCCAATGCGGACGCCCTGCAACGCCCCGCACTCCCCCAACCCCCGGGATTGCAGGGGCTGGGGGCATCCGGGGGCCGCAAGGAAGCCGCCGCCGCCCACCCATAATCCACGCCCGCGGGGTTTGCACCCGCCGCCGCAGACGGTATCCTGAGCACGGCCGGCTGCACTTCGACGTAGCGGGTGCAAGTAGCCACCACGATCGAGCGCCGGCGGCGACGGAAGGTCGTCCCGTGACGTGCCTCGGGAACGCCGTCGGTGCGCCGGGAGTGACGAGTGTTACAGAAGCACACGAACGTCTTCGTTACTGGGGCCACCGGACTGATCGGCGGCGAGCTGGTGCGGACGTTGCTCACGCAGCCCGTCGGAAAGGTGTGGGCCCTGGTGCGCCCCACCGCCGACGGCCATCCCGAGCTGCGCCTGGCCCACCGCCTGAAACGCTCGACCGCGGACGAACCGGACACCGGCGCAGACCTGGTCGCCGTCGCCGGCGATGTCAGTGCCAAACGCCTCGGCCTGAGCGACGCCGATTTCGACTGCGTCCGCTACGAAGCCGACATCATTATTCATAGCGCCGCCGAAACGTCCTTTATCCGCGCCGCCGCCTGCCGCCGGACCAACATCGCCGGCGCCAAACGCCTCATCGAATTCACCCGCGAATGCACCCGGAATCCCCTGCTCGTCTGCCTGAGCACCGCCTTCGTCAGCGGCGTCGTCGCCAACGCGTGCCTGACCGAAGAGGACGGGCGCCGCCCGCGCAGCGAGCACCACAACGAGTACACCCACTCGAAGGCCGTCGCCGAGGAGCTGGTTCGCTCGAGCGGCCTGCCGGTGCTCGTCGTGCGACCCTCGGTGGTCCTCAGCGCCGGTGTCCCGGATGCGGCCTTCGCGCGGGCCATTCTCCAGTTCGTCCCTTTGCTCAGCGAGCTGGACGCCGTCCCGATCAACCCCGCCGGCCGGCCCGACGCCGTCCCCGTGCAGTTCGTCGTCGACAGCATTATCCGCCTCCTGCAGTTGCCCCGCTTGCGCTACGACTGCTATCACATTTCCGCGGGCGAGGAGGGGGCGGCGACCTTCGGCCAACTGACGCCGATCGTCGATCGGTTTTACGGCCGCGCCCTGCCCCTGCGGCTGATCCCGCTCGCCCAGTGGACCCGCGACGTACACCGCAACTACATCCGCACCCCGGAGCAACGCCGCATCTTCGCCTCCCTGCGGAACTACCTGCCCTTCCTCAACATGAACGTGCTCTACGACAACACCCGGCTGCGCGCCGAGCTCGGCGACCGCTTCCCCGAGTGCCCGCCGCTCACCTCGTACCTCGAAGAGCTGCTGGACCTGATCTCCCACGACCGCGGCGTCAGCCGCTGGCTCCGCGCCAAAGGCGCCTAGCGTCCGCCCTCCGTAGCTGACGGCACCCCTGGGGAGGGCGAGGCTCCTGCCGAGCCGTGCATCCTGCTTAACCGTCACCCGCCAGCAGCCGGTCCGCCATGTGCCGCGACGGCGCATCGAGCACATACTCGCAAAGCTGGCCGGGCGGGACCCAACGCAGCTCGGCGTACCCCTGCGGCGTCGCCTGGTCATCCGCAACGGCCCCGACAAAGTGCAGATACGTCACCGTGTGCGTGCCGAAACGCTGCACGAACGCCGCCTGCGCCACGAGCGGCTCCAGCTCGAGCCCCAGCCCGGCCACGCACAGCCGGCGCAAGCTCTGCTCGGGCGGCGCCGGTCCCTGCACACGCCCGCCCGGGAATTGCCACGGCGTGTCGGGATCGGCGTGCCGTTTGACGATCAGGAACTCGCCCGACCTTCGGCGGAGTATGGCCCGGGCTTCCGTCCAGGCGGTGCCGCGTTGACGACCCATACGCATCCACGTTACAAAGGTCCGCCGTGGGCGTCCATCGTCCAGACGGAGCGGCCATGCGCATCCTGATTACCGGCTCGAGCGGCCAGATCGGCACGAACCTCGGCCTGCGCCTGCTCGACCGCGGCGACGAGGTCGTGGGCATCGACTGGCGGCCCAACACCTGGACCGATCGCATCCCGACGATCCAGCACAACCTCTGCAGCGGCAAGCCAGGCGCGCTGCCCGTTTCGGGCCGCTTCGACGCCGTCGTGCACCTCGCCGCCCATGCGAAAGTCTTCGAGCTCGTCCAGCACCCCGAGCGCGCCATGGAGAACGTCTCCTCCGCCTTCAGCGCGCTCGATTACTGCCGCCAGCAGCGCACCCCGCTCCTCTTCGGCAGCTCGCGCGAGGTGTACGGCGACATCCACCGGCACGTGACGGACGAGGCCCAGGCGGATTTCGTCGTCGCGGAGAGCCCGTACAGCGCCTCGAAGATCGCGGGCGAAGCCTTCATCTACTCGTACGCAGAGTGCTACGACCTGCCGTGCCTGGTGTTCCGCTTCAGCAACGTGTACGGGCGGTACGACTGTGACCTCGACCGCCTCGAGCGGGTCATCCCGCTCTTCATCCGCCGCATCGCCGACGGCGAGCCGATCGTCGTCTACGGCCCGGACAAAGTGCTCGATTTCACCTGGGTGGATGACTGCACGGAGGGCGTGATCCAGGGCATCGACGCCCTGGTCGCCGGACGCCTGAAGCGCGAGACGATCAACGTCGCCTATGGCCAGGGCGCAACGCTGATGGACCTGGTCAACCTGATCGCCCTCGCCCTCCGCCGCGAGCCGAACGCACGCTACGAGCCCTCCCGCTCTGGCGAGGTCACGCGCTACGTCGCCGACATCACCAAGGCGCGCCAGTTGCTCGGCTACCGCCCGCAGGTGCCCCTCACCGCCGGCCTCCCACGCGCCATCCGCTGGCAACGCGAGGTCGGCGTGCTCAAGAACGTGTAGCCGCCGGCGCCGCGCCGGCCGCCTCCAACGTAGCGGCCCGCGCCTCGCCGGCCGCTTGGGCTTCAACTCACATGCGTCGCCTGTTGTGGCCATTCGCGTTCCTCTACCGCGGCGTCATCGGCGCCCGCAACCTCTACTACGACCGCGTCCCCGGCGCCACGCACCACGCCGGCATCCCCGTCATCAGCGTCGGCAACCTGACCGTCGGCGGCACCGGCAAAACCCCCCTCGTCATCGCACTCGTGCAGAAGCTGCAAACGTGGGGCCGCCGGCCAGCCATCCTGACCCGCGGCTACAAGACGCCGCCGGGTGGCGTTGCCGATGAAGTTCTCGAATTCCGCGAGGCAGTGCCCGGCGTGCCGGTCATCGTCAACCCCGATCGAGTCGCGGGCGCGGCACAGGCCCGTAAGCAGCACGACGTCGATTGCCTGGTGCTCGACGACGGCTTTCAGCATCGGCGCCTCGCCCGCGACCTCGACATCGTCCTCATCGACGCGTTGTATCCGTGGGGCAGCTTCTCCCAGCCGGCCGGCAGGGCACCCGACGGAATCCCCCATTACGTCCGCACCTCATCCGGCCCGCATCTCCTGCCCGCCGGACATCTGCGCGAACCGCCGGGTAGCCTGCGCCGCGCGGATTTGCTGGTGGTCACGCGGGCCGATCTGGTTGCGCGGGCGCACCTCGCGTGCGTGACGGATGAGATCCAGCACTATGCGGGCGAGAAACCGGTACTGAATGCCGTCGTCGAACCCGACGGCCTCGTTTATCGTGATGGCCGTCGCGCCCCCCCAGCCGAGTTGGCCGGACGCCACGTGGTCGGAGTATGCGGCATCGGCAACCCGGAGCAGTTCCACTTGCTCCTGCGCGGGCTGGCCGGCAACGAGCATCCGACGTTTGGCTATGCCGACCACTGCCAGTATTCCCCGGCGAACGTACGCGAAATTCAGGGTCGTGCGGCGACGGAGAAAGCGGACCTGGTGGTGACAACTCGCAAGGATTGGGTCAAACTAGCACCATTGTGGCCGGACACCGGCCCCGCTCTCGCGCGGCTGGATGTGCGCGTGGCGCTAAGCGGGGCCGTGGACGAGCTGGACACCCGCCTGCGCCAAGCCGTGGAGAAGCGCCTTTGACCGATAAACAGCACGGCGATCGGCCGCCGGAGTTGGATTGGTCGCGGCTGCACTTCAAGCCGCGCAGCGCGCGAACCCACAAGGTCGACATGGCCGCGTTGGGACGCGTCACCCCGCCGGGCTGCTCGTTCCGCGACTGGCTCGCCGGCCTCCCGCACTTCCTCGGCGCCGACGAGCTACGCTGTACCGTTGACGCCAGCATCGCCGCCCGCCGCGCCGGCCGGCCGGTCGTCTTTGCCTTCGGCGGCCACGTCGTCAAGACCGGCTGCTCGCCGCTGGTGATCGACCTGATCCAGCGTGGCCTCATTACCGCGCTCGCGACCAACGGCTCGGGCGCGATTCACGACCTCGAGCTCGCCGAGACCGGCGCGACCAGCGAGGAAGTGGCCGAGACCATCCGCGACGGCTCCTTCGGCATGGTCCTCGAAACGTGCGAGCGTATGAACGCGGCCGCCCGGCTCGGCGCCCAAGGCGGCGGCCTCGGCTGGGCCCTCGGTCAACTGCTCACCGAACGAGACACGCGCCACAAGCACCTGAGCCTGTTCGCGGCGGCCTACGCCGCACGAATCCCCGCGACCGTGCACGTCGCCGTCGGCACCGATACGGTCCACATGCACCCGCAGGCCGACGGGGCCGCGCTCGGTGCCGCCAGCCTCGCGGACTTCCGCACGATCTGCGCCGTCGTCGCCGACCTGACCGCCACGACGCCCGGCGGCGCCGGCGGCGTGTGGCTCAACGTCGGCTCGGCGGTGATCCTGCCGGAGGTCTTCCTGAAGGCGGTCGCCGTGGCCCGCAACGCTGGGCATTCCCTGGCCGGGATGCACGCGGCGAACTTCGACATGCTGCGCCACTACCGGCCGACGCAGAACGTCGTGACGCGGCCTGTCGCGCCCGGCCACGGACACACGGTGATCGGCCAGCACGAAATCCTGTTGCCGTTGTTACGCCAGGCGGTGATCGAAGGGTGGCAGGCGTGAGGGCGGGCCATGGAACGCGAGCAAACCGAACAACTGTCCCGCAGCCGAGCCGAGAATGAACGGTTCATCCCGACCGCGCCGCGCGAAACCGACACGCGCTCCGCACCGGAACCCGCGTCGCAGCCCGCGGACCCCCCGCTCGCGTTGCAGCGCATCGAGCGGCTGCTGACGGGCATGAGCGACCGCCTCGAAACGCTGACCCGCGAACGCCAACACCGCGACTTCTCTCTCGCTCGGCTGATTGGTTGGGTGCTGCAATTTCTGGTGGTCGGCTTCGCCATCGCGGCCGTCGCCGACTGGGCCTTCCAGGCCGAACTCGGCAAGCAGATTGTGATGCTGCTGTTCGCCGGCGTCTTCCAGCTCGGCGCGCTCACGGCCTTCCTCCTCTCGCGCGAGTGAGGGCGCGCCGCGCTCGCCGACTGGCGCGGAGAAGGTCTGGCGTCAGTCGGGAGGGCGAGGCTCCTGCCGAGCCGCGACGCGCCGGGATCGCCCTCCCCGGGCAACGCACCGCTATTGAATCCGCTCTACGACCGACGTCCCCGCAGCTTGGCCAGCGCCGCCTCGACGGTGGGACACACCTCGAAAAAGCGATCCAGTTGCGTCGTCTGGAGCACCCCCGCCACAAACGGCGCCGGCCGCGCGAGCACGACGCGGTTCTCCTGAACGTTGGCTTGCGCGGTGATCCGCACCAGCTCCGCCAGGCCGGTCGAATTCATGAACGGCACCTCCGCCAGATCGATCACGATGCCCACGCCGGGACCGTCCAGGAGGTTGACGACCGCGTCGGCCAGCGTGCCCTGCCCCCCAACCAGCTCGCCCTGCACGTGCACGACTTTCACGCCCGCGCGATCTTCGATTTCGACCGTCATGTTCACCTCAGCTCGACACGTCCTCGGGACTCGCTGGAGCCGATCCGCGCCACGGCTACGGTAGCGGGGCCAGCATCCGTCGGCAATGCGCGGGGAGGAGGCGCCCGGAAGCGCCCCCGGACCCGGGCAATCACCCGTATTCTGGTTCGAAAACGCGATTTTTCATTGACAAGTGCCTGGGGGGGGGGGGGGTAAACGGCGTAATAGTGTTTGACAGTTCGCTGTCGTTCGCTGGTCAAGGAGGTCAGCCATGCGTCGGTTGAAGAATCCAGTTGTGATTGTCGCCGCGGTCGGCTTGTTACTGGGCTGGGCCCTGCCCACATTGGCGCAGAGTGGTCCCCTGCTCGTCTCCCCGGCGCCCGGCGTTCCCCTTCGCGACATTGGTGCCACTGCCCCCGCAGTCGAGTGCCCGGGCTGTACGGCGAACAATCCGGGCATGAAGGCGGCCTGCAACCAGTGCGGCGGCGCCAGCATCGGCGTCGGGAGTAATTGCGACGTGTGTTGCGCCGGCAACTATGACTGCCAACTCAAGTCCGCCGAGGGCGCCAACGCGCCAACTCCGATTTCCCGCCCCGCCGAGGGCGCCGGCCAGCCAACCGTGCCTGTCCGGTAGCGTGAGACGCCACGTGCTGAGGCGCCGGCCCCTCCGGGGCGTGATTCGGCAGGCGCGGGCAGGAAGAAGGGAGGCCGGTCGTGTTTTCGCTGCGACTTCGCCTGATCGTCGCGGCAGTGGCCGTCGTGGGTGCGGCCGCACTCATCATCGCCTTACGGCCGCCGAAGCCGGTCTACGCTCTACCCAAGGTTTCCGCCTACGAGAACTTGGCGCCCTGGTTCAACGCGCGGCGCCAGGAGTGGCAGGACTACCACTACGTCGACATCGCCGACGGCGCCGCGTTGCGCGCGGCCGTGGCCGGGTGGGTGCGCTCCCGACCTGCGGGGCCGCAAGTCGATGAAGACCTGCTGATCGCCGAGATCGCACGCTTCTTCGAGAACCTGGCGCAGCCGGATGCGGACGCGTACCTGCGGGCCGTGGCGGGTCGGCGGGAGCTTCGGGACCACGTCGCTGACGACACGTTCGTGCAGGCGTGTTACCACGGCATGACAGGCCGAACGCTTTCCGGCGACGCAGACCCGCGAAAAACATTGGCCGAGTTCTGGCGCGGACATCCGGACTCGGTCCCGCGACCAGTGGCCGTGTCGCGCGAAGCGTATTTGGACATCGCCCAGTCGAAATCCCTGGCTGCGTGCGCCCCGCTCCGGGCGACGGACTCCGTTTTTGGCGCGGTCTACCCCGTTTACTCGGTGTACAAGTCACAGGATATGAAAAAGTGGAGCCCGCCGGTCGTGCGCGCGCTGATTCGCTTGACGCGGCCGAAACCAACTCTCGAGGAAGTGCTCCGCAAGTACGACACAACCCTGACGGCCGTCTTCGGCTGCGTCCTCAGTGCGGCCGATGGTTGGCGCGGAATCCTGGGCGTCGATATGTACTACTGCCCCGACGAAGGGATCTGGCAGGTGGAGGTCGGCGGGAGCAGCTTTGGTCGCCAGCTCTTCTGGCCCATGTGAGGCGGTGGGCACGCCCCCGCGCCGGCGCGAGTACGCGCAGGGGGCGTTTCAGCAGGCGTAGGCGTGAAGAAGGGAGGCCGGTCGTGTTTTCGCTGCGGCTCCGCCTGATCGTCGCGGCAGTGGCCGTCGTGGGCGCGGCCGCGCTCATCATTGCCCTGCGCCCGCCGAAGCCAACCCATGCCTTGCCGGAGGTCCCCTCTTTGAAGCGCTCGGCGCCCTGGTTCGACGCGCGGCGCAAGGAATGGCAGGACTACCACTACGTCGACATCGCCGACGGCGCCGCGTTGCGCGAGACCGTGGCCGGGTGGGTACGCTCCCGACCCGCGGGGCCGCAAGTAGATGAAGACCTGCTGACCGCCGAGATTGCGCGCTTCTTCGAAAACCTGGCGCAGCCGGATGCGGACGCGTACCTACGGGCCGTGGCGGGTCGGCGGGAGCTTCGGGACCACGTCGCCGACGACACGTTCGTGCAGGCGTCCTACTACAACATGACAGGGCGAACGCTTCCGACCGACATGGACCCGCGAAAAACATTGGCCGAGTTCTGGCGTGGACATCCGGACTCGGTCCCGCGGCCAGTGGCCGTGTCGCGTGAAGCGTATTTGGACATCGCCCAGTCGAAATCCCTGGCTGCGTGTGCCCCGCGCCGGGCGACGGACTCCGTTTTTGGCGCGGTCTGCCCCGTTTACTCGGTGTACAAGTCACAGGACATTCTGAAAAAGTGGAACCCGCCGGTTGTCGGCGGAGTGATTCGCCTGACGCGCCCCAAACCAACTCTCGAGGAAGTGCTCCGCAAGTACGACACAACCCTGACGGCCGTCTTCGGCTGCGTCCTCAGTGCGGCCGATGGTTGGCGCGGAATCCTGCGCGTCGATATGTACTACTGCCCCGACGAAGGGGTCTGGCAGGTGGAGGTCGGCTCGAGCGGCTTTGATCGCGAGCTCTTCTGGCCCATGTGAGGCGGTGGGCACGCCCCCGCGCCGGCGCGCGTACGCGCGTGCGGCAACCATGCTCCGCGCAGGACAACCATGTGGCGCAAAGGACCGCCGAAGGCGCGGAACTGCTGCACGCAAACACGTGCTTCTGTCGGCACGAAGGAATCCGACCCCTTGACGCCCCTGGAACCGAACTCGACCGCCGAGTCTACTGGCCCATGTGAGTGCTCGGCAGCGCCAGCGCACCGCCCGGGGTACGGGCGTACCGCGGCCGCGCTCCTGGCCGCCGGTGTCCCGGCGTTCGTGCTCGTACTCGCGGGCTTGGCCAAACTCCGCGACCCCTTCCTCGCGGGCATTTTTATTCACTACACGCTGAACCTGTCGCTGCCCACGGCCCTCCTCATGGCCCGCGTGCTCGCCGGCGCCGAGCTCGTCGTCGGGACCGCCGTGCTGGTGGCGGCCGGCCGTTCGGCTGTTCCCGCCCTGGCCGGCGTGGGCCTCTACGCCCTCTTCGTCGGTCTCTTGCTGCGTTTGTTGATGACGCAGCGGTCGGCCGCGACGTGCGGGTGCTTCGGCGACTTATGGACCGGCCCCGGGCAGCGCCACCTGCGCCTGCAATGCACGTTGGACGTCATCATGGCCACCCTGCTCGTCATTCACCTGTTGCTCGCGCGCCGCGGCAGCGCGCCCGCTCAGTGCGCGGAACCCGACGAACACGCCGAACAACGGTGACGCGCGTCAGGCACGATCTCGGGCGCCGCTCGGCAGCGGCGCCGGCCGCGCGCACGTACTCGCCACCGCCACGTGCCGGCCCGTGTCCGACGACTCGTGCAGGGCGTGCATGATATCCAGAACGTGGTACGCCAACTCGCCGCACGCGCGGTGCTCACGCCCCGTGCGCAGCGCTTCCGCCATGTCCGCCAACCCCAGCCCGCGGCTGTTCTCCGTGTAGCCGAACGCCAGCGGAACCTCGCTCCACTCCGCGTCCGCCGCGCCGCGCATCCGCACCGGCCCGCCAAACGTGTTCGGGTCGGGCACGCTCAGGCTCCCCGCCGAGCCGTAAACCTCGAACATCGGCAGGTTGGCGTGCCACACGTCAAAGCTCATGAGCATCGTCGCCACCGCGCCGCTGGCGAAATCCAGCACGCCGGCGACGTGCGTAGGCACTTCGACGTGGATGACCTTGCCGCGTTTCGGCTCGCTCGTGATGGTCCGCTCGCGGAACGTGCTCCGGGCCGAGCCGCACACGCGCCGCACCGGCCCCAGCAGGTGCACCAGCGCGGTGAGATAGTACGGGCCCATGTCGAACAGCGGACCGCCGCCGGCCTGGTAGTAGAACTCCGGGTCCGGATGCCAGCTTTCCGGACCGTGCGACACCATGAAGGTCGTGGCCGCCACCGGCACGCCGATCGCCCCCTCGTCGATCAGCTTCCGCACCGTCTGCAAGCCGCCGCCCAGAAACGTGTCGGGCGCGCAGCCCACGCGCACCTTCTTCCGCCGCGCCAAGTCGAGGATCCGCTGCCCGTCCGCCCGCTCGCGGGCCAGCGGCTTCTCGTTGTACACCGACTTGCCGGACTCCAGCGCCGCCAGCGCCACCGCCGCGTGCGCCCCCGGCACCGTCAGGTTCAGCACCGCCTCGATTTCCAGGTCGGCCAGCAGCTCCTCGGTTGTACAAGCCCGCGGAATGCCGAATTCCGCCGCCGTGGCCCGCGCCCGCTCCGGCTGGAGATCGGCACACGCAACGACCTGGAGCACCGGAAACGCCGCTGCGTTTTGCAGGTAAATGCCGCTGATGTGCCCGCAGCCGACGACGCCGACCTTCACCGGAAACGCCGACACGCGTGTTACTCCCTGATTCTCGCTACCGGCTCGCCCACAGCATACTCCGCTGCACGATCGCGCGCGCCTCGGGCACGTCAAAATCCTTGTACGTATGCCCGAACGACGCGTACGCGACGCGGCCCTGGCCCCAGGCACGCGTCCACACCGCGGGCATCACCACGCCCCCCGCGAACATCGTCGTCGCCAGCACGTGGTTCGCCGGGTCCACGTGCATGTAGTACTGCTCCGAATCCCGCAGCGCAAAGTCGGCCAGCCCGCGCGTGATCGCGTGCTCGCGGTCCACGATGTGCACGTCGTACGCCGGCCGGATGTCCCCGGGGTGCGCGACGAACTGGCCGCCGGTCATCCATTGGTACGTCGTGCTGTTGCGGAACGAATCCCCCATCGTGTCGAGCCGGCCCGGAGGGCGTGGCCGATCCAGCGCCACGCCCTCCACGCTCGGTGGCCGGTCAATCTTCCTCGGGCGGAGGGTCAGCGTCGTCCGCGTCGTTGGCAGCGTTGCCCGCGACGACGTACACAGCCTGGGTTTCCGCCTTGGTGGCAATGTACGCGCTCGGATCGATCCACCACGCGTACAGCTGCAAGTGCAGGTCGCCCGGGGAATCGGTGGTGATGTTGCGCAGATGACCTTGTGAACCGCCGTCATCCGCCCCTGCGTAATCTTCAGGGATCCAGAAGTCGGCGGGCGAAAGCTCGTAGGGGCAGTAGCCCTGCGGATCCCCGGTCGGCGTAGCCACCCGGTGCCAGGCTGCCTCCTCACGGCCCACGAACTGGAAGAGGCCGATGACGCACGAATCCTCGGCCAAGCGGGCGCCGTCTTCGGCACCGGCGTTCATCGGCGAGACCCCCAGGGTGAACATGATGTAGCCGTCCACCAACTCGTAGTCGGCCCGGTAGTGAACTTCGTAGGTGGTGTTCGGGGCCAGCACCGTCACAGAGGCGCGGCCGCCGAGCGGAAGGAGCTCCAGGGCCAGACTGGCATAGTGGTGGGTCCACGCCTCGGCTGAGGGCTGCAGAGCCTCGTTCCCGCCGCCGCCAGCACCTGCTTCACCGCCCCCGTTACCACCGCCGCCATCACCCGCGGTGGGGAACGGACCGGCGAACTGGGCTGCAAACACGCCGAAATCGTACAGGTCAATGGACTGCTGACCCGGAGGCCCCGCACGCGTATAAGGCTGGTGGACCAGCCGGCGGCGAAGCACGAGCCATAAGTAAACGCCGGACGGTGCGACTCTCTGGGCGAGCGCCGTCCGGCGTGTTCTTTCGGAACGGCCTTTCCCCGCGGCAAATCCGCTTCTGTTTTCCCGCCACGCCTCCTTAGAATGGGGGCAGCGTTGGTGTGGAGAATCCCCCCGGATACCCACCGCGCTCTCCGACGACGTGAGGCGGTGAGGAGCCTTTCATGAAGATCCGTGGCGCTGCGATCCTGTCCGCGCTCGTGCTGACCACCTGGGGCTTGGCCCAGACCGCACCGCCAGTGCCCCCCGCGGTCCCCGCGCCGGTCGCGCACGACAAGGACCACCCGCTGCCGGCGTATATGACGCCCGAGGAACGCCTGCTGCCGCTGCCCCAGCCCCCCCAGGGCGTGCTGACGCCGCCGACCGGCATAGTCCACACGCCGGCCGAATACGAGCCGATGGACGGGCTGTTCATCTCGTGGCAGGGCTACACGGACATTCTGACCCAGCTCGCCGTCGGAATCACGACGAACGATCCGGCCGCCGCGGTGTGGGTCGTCGTCGACAACGCCTCCGAGCACACCAGCGTCTACAACACCTTGAACGCGGCCGGCGCCCACATGAGCCAGGTCCAGTTCATCGAGTGCATCACCGACACGGTCTGGATCCGCGACTACGGCCCACGCTTCATCTTCCAGGACGGCAACCGCGCCATCATCGACCACACCTACAACCGCCCGCGGCCCAACGACGACGCCTTCAACGATTATCTGGCCACGCTCTGGGGCATCTCGCAATACGACATCGGCCTCACCCACGGCGGCGGCAACTTCCACCTGTTCACCAACCGTGACGCCTTCATGACCACCTTGATCGTGGACGAGAATCCGGGCTACACCCAGCAACAGATCAAGGACCTCTTCGCCGCGTACGAGAACGTCAACCTCACCATCTACGCCGGCTTCCCCACCAGCTTCGATTCCACCCGCCACATCGACATGTGGTTCTTCCCCGTCGGCGACAACAAGGTCATCATCGGCCAGTACGCCTCGTCCACCGGCCAGCCCTACACCATCACCGAGGGTGCCGTCACCGATCTGACCGCCCGCGGCTACACCGTCTACCGCACCCCCGGCTGGAACACCGGCGGCACCCACTACACCTACACCAACGCCGTCGTCATCAACAACCAGGTGTTCATCTCCAAGTTCAACGTCGCGCAGGACGCCCAGGCCCTCGCCACCTTCCAGGCCGCCATGCCCGGCTACTCCATCCACCAGATCGACAACAGCAGCATTATCGGCGCCGCCGGCGCCATGCACTGCATCGTCATGCACCTGCCGGCCTACCCGTCCGGCCCAATCCCCGCCGTCTCCGTCTCCGCACCCAACGGCGGCGAAGTCTGGTTCGGCGGTCAGCCCTTCGATATCCGCTGGATCGCCCACGACGACGTGGCCGTCACCAGCATCGACATCTACCTGTCCACCGACGGCGGCGCCACCTTCCCGACGACCATCGCCACCGGCGAAGCCAACGACGGCACCTTCACCTGGACCGTGCCCCACCTGGCGACCACCCACGCCCGCGCCAAAGTCATCGCGCACGACGCCGACGGCAATACCGGCGAGGACGCGTCGGACGCCGACTTCACCATCACGCCCAATGGCCCCGAACAGGTGCTGAGCTTCCCGCTCGATGCCGACCCCGGCTGGACTACGCAGGGCCAGTGGGCCTTCGGCCTCCCCACCGGCGGCGGCGGCAGCGCCCACGGCAACCACGACCCAAACAACGGCGCGACCGGCACGAACGTCTACGGCGTCAACCTCAGCGGCGATTACTCGACGACGCCCGGCGGACCCTACTACCTCACCGCCGGCCCGTTCGACTTCACCGGCCACGCCGCGACGAAGCTCAAGTTCCAGCGCTGGCTGAACTCGGATTATCAGCCCTACGCCGACGACACGATCCAGGTCTCCAACAACGGAACGAGTTGGACCGCAGTCTGGTCGAACGGGTCCACCGCGACCGTGGACAGCGCGTGGTCGCTCAAGGAGTACGACCTCGCCGCCACCGCCGACAACCAGCCCGCCGTCTACGTCCGCTGGGGCTACCAGATCAGGAGCGGCGCCTGGGCGTATTCCGGCTGGAATATCGACGACATCCAGTTCTGGGCCGTCCCACCGGCCCTCGCGGCCTGCCCCGGCGACACAAACTGCGACGGCCGCGTGACCTTCGCCGACATCGACCCATTCGTCGAGGCTCTGGCCGGCGAGTCGGCCTGGAATGTGAATCACCCCACGTGCCCGTGGCTCAACGCCGACGCGAACGGAGACAATACGGTCTCGTTCGCCGACATCGACCCGTTCGTGGCCCGGATCGGAACGACGTGCCCGTCGTAGGGCGGCCGCACCGCCCGGCACCGAAATTCTGCGTCTGCCACCCGAGCTTATTTGCCATGCCACGGTTTGTGTGCTATACTATGTGTGACATAGTATAAGGCCCTGGCATGGGAGATCTGCCGTGCGAATCGAGCGCGAACTAATGCGTGGCGCCGGTCCGGTCGCCGTCCTCAAGCTCCTCGAACGTCGCGAAATGTACGGCTACGAGTTGGTCGAGGCCCTCTCGAAGCGCTCCGACGGCGTCCTCGCCATGGGGCAATCGACGCTCTACCCCATGCTCTACAACCTCGAGGCCAAGGGCTTCATCGAAAGCACCGAACGCACGGCCCCCTCCGGCCGCGAGCGCAAGTACTACCACCTCACTCGTTCCGGCCGCACCCAGCTCGCCGAGCAGACCGGACAATGGCTGGCCATCGCCCGCGCCATGCAAACCCTCGGCATTCTGCCCGGACCGACGGCCGGCTGGGAGGCGGCGTCATGAGTGCCACCGCCCTCCAACCGGAGCCGCACCGCTCTTCGCTGGCGGCACGCGTCCTGCGCACGCCCCTGACGGAATTGCTGCGCGGACACCTCGCACCGGCGCTCGACGCCGAACGCACGGTCGCCGCCGCGGGCTTGCCGGCCAGCTTGGCGGAACTCACCTGCGGCGTGATCCGTCGCACGCGCCTCTGGCGCCGTGAAAAGCTCGAAGTTGCGCGCGAGTTGCTCGCGCATTTCCAAGACGGCCTGGCCGCGGGCGCAGCCGCCGACGACCTGGCCGCGTCCTTCGGCGACCCGGCCCAGGCCGCCAAGCTGATCCGTCGGGCCAAGCGGCGGAATCGCCCGGCCCTCTGGAAGGCCCTCCGGCTTACGCGGCGGACGATCGGCGCCCTCGTGCTGTTCGTGCTCATCGTGTACACCGTCCAGGCCGTACGCATCTACACACAACGGCCGAACATCGCCCGGAACTTCGCCGCCGAATGGAACGCGGCCCCCCTGGCCGTGCCGGAATCGGAGCGCGCCTGGCCAATCTATCGCGCGGCGGCGCTCGCCCTGGGCGAGTGGCCGGGCGGTCGCGCCAACGTGAGTCAACGCCCGGGACGCGCCGACTGGCCCGCACTCGTCGAGTTCGTCGAAGAGAACGCGCGCTCCGTCGCGCTGTACCGGCAGGCCGCCGCCATGCCGAAGCTCGCCTGGGTCTATACCACCCAGCTCCAGGACGAGGACGCCCGGTTGTGGAACCCCGGGCACGCCGCGCCGTCCGCCAGCGCGCCCGCGCAGCCAGCCGTGCAGGACCCGGACTTCGTGATGTTCCTGATGCTGCCGCCGCTGCCCGTGCTGCGCGACGGCACGCGCCTGCTGACGATCGACGCGTACCGCGCCGCGGAGACGAACGATCCTGGGCGCGCCGACGCAGACATACGCGCAATCCTGCAAATGGCCGACCACGCCCGCGAAACACGCGTGCTGATCGGCGACCTCGTCGCCGTCGCATTGTCGAGCCGCGCCTGCGACCTGCTCGGCACTCTGCTCCACGACCACCCGCAGCTCTTCAGCCCCGAGCAACTCGTCGCCATCGCCCATCGGCTCGCCACGGTCGGGGGCGGAACCCTGCGCGTACGCTTCGACAGCGAACGGGCCATATTCGAGGACATGCTCCAGCGCTACTACACCGACGACGGCCACGGCGACGGCCTCCCGCGTCCGGACCTCCTCGGCATGGCTACCATGGTCGACGGGCAGACGCGCGACAACTCCCCCCTCGGAGGCGCCTGCGCCAAGCTTCTGCTCCCTGCCGCGAGCACGGTGATGGCCGGTCGGCGCGATCTGCACGCCACGTTCCGGGACTACATCGACCGCAGCGATGTCGAAGCCGAACTGCCGCTCTGGGAGCGCCCCGCTCAGGTCGCCCATGACGGGCTGGAGGCTATGGGCCGCTCGCCGCTCGCCCACGTACGCTACTGGCCGCTATTCATCCTCGCGCCGGCGCTCGACAACGCGGGCCGCATCGGAGAGTACGCCACGCAGACCCGCGACGCGACGCTCACCGCCCTCGTTCTGGAGCTGTATCGCCGCCGACACGGGGAATATCCGTCGTCGCTCGCCGCCCTCACGCCGCAGTGGCTGCCGAAGGTCCCGCCGGACCGCTACGACGGCCAGCCCCTCAAGTACCGCCTGGTCGACGGACAGCCGCTGCTCTACTCGGTCGGAGTCGATCGCAAGGACGATGGCGGACGCCTGCCAAACGTGCCAAACGTCGCGCCGGACGCCCCCAATCGCGAGTCGCGGGCCAACCATCTCGCACGGATGTGGCGCCCCCCGCCCAACCCCAACCACCCCCCGCCCGAGCCGCTTCCCGACGGCGACTGGATCCTCTGGCCGCCGATTGAATAAGGGCCCGGTCTTCTGAACTCGTGCCGACCGCGCCGCCGCGAAGCGAAACCTCGGGTAGTGCGAAGTTGAACTTCGCACTACCGCTTGATCGACCGCAAGAACTCCTGCACCTCCGGTATCGCCTCCTGGTACACCAGGTACCCGTCGTACGGCTCCCGCTCCGTGATCTCGTCGCTCACCGGCGTCAGCATCAGCCGCCGCACCTCCGCCCGGTCCGTCGTCTGCCCCAGCACCCAGCACAGCTTCATGTTGTACGGTAGGCATCGCCCACCGCGTGTTCTCGTCGACGCCGTCTTGTCGGCGCATTCATGAACGCAATCCGGTGGTCGGGTTCAGCCGACCGGCCCTTGCCACCAGCTTGAGCTGGTGGAGTTCAGCCCCCGCGTCGCACCCCAGCCGGCTTCAGCCGGGCTTCCGCTCCACCCCGCGCACCCGCAGCAGCAAATCATTCATCGCCGCGCGGGTCTGTAAGCTCGCCGAATCCGGCAGTTTACTCCCATCCCGCGCCCGTTCCAACTCCGCCGTCAGCCGCTGACACTCCCGAGCATGGGAATCGAAGTCCCCGTCGCGCAACGGCCTTTGCTCGCTGCCGCCGACCTTCTGAGCCACCAACTCCTCGACGTACGGCAACCTGAACTCCTCGTTCAGGCGGACGAGATTCGCCTCGACCAAGCCGGTGCGCATCAAGTGAATGCCCGTGAGGAGCACGCGGTAGACGTACAGCAGCGGCTTGGCCCGCCGCTCCTTCTCGAACAGTCCCCACTGCGTCCGCACGAACCCCAGATAGTGGTGCGCGTGCTGCCGCGTCACGCACCCGCGCGCGATCTCCTTCAGCTCCTCATGCTCCGGCGTCGTGTGCACGACCAGCGGCGAATAGAGCTGCTCCAGCACATACCCGTTGCGCTTCAGCAGCATCAGGAAGAACTTCCGCACGTCGTGCGTAACAAGATCGATCTCGTACGCTCCGCCCGTAGCGTCAGGCCTCTGTGCCTGACGCACCTCGCGCGGCACGCGAAACGTCCGCTCGATCGTCTCGTCCCGCACGCTCAGGCCCATCACCGCCCGCGCCGGCAAGATGTGCGCGCCCCGCACGTCGAGATCCGAATCCTCCGATGGAAATCCGTACAGGTGCGCCCCGCTGATAGTGAGAAAAAGCAGCGGATACGCTGGCGCGGCGAGCCTGTCGCTCAACGCCAATTGGGCCTCCCGAACCACCCCGGCGTTCACTCTCGCGCCCTCGAAGAATCGGGCTTCCATCAAGCGCATGAACCCAACCTCGATCGGATACCCCGACGCGGAGCCAATGACCGCGTTGATTCCACAATGGGGGCACAGGGCGGTCTGGTCGTTGTCGACCCACTCCTCGATCTCCGCCGGCGCGAAAATGCTGCAACAGCAAAAACAGCCACACCGCTCACTGCGCAGAACCTGCTCGCGGTGACCGATCGAACACCGATGAGCCGCGTTGAAGTCAGCACCTGGCATTGCGAGAATCCTCGCCCCGCAAGACCGCGCTCCGCTGCGTGGACCGCTCCACCGCCATCATCCATCCCCGTATGCCAGCGTGACCACCCTCCGGGACACATGCCCAGCCGCTCCACGGAACCACATGCGGCCGCGCATTCGACCGCGCTCACTTCGGAAAGTGGACCCAATTCGCGGCCTGGGCCAGTGCGCGCCTCACCGAGCCGGTCTTGTCGCCGAACACGGACGCATGTGCAGGCTCGTCTGGGTGTGGTGTGCGTGCGACTCCCTGTCGGTGTGCGCGAGCCGCCGCCGCGGTGATGGCGGCGAGACCACGTCCCGTGAACCGCATCAGCAGATCATCGGCGGTGCGGCCGGTGCTGGCGATGATCTCGGCGAGCAGGACCGATAGAGGAGAGCCATCCTTGCTGTCGTAGAACGCCGCCGAACTGATTCGCCAGCCGCGCTCGTTGTCGTCCCGCACGATCCAATTCGGGTGGATGATCCGCCACAATGCGGCGTCATCTCGAATCGAAGGGTCGTCCTCATACGGCGGGCCGGGCATCACGCGCCCCTCGTTGGTCACGTCCGCTGCGACAGGACCGCGATGGCCTGGACGAGCGCGTTTTGATCAAACGAGAGGTCCTTCTCCCATGACTGTCCGGTGCGGTGATCCTCGAAGGAACCGCGGATGAGAAACGGCGTCTCGAATTCGATTTCCAGATCGACTCCGCGCGTGTGCCACTCGATCTGCACGCCGCCGCGACTCGTCGGGACGACGGATGGGGCCGGCGTGTCGTCCCTCATCACTGCGAAGATCACAGCGAGCGCGGACTCAATGTATGCCGATTGGATCGGAGGCGAACCATACGCATCCCAGCCGGTGCGGAGTTCCAAGAGAGCGCCGAAGGCCTGCATCATGGGCGTCAACCAGGGCCGCGGTTCCCCTACGACGGTCACCACGAAGTCGCCCCATGCAAACGGATACCGAAGTTCTCGGTAACCGGGCGTACCCGCCGACAGCGTGGCCCACATAGGGAGCGTTGTTGTCGTGTTCGCTGGATGCGAATCGGGGTCGCTCAGCCTCTCCGCACGTCTTGGTCTATTGAGCGTGAGGGGCATCCTGTCGCCTCCAGATCGAGTGCATCGTCGTCGTTGTTACGGACGCAAATCCGCGGACTACCCACTCTCGGCCTTTGTCCAGAAACCGCATTGCGCCGTCCAGCCCCTCGCCGTCCGGCCGCCCGCGCGCCGTGAGATTCATCACGAAAATCGGCGTGTCATCGCCTACTCGATATGCTGGATCCACGGCAACGTGCAGTCTGCCACACGGCTCGCCGACGGAGTCCGGGATCACGAATCGGAGTCGAATCCGCGCGTCCTCCGGGGCCTTCAGGAACGTGTCGCTATAGCGGGGCGAAAAGACCGTCACAACGGTGTCCAGCTCGCCGTGCTGCTTCCAGGCGTCGCCGGGCACAACGTGGTTCACATATGTGACTTCACACTGATTGGGGCGCAGCTCTCCAATCCCTTCCTTCTTCACGAACTCCGCGAATCGCTTCAGCTCGGCTTCGAAGGTCTGACGGACGTGCTCGTAGCGCGGATAGGTGTCAGCACCGCCGACCTTGCGCCAGTTGTGAATGAACCGATCCTGTTGAACCTGCACGAGTTCGGTGCCCGCCGCGTTCACGAACCACACGCGCGGTACCGGCGGGGCGCTGAGAACCTGAAACTGAGCTTTCGGCGGCGTCGGCACCCCGAACCGCTCAATCACCGGGTCCAGCGGAGGATGCTCCTCGGTTGAACGGAATCGCTGACGATAATCCGCCCAAAGGAGCCCGATCTGCGGCGTGCGCAATTCGGCGAGCGGGTCGAACTGCACCGATAGCGCAACCTCGACCACCGGCGGGTCGGCAAAATCCGGCAGCGGCTGGCCCATGTCCGTCCTACGCTCGCAGTCCACGATAGGTTCGTCTCTCTCCGACGATTATACCGCATCATGCCCGAAGACTGCCGCACCCACAAGGCGCACCGCCGCCTCACCTCAGGACCACAACCCACGGCCCCAGCCGCGCCTTTCTTCTCCACCGGTCCGCGCAACGCTCCGTCGAGTAGCCCTACCCATTTCCGACGACGCTCCGCCGCGCTTTGGTCAACAGCGCGTTCGCCCGCTCATAATCCGGCCGCTCCGGCAGCTTCGTCCCCGCGTACGCCGCATCAAATTCATGGTGCAGCGCCAGCCGCCACCGGTTGAGCTCGCCCCACGGCATCTGCCCGTCGCGGATCGCCAGAAGCTGCTCCCGGCGCTCCTCGACGCTCACCGGCACGTGCCCCTCGCGTAGCGCCGTGATCCCCGCCAGCAGCAGCCGGATCAGGTGCATCGCGTGCTTCCACTTGATCTTCCCGTGCCGCGCAAGGCTCGTGTCGAGCTTCTTGAACTGGCTCAGCACGTACCCGTTGTACGTCTGGTACACCAGCTTCGACAGAAACGCCCCCCGCATCGCCCGCAGCTCCTCCGCCAGCGGCGTCGCGTGCTCGACCACCGGCGTATACAGGCATTCCAGCACGTTCGGGTTGGCCTTCAGCGCCAGCACGAGGAACTTCTGCAGCTCCCAGTACGCCTCCTCCGTCGCCGGATTCTCAAGCTGCTCCGGCACGCCGTACAGCGACCACTGCATCTCCGCCGGCGGCAGGTAAATCCCGCGCCGGTCCGTGTCCGACTCGTCGCTCGCCAGCCCGTATGCCCGCGACCCGACGATGCACCGGTAAATCACGCACCCATACAGGTCGAAGTCCGCCAGCACGTCGTGTGGCAGCGCTGTCTCAGCGGTGCCCCCGTGTGCCCGTGCCGTGTCGACCGTGCCTCCGGGTGCCACTGCCGTGTCGGCAGTGCGTCCCGCCTGTGGCACCGGTGTCCCACCGGTGAGCCCCGCCGCCTCCGCCTGCACCTCCTTCAGCAGCACAAACTCCGTCCGCCGCAGCGGCGCCTCGCTCCCGTCCACAAACCGCACCCGGTACGAGTGCCGCTGATCCGCCGGCGACTTGATAATCACCCCCACCGCCCCCGCCGGCTGTGCCGCCGCCGAATCCCGCGGCGCGAGCGCCCCGCGCAGCACCACCTTCGTCCCCGCCGACAGAATCATCATCGGATTGTGCGGAATCCTGGCCGTCATCGCTCGCTAGCTCCGCCCCGCGGCCCATTCTCGCCTCGATGCGCACCCGCCACAACGCGCCGCGCCGCCAATCCCGACCGCTCCCACCCCGTTCCCACCTTCCCACCTTCCCACCTTCCCACGTTCCCACGCCCCGGTTCGCCGCCCGCCCCGCCAATCCCGTCCCCTGTCCGCTTTCGCGTCCTCGCCGTCCTTCGCGGTGAATCTCCGCCACCAGCCACCAAAACTGCACAGCCGCCGCCTATCTCGCACAACCTGCCCCCCGCGCCTGGTTTTCCGCCGATTTCCGATGAATACTTATCCCGTACCCGCGCGGATGCCCCGCGCCCCGTTTCAAGAGTCTCATTTACGCCCCGCACAATCATGAGACTCTTGAGATTCTTCGCCCCGCACGCTCCAAACCGCGTTTTTATAGCCCCACCCCGATACTCTTCGTTCGCCCCACGCCGCACGCTCAGAACGCATCCGAAACCGGTTTTCTGCCCCGCCGGCCGAACATGGCCAAGAGGGGGGTGGCGCGCCCGGGAAAACTTGGCAACCTTCGCATCCCAAGCAACGGGGCCCGGTCAGCCTCGCCAACCGGGCCCATTGGCCCCTTAGTCCCTATTCCAACACGTTGATGTTCTTCTTCCGGCAAATGTCCTTGAGCTGCTTCGGCCACACCGTCACGCTCACCTCGCCCAGGTGTGCCTTGCGCAGCAGCAGCATCGTCGTCCGCGACTGCCCGATCCCGCCGCCGATCGACAGCGGAATCTGGTCGTTCAGGATCGCCTGGTGGTACGGCAGCTTGAGGAAATCGAGCTGCCCGGAGAGCTGGAGCTGCTGCTTCAGCGTCTCCTTCGTCACGCGAATCCCCATCGACGTCAGCTCGTGCCGGCGCTTCGTCACCGGATTCCAGACGAGAATATCGCCGTTGAGTCCGTGCGCCGGCTTGCCTTTGTCGGTCACCGTCGGCGTCACCCAGTCGTCGTAGTCCGCGGCCCGCATCTCGTGCGGATAGCCGTCCTGCAACACCCACCCGATGCCGATGATGAAGATCGCCGGCGCCACTTCCTTGACGTACTTCGTCTCGCGCTGCTTCCGCGGCAGATCCGGGAACCGGTCCAGCATCTCTTCCGCGTGCACGAACACCAGCTCGTCCGGCAGGCTCGGGAACCGCGGGTCCTTCAGCTTCGGGAACTCCTTCTGGATGGAAACCTCGGCACCTTTGATGACCTTCCAGATCTTCCGCACGATCTCTTTGAGGAAGCCCAGGTTCCGCTGCTCGCTCGTGATCACACGCTCCCAATCCCATTGGTCTACGTAGGCGCTGTGATCGTGGTCAAGGAAGTAGTCCTTGCGCACTGCCCGCATGTCCGTGACGATCCCTTCGCCCACCTTGCAGTTGAACTGCTTCAGCGCCGAACGCTTCCACTTCGTCGCGGCCTGCACGACCTGCGCCCGGATGCGCGGCTCGATCCCCAGCCCGCACGGGAATTCGATCGGCGTGCGCGAGCCGTCGCGGTCGAGATAGTCGTTGACGCCGCTCTCGTGGTCGACGATCAGCGGCACCTCGACGCGAAACAGGTTCAGCTCCTTGCACAGTCCATCCTCGATGTACCGCTTGACCGCCGAAAGCGCGATTTGCGTCTCTTTGGGGTCAAGAACCGATCGGTAGTCATTGGGGAGGATCTTCTCAACCTCGGGGTACGTGCTGATCCCAGGTCCGGCCAAGTCTGCTTTCTTGTCTGCCATTCCATCTGCTCCTACTGTCCTGACTCAAGAACACGCTACACACATTCTGGTAGGACAAAGTTCTGCTTTGTCCTCCGCTTGTCTGTTTTGTCCGCCGACCACGACACGACTCCAACCGTTGGACTCCGCTCCGACTTCAGTCTCCTCCCGGTCTTCACCAGCCCCGGCGGCGGAACCTGAAGCCGATTGTACACCCACGCCACCAGCCGCCGCCCATCCACACACCCCATATACTCCCGCAGAACCTCACCGATCAAGTACCAGCGTTTCTGCGCCGGCGGCGCGAACCTCCGATCGCCCAACTTGCCCACCTGCGCGCGCACGATGTGGTGAACCTCCTGGCCGGTCAACGGCCGAATCCGTCGGCGAACGAACACCGCCGCCACGCGCTCGCGCCCCGGCGATGTTTCCGCGCCCACGTCGGAGTGGATCAGGTTCGGCGTGTGCGTCAGGCAGGCGACGACCCGGATGCGGTCCGCGAACTCCTTCGCGAAGTGCGTGTTCTCCTGCGTCGTCTCGTTGACGATCTCGTCGAACCCCCGCAGCACGACGCACTGCACCACGTGCCCCTCCGCAATCGTCCGCCGCAGCGGCTCGTAGCTCGTCTGCCCCACCAGGCGCGTCACGTCCTGCGCCGCCCACTGAAATGTCTCCAGCGTCACGCCGCGCTCACGCAGCAACTGCCGGATACGCAGCAGGCTGCTCTGGCGGCGGGCCTCGTTGTAGATCAGCCGCGGGTTGCGCCAAATCTGCGGCGTACCCTTGATCTCGCAGCGCGTGCCGCCGGCGACGCTAACGTTCACGTCTTGCCGGGTGGCCCCGTAGCCCGTGCGGACCTTGCCTGTGCCGCGGGCCAGCAGCCGCAGAAGTTGGCCGACCTCGGCCGCCTCCTGCGGCGTGTGCAGGTCCGGCTCGGTGACGGTCTCAATCAGCGGCGTGCCGAGACGATCAGTGAGGAAAACGTGGTCGTGGCCAACATCGGAGACCTCGCGGCACGAATCCTCCTCGATCGAGAGCTGACGGATTCGGATTTTTCGGTCGCGAAAAGGAACCCACCCGTCGCCCCCGAGGATGCCGGTGCGCTGGAAGCCGGTGGGGATCGAGTCGTCGAGGTACTGCTTGCGCGCGATGTGCAGCTCGCCGACGATGTTCAGTCGCAGCAGCAGGGCGACCTCGAGCGCGATGTCGAGGGCGGTGTCGTTGATGAAGAAGGGCGGCGTGTCGTCGAACTCGTACGTGCAGACCGTGTCGTGGTGGATGCGGTAGTAGATGTTCTTCCTGGTCTTCTTCTCCATCAGCGCGGTGCCGTCGTACTCGCCCAGCTCCGAGAGCGTCGGCCGCATGTGCCGCAGAATCTCGGCGTCGTACGCGCTGCTGTAGCGTCCGGCCGGGCAGCGGCAAAACAGCTTGTGCCGCGTGAGAAGCTGCTGATGGACCTCGAGCCCGACCTTCAGCCCCATGTTGCGATAGTCCTCCTTAGTCATCTGGTCGAACGGTTTGAACGACAACGGCATGGGGCCGATTCTCCTGCGGGCGGCGAAATCGGAATTCTACGGGATGAGATCGAAATCACAAAGCCTGCCGGGACTGCTCAGGTGCCGTCCCGTGGCCAACGAGACGGACGAAGGCTGCTTGCCACGCGCGATCCGCGCGCTGCCGACCACGGCCGGCGTCACCAGAGCACCAGCGCGCCGGCGCGCCTCCGGCGGCAAGTCTTGCGCCCGCAGCCGCGCTGGGCAAACCGACGCGCGTCGGCCGCGGGCGGGATTCAGCCGCGCGGAGCGTGCGGGCCGAAGAGAGGACGGAATGCCCCCGCGCCGTTACCCGCGCCGCGTGGCGTGGCGCGCCGCGGCGCCAGTTCGGCAGTGGCGACCGCCGGTATCTGTCACCCGCGTGCCGCAGAGCCGCCGTCCCGTGGAGACACCCCATGCCGATGACGCAGGCCGACATCCGGAGCTTCTACCAGCGGCACTGGAAGGAGCAGAGTGACGGCGCGCACACGACTGGCGACCTCGCGTCGAGCTCGCCGATCGAGGACCGCGTGCTGTATCCGCTCTACGCTCGGCTGTTGCGCGACCTGGCCGTCCGCGTCGATGGCGGGCGCGTGCTCGACATCGGCTGCGGTTCGGGCCGGTGGATCCGCTTCTTTCTGGAGAATTTCCGCCCCGCGCTCCTGCGCGGCATGGACGTCACGCCGCAATCCATCGAGCTTCTGCAGCGTTGGCACCCCACGGCAGCGGGTACGCGCCTGGAATACCGCGTGGGCGACATCACGTCCGCGGACCTGTCGGTCGACGAGCCGTTCGATTGCATCAACATCGCCAACGTCCTGTTCCACATTCCCGAAGTGGACTTGTTTACCCGGGCCTTGGCGAATCTGGCCCGCCTGGTCGCGCCGGGCGGGCGCATCTTCACCACGGAATACCTGCCACGCTGTGCCATGCGCACGGAGTGGATGCTGGTGCGGAGCCGCTACCAGTTCGAGGAACAGGTGCGCGAGGCGGGTCTGCGGATCCTGACGATGCGGGCGTTCGGCTTCTTTGCCAACGATCCCATGGGCGTCGACGGCCCCGACAGCGGCACGCGCGGCTACTTCCACCGGGTGCGCACGGGCATCCAAAACGTGCTGAACTCACCGCTCGATGCCACCAACCGAACGTACTTCATTGACCTCTTCGCCGAGATCGAGCGGGCGCTGTTGGCCTTCTGCGGCGAGCACATGGCCGACATTGACCTGCCCGCGCAGAAGCTCGTCGTGCTGGCGCGCGGCGATTAGCGGGTTGGCAAAGGCTGTGGCCTGTCCGAGTTTCGCGAGGCGCGGGGCGCGGCGGTCGCTAAGTGTGCCTGACAGAACCCCCCTCCCTCTCAGGGAGGGGCTGGGGGAGGGTCGAAACGTCCAGGTCTTGATCGGGGCTCTAAGTCACCCGCCGCCACTACTTCTTCCGCTTCAGCTCGAAGACCGTCACGTCGCTCTTCTTGCCGTCCTCGAAATAGGTCCACTCCGCCTTGATGTGGTCCGCGTCGACGAACGTCAGCGTCAGATCGTGCATGTGACCGTCTTTCGCCGGGTCCATGTTCGTCCCGCCCGCGAACTTAAACACGAGCTTGCTAGGGTCGTCGCTCTTCTCCGCCTTCATCCGCGGCTGGTTCCCCAGCGCACAGTAGTGCGTCAGCATCAGGTCCGGCCCGTCGAGGTGGTACATGGTGACCATCTCGTGCGGCGTGCCGGGGAACATGTGCTCCATGACGACGCTGCCGGCGGAGATGACCTTGTAGACGATCGCGACCTGCTCGTCCGTCTTCTTCTCCGGCTTTGCGTCGGCCCCTTCCTGGACCGACTCCATGATCCACTCGCCGGCCAGCGACTTGAGCTTCTCGAGGCCCGGATTCGTCACCTTCGGCTTGTCCGGCGGGTCCTTCTTCTCGCCCTTGTCGCCGGCCACGACGGCGGCGGCACAGACCAGTAACCCAACGGCCGGCAGCAGGTTTGCTCGCAGAATTCGCACGGTTGGACTCCTTGCGCTTGAGGAAAAAAACTTCGGTCTTCGGTCCGGAAGCGGATTATCGGGGGGCTGGCCGGGGTCGTCCAGGCGCAGGCGACGAGGCGCGCAGGGGCGGAGGGACGACGGGGTTGTTGGCGGCGGGCGGAAGCGGGGGTTGGCGGGCTTCAGCGAAAAAAAGGTCACCACCGAGGAACGGAGGCACGATAGAGACGTCGGTGTCAGCTTCCAGCCGTCCTTGTTCGACTCGCGGTCGCCGTGCCTGAAAAACGGCTCCTGTCCTGTCCCCGCTCAATCAACGTCTTGTCCTACGGCCGTTACTTCTTCGGGATCCCCCACGACGATCTGCTCAGGCAGGGAGCCACCGTCACGTGCAACGAGGATGACCTCCTCGTCCTCCGGGACGTGGGGAACCGTAACCGACTTGGCCACGACGTACTCACACACTCCGTGTGCAGCCAACAGATTGCGATCGAACTTAAATATGTGGCCGCGAGAGTGACGACCATTTCCGAGGGCATAAAAGCGCGCTCGCTCGAGTTTCGGTGTCGTCGATATGCCACTTTTACGAGCTTCTTCCAGGTCGAGCTGGTGACCGAGAACCGCGTTTGGGACTGAGGGGCCATACGTCGCATTGCCATCGTGCTTAATGTTGCTGTAGTCGTGCCGCTCAAAGGTATGCTCGAAAGGGCCTTTGCGTTTTGGCTCCAGGGCGCGGTCTTCCATGTGCGCGTTCACGCCACGGTACAAAAAGCGGGGTTTGTCCTCCGCGGTCTGCTTACGCGATGCATCGCTCACAAGGTCTCCTAGCGCCCGTAACCCGCGGGGACACCATGCTCAATTCTCAACAGTCCGCCGCAATTCGGAGACATCATACTCGATCCCCGACCGCCCTCAGTCCGGATATTTCACCAGTCCGAGCCCGGGCGGACGTAGCGATGGCCTCCGGGCCTTGTAAACTGGTATGTGCTGATTGCCTAGAACCTATCCCAAAACCTGTCTAACAGTCCGTTGTAGAAGTCCGTTTTCGGTGTTCGCTTACGCGGCGAGCGCCGTTTTGGGGAATCGCGCGGTGTGATCGGCGAATGGCGCCCGGAGCCAGCTCCAGAAGCCGGAACGGCGCGCTACCGTGCGCCACCAGCCCG
>CAIWOY010000251.1 GCA_903914415.1 uncultured Phycisphaerales bacterium | reverse complement strand
CGCATTCATCGCCGGGATCGTGCTTCTGCTGGTCTGCGCGGCGGCGGCGCTGCTCCTGTCGCTCGAGCACGTCGTGGGGTTGAGCCTCCCGGGCTGCGGCGCGGGCAGCCCGTGCCAGCAGGCCGCGGCCAGCGTCTGGGGTAGGGTGCCGTACATTCGCTGGCCGGTGTCGTACGTCGGCCTGGCCTACTTTCTCGCGCTACTGGCGGCCTGGTTTCCTATGCGCCACGGCGTGCCCGGCGTCGTGCGCTGGATCGTTCGTGTCGGCGTCCTCGCGTCGATCAGCTTCACCCTCATTATGTTCCGCGGCGGATACCTGTGCCCGTATTGCCTGGCTACGCATGCGGGCAACGTCGCGTTCTGGATGCTCCTAGAATGGTCTGCCCGCCGCTTGGGAGAGCGAGGCTCCTGCCGAGCCGGGGTCGATGCGCTAGACGCGGCTCAGCCGGAGCTTCGCCCTCCCGCTGTGCGCTGGCCGCTGACCACCGGCGCGCTCGCCTTTGGCGTCGTCACCGTGGTCCTGGCGGTCGTCGAGACTCACACGCGACACGCCGCGGAAGCCGTCGCCGAGACGCGCTTCGAGCGTTCGAGCGCGGCGATCCTGGCGGCCGGGCAGCGTGCCGCCAGCCAGCCGAGCGTGGCTGAATCACAGCCGGCAGCCGGGACGGAGCCGGTCGAGCCGCCGCCGTCCGAGATCGCGACGTCAGAGCCGACGTCCGCGCGGAGTTCGGCGACCTTCACGGGCCGCTACCGGCTCGGGCCGGAGCGCGCCGTCCTGCGTTTCGTGTTATTCATGGACTACCAATGCGGCGCCTGCCAGGACACGGACAGCGAGCTGAAGAAGCTGCTTCAGGAGCACGACGACCTATCGCTCTCGGTCAAGCAGTGGCCCGGCGACCCCGCGTGCAATCCGTACACCCCGAATCGGCACACGGGCGCGTGCCTGGCCGCCCGGGCGGCCGAGGCGGCCGGCATGCTCGGCGGCGACGACGGCTTCTGGAAGCTGCACTTCTGGCTCTTCGACCACGGCGGTCACTTCACGGACGACGAGCTGCGCAAGGCCGTCGGCGACTTCGGCTTCGACGCGGACGAATTCGAGCGCGTCATGCAGAGCGAGGAAACGGCCCGCCGCGTGCACGCCGACGTCGAAGAAGGCTTCGAGCTCGCGCTGAGCACGACGCCGATGATCTTCGTGAACGGCGTCGAGTTCACGGGCTGGTCAGCCGGCAACGCGCTAACGCGGCTGGTTAGCAAAGTGGCCAGCGCGCAAGTGCCGGCCGCAACGGCGGAGAACGACCATCCGCCGCCGGCCACGGACGCCTTCATCCGCGACTGGTGGACGGAGCGGCCGTTTCGCCTGCTGCTCACGAACCGTTCCTGGACGCTCGGCCCCGACCCGGCGCGTGTGCGCGTGGTCGTCTGGGGCGACTACCAGCAGCCGAATTCCGCTCTGGCCGACCGGATCGTCCGCGAGTTCGCAGCCGGGCGCGACGACGTGCAGTACACGTTTCACGCCTATCCGCTGAGCCGCGCCTGCAACCCGTCGGCCGAGGAGGATGAGAATCCACTCGCGTGCCGGGCCGCCGCCGCCGCGGATGTGGCGGGCGAGCTCGGCGGCGCCAAGGGTTTCTGGACAATGCACGCCTGGCTGATGCGCAACCCGCAGCGGCTGGACGACGACGACCTGTGTGTGGCGGTGGCGGAAATGGGCTTCGATGCCCATGTTTTCATGCTGCTGCTGGACGACTCCGGCGTCAGCGCGGCCGTGGCGAACGAGGCCCTGATCGGCTCCGAGACGGCCCAGCGGGCCGGGCTGCAAAAGACGCCGCGCATCTTCATCAACCACAAGCCCGTGCGCCGTTGGTTGCACGGACAGGAGCCGTTGTTGCGGCCGATCCTCGACGCAGCGGCAGGGGAGTAGGGGGGAGGGCTGAAGCTCCCGCTGAGCCGCGTCGGCTACAAAATGCGCCGCATCGCAGCCTCGAGCTGCCCCGGGAGGCACTCTGCCAACTCGTACGTCACCCGCAGCGCCGGCTTGTTGATCTTCAGCATCCGGCCGAGGTCGATCGGCGTGCCGATCAGCACGACATCGCACTTGACGGCGTTGATGGTCTGCTCCAACTCGTGGATCTGCTTGCTGTCATAGCCCATCGCCGGCAACACTTCGGTCACGTGCGGGAACGCTGCGAACGTCTTCTTGATCGACCCGACGGCATACGGTCGCGGATCGACGATCGACGCCGCTCCGTACTTCCGCGCCGCGATGTGCCCCGCGCCGTAGCTCATCTCGCCGTGCGTCAGCGTCGGTCCGTCCTCGACGACCAGCACATTCCGGTCGCGGACCGCCTCGGGATCCTCCACGCTCACCGGCGAGTTGGCCATGATGACGACCGCGTCCGGGTTGGTCTCGGCGACGTTCTTGAGCACCAGCTCGATGTGGTCCGGCTTGGCCGTGTTCACCTTGTTGACGATGATCACGTCGGCCATGCGCAAGTTGGTTTCGCCCGGGTAATAGCGGCGTTCGTGGCCCGCCCGGTGCGGGTCGACGACGGTGATGAACAGGTTCGGCTTGTAGAACGGCATGTCGTTGTTGCCGCCGTCCCACAGGATCACGTCCGCTTCGGCCTCCGCGGCCCGCAGAATCCGCTCGTAATCCACGCCCGCGAAGACGAGGTTTCCGACCGCGATGTGCGGCTCGTACTCCTCGCGCTCCTCGATCGTGCATTCCTGGCGGTCGAGATCCTCGAACGTCGCGAAGCGCTGGCAGATTTGCTTCGTCAGGTCGCCATACGGCATGGGATGCCGCACCGCCGCCACTTTCTTGCCCGCCGCCTTCAGGATCTTGACCACCGCCCGCGAGGTCTGGCTCTTCCCGCAGCCGGTCCGCACGGCGCACACGGCGATGACCGGCTTGGTGCTTTGCAGCATCGTGTGCCGGTGCCCCAACATGCAGAAATCCGCCCCACAGGCGTTCACCAGCGCCGCCTTGTGCATGACCACTTCGTGCGGCTGATCCGAATACGCGATCGTGACCAGATCGACCCCGTGCTTCTCAATCAGCTCGGCCAGCTGCTCCTCGACGTAGATCGGAATGCCCTTAGGGTAGCGCGGGCCGGAGAGCGCAGGGGGGTACACCCGCCCGGCGATGTTCGGAATCTGCGTCGCCGTGAACGCGACCACCTCGTACGCCGGATGGTCGCGCCAGTAGCAGTTGAAGTCGTGGAAGTCGCGTCCCGCGGCCCCCATGATAATGACTTTCTGTATCGGGCTCGTCATATAGCGTTTCCGATCTCTGCTCGTTGGGGGTCGGAGAACCGCTCGGCCGGCGCACGAGCCGGCCGGATGGCGCGCCGCAAGGGCGCACACAGCGCGGGGCAGGATAGCCCGCCGACACCCTTTGCTCAAGCCGGCGCGACTCCGCGACCCCGGTCCGCGGCGTGTACCGCAAGACTGTGGTGGTCGGCGCGTCGTTTCGCAGTACGGGGTGGGACCCGGCCAGCAGAGCCCTAAGCGCCAGCGCGGGGTTGCCGGAGGGCCTTGCGTTTCCGGTTGGCACGCGTTGACCGGGAACCCGTCGCTTGCGCTCTGGGCTCTGATTTCCGCCGCCCGCCAACATCCCCGGCGGTACACCCGGTCCGCGCTCCATATCGCCCGCAGCTTGCCGATCGCGGCGGCGGTGTGTACGATCCTGCAGTGACCGTGACAATCTTGGGAGAAACGCGGATGCGACGGGCGGTGTGGCAGCGTTTTCGGTGGCTGGGGCCCCTGGTTCTGTTCTGCGCGGTGCTGGCGGCTCCGGTCCGCGCGCAGGAGGAGGAACAGGAGGTCCAGTTTCAGGAGCCCGGGATCACCTACAAGGCCGTGGAGAAACCGTACATCCAATGGGTCGCCGGCCTGGTGATCGTGCTGGCGGTCTTTGCCGTGGCCTTCAAGAACCCGCACCGCACCCACCTGGACTAGCAGTCGTAGCGTCGGCCACTCGTGGCCGACGTGGAACGCGCGAACCTGGCTGCCAGGAGCGGCTTATGCGCAAGACGACCTGCCTCGCCGGGCTCATCTGCCTCAACCTCATTCTGCTGACGGCCCTCGTCTTCGCCGGCACGACGCCACGCGTCGCCGCGGCCCAGTCCGGCGACGCCTCGGACAATTACCTCGTCGTCGCCGGCCAGATTCAGGAGCATTTCGACGCACTCTACGTGCTCGACGTCCGCGAACGCATGTTGCACACGTTCTACTTCCGTAAGGGCACACGCGAGCTGGACTACGGCGGTTACCGGCATCTCGAACAGGATTTCCGGCACAACAAGGAGTAGCCGCCATGACCCCGCCAACACCTGCTCCGCTGGACCGTTCGGCGCCATCGCCCACGCCGGGCAATGCCGCCATGACCCCGCAAACGCCCGTGCCGCTGGACCGTTCGGCGCCATCGCCCAGGCCGGGCAATGCCGGGATGCCTCCGCAAACGCCCGTGCCGCTGGACGGCAAGACCTTCGCCATCGGCGTGCTCGCGGTCACCGCGACCATCCTGTTCGTCGCGTTCATCCTGCTGGCCCAAACGCCCGCCCAGGCGATCGGCATGAACGACCACGCCGGCGACTACAAAATGCTGACGCAACAGATCACCAACACGAAAGAGCTGCTGGTCATAGTGGACGCGGCGGCCCGCAAGGCGGTGATCTACGATTTCGACCTGATGAACAAGAAGCTCGACGTCGCGTCATCCATCCCGCTCGACCAACTCCCGAAACCGAGCGCGCCCGAAGAGCGCACCGACCACCCGCGCCGCCGGACGCCGTGAGAGTGGCCGGGCCGCCAAGGTGGCAAAGTGGCTTGGCCCGCACCAGTTGCAGGTGGGCGTTGATGAACGCAACAGAATATCTATTATCGGACCTACGATGTGAGGTCGTTATATCCCGCGTCGGCCCCCCGTCGCCAACCTTCACGCCAACGCGTCAGGCGTACGCGGCCTCTGCAGATGCGACGCTGACCTACCTCGCCCCCACCCACCCCGCACGTTGACCAAACGCCGCACGTCGTACGCTGCCTCGTGACCAGCGCTTCCACCGACTTGGTATAATCCGCATGGCCCGGAGGACGGCTCCATGCTCACGCGACACTCGGTGCACCTGGGCGACGCTCGCGACCTCTCGTTCATCCCGTCCGAGAGCGTCCACCTCGTCGTCACGTCCCCGCCGTACGGCGCACTCGTCCACTATTCGGACAGCCCAGGCCAGCTCGGCAACATCCAGGCGTACGAGCTGTTTCTCGAGGAGCTCGACAAAGTCTGGGCCGAATGCCTCCGCCTTCTGGTCCCCGGCGGGCGCGTCGCGTGCGTCGTCGGCGACGTATGTATCTCCCGCAAACGAGCCGGGCGGCACCATGTTCTTCCGCTCTCGGCGGACATCCAGGTCCGGGCCCGGCGCATCGGATTGGACAACCTCACGCCCATTCGCTGGCTGAAGGTCGCCAACATCCGCCTCGAGGCGTCGAGGTCCAGCCGCTTCCTCGGCAAGCCCAATCTCCCCAACGGCGTCGTCAAGAACGACCTCGAGCAAATCCTCTTCCTGCGCAAACCCGGCGGATACCGAAAACCGACGGCGCAGCAGGAAAAGCTCAGCCACATCACGACCGACGACTACGCGAAGTGGTTTACTGCGGTCTGGAGCGATGTCACCGGCCAGATTCGCCGCGACCACCCCGCTCCGTTCCCCCTGGAAATCCCGCGCCGGCTGATTCGGATGTTCAGCTTCGTCGGCGACACCGTGCTCGACCCCTTCGCCGGCACCGGCACGACCGCGCTGGCCGCCATGCAGTGCGACCGCAACTCCATCTCGGTCGAGATTGAACCGTCGTACCTCCAACTCATCCGCAAGCGGCTCGCGCAGCGCACGTTAAACGCCAGCCTTGAGTTCTTCGCCGCGCCGGCCGCGCCGGCGAGGCAGGCGAGCAGGAGAGCGTAGGTGGACTACCGCTTACTCGGGGCGTTTCGCGGGCTTTTCGACGGCCAGAAGTACGAGCACCGCCGGTCGAACCTCGGCGACTACGTTGCATCGTTCCTGTACGAGGATTTGCTCGCGCTGGGCCGCTCGCCGAAGCTCGTCCAGCGCGTCCAAGCCGGCCGCGCCGTCCTGAACACCGCCAACGTCACCGTAGGCCGCCACGCCCGCCGCGGCGACGGCACGTTCGGCGAGGCCGTGCCGGACGTGGCCGCGATCGTGGTTCCTGACTTCGCCGTGCCGCGCGGGCGCATCGCCTCGATCGAGATTGGTGCGGAGACGAAGATCCTGGCCAAGGCGATGATCAAGCAGATCGACCGCGTTATTAACGATCTGTCCACGCAGGTCGCGCATTTCAAGAGCAGCAATCCGCGGGCGATCTGCGTCGGAATCGTCGGCATCAACCGCGCCGAACGGTATCTGTCCTTCGAGGGCCGCCGCAAGTTCCCGACCGACGGCAAGAAGTACAAGCACCCGGTCCAGGAGGCCGAGGAGGCGCAGGACCGCCTGCTCCGCCGTGCCCGTCCGGCGTTCGACGAGTTCCTTTTCCTCCGCTTCCGCGCCGAGAACGTGCCGCCCTACGCGTTCCAATGGGTGGATGAACCCGAAACGAAAGTCGAGTACGGCGCCGCGCTGACCAGGATTTGCCGTGAGTACGAAACCCGCTTCTGAAGCCATGCTCCGCCCCACACCGACGCCTTCCTCCTTAAGACCGGCGACGTTATCGTCGCCCTGACCGTGTGGGGGATTCTGGACCAGTAGCTAACGAAGAAGCCGGCGTAACGCCGCGCACAGATTCTACAGCCCTGCGGAGTACCCGCGCCGGAACCTGGCGGAAAAGCAGCCCCTCGATTAGAGTTACGGCAAGCGTGAATTCCCGTACGTGGTGGGGTGTGTGCAGATGTTCGCAACTAAGGGCAACGACAGCCTGCGTGTGCAACTCCGTTCACTCGCCTTCTCGGGTGGCCAAAAGCTTGAGTTGAGGCCGGACTCGATTGTTGTGCTCGTAGGCCCCAACAACGCGGGCAAGACGTCCACGCTGCGCGAGGTTCTCAGGAACCTCGAACGCAGAGAGAACGGGCCGGTCCTGGCGGCGGTCGAGTGGGAGATGCAAGGCGACGAGGACGCGTTACGAGCCTGGCTGGATGCGAACGTCCATGCTCGAAAGAACGATTACACCGCGGAGAAACAGTGGGGCTGGCTCGACCACACGGTAGATCGATCCGCGCTGACCGCGTTCTGGACTTACCCCGGTGGCCAGCGCTCGCTCGCGCCGATACTCGTCAACTTGCTGTCCGTGGAGAACCGCCTTCAGATATCACTTCCGCCTGACGTACAGGCTCTGCGCGACTCCACTCCCCGACATCCAATACACGCAATCGTGCTGAAGGACGGCATCGAGCAGCAGATCTCTGGGCAACTTCGTGCTTGCTTCGGCGCCGGAATCGTCCTGAACCGATCTCTCACGAGCAAATGCGAGGTGTACGTCGGTGACCCGCCACCGAAAGACGCCGCCGAGGATCGCGCGTCTCCTTCGTATGTCCGCAGACTTCAGTCGCTCCCACGCCTGGAAGATGAAGGTCACGGGATTCGAAGCTATTTTGGCTGCCTGCTGGGTCTTCTGGCGTCCCCAGGGCAAATCCACCTGATTGATGAACCCGAGTGCTTCCTTCATCCACCCCACGCGCGCCGCCTGGGCCGGGCCCTTGTCGAGTTGGCGCCCCCAGAGCGCCAAATCCTGATCGCGACGCACAGTCCTGAGGTCCTCCAGGGGGTCGTCGACGCCTCATCGACGCGAGTCACCATTGTTCGCTTGGTCCGGAGCGAAGGCCGAAACGACGCATGCGTTCTCGAATCTGCGAGACTGCGCCAGCTTTGGACAGACCCGTTGCTGCGCTACTCCAATGTGCTGCAGGGCCTGTTCAACGAGAACGTCGTTATCTGCGAGGGTGAAGCGGACTGCCGCTTTTATGAGGCGATGTGCGATGCCTCCACACGGGCTGAAGGCGCGACCCAGCGCAGCGTGCTCTTCACGTCAACCGCCGGTAAGGACAGAATGGCAACGGTCGCGCGCGCTCTCCGGACGCTCGGCGTGCCTACGCGCGTCGTGGTCGATCTGGACGTGCTCCAGGCGGCAGCGTCCTTAGAAAACCTCGTTGACGCCATGGGTGGAGAATGGAGCCAACTCCGAAAGGACTGGCAGGCCGTTGTCAAGTCGATGGAGCAAATGCCCCTTACCGCGTCTGTGTCCGTCGAGCACCTACAGGTGATCCTGCGTGACAACAAGGGATCATACGTTAGCGACGAGACGGCGAAACGAATCCGCCATGAACTGCCCGCGGACAGCGGATGGGCGGCCGTCAAGAAAGCAGGGACTCGGGCCTTCCCGGACGGCCAAACTCAGGACCTTCTCAGGAAGCTCATCGCGCAACTGCGGCGGCTTGGCGTTTTCGTAGTAGAAGTGGGCGAACTTGAGAGATTCGCGCCCACCGTCGGAAACCACGGCGCGCGCTGGCTCGCAGAAGTCATGGGCCGTGATCTCGCGACCGACGCCGAACTCCGTGAGGCACGTGAATTCGCGAAAGCGCTGGTCGCGCCGCTGTAACCGCGCCTGCGCGTCCCTACGCCCCCTCTTCACAACCTATCCCGGTCTCTTTCCGTGGCACGCCGGATACCGTGGGCAGCCCCAAACGGACTGCCGGCATGGACCCCGCGCTTCGCAGTCCGCCGCCCCCCGCCCGAGCCCCGTCGCCCGCCTGAACCTCGCTCAGGTCCTGTTCCTCTCAAATCTGAAATCTAAGATCCAGGCTGCCTCGCCCCCGCCCGCCCCGCGCCTTCCGCCCCTTGGTCCCTCGGTCCCTGCGCCCCTGAATCCCTGCTTTTTCCCACCTTTCTCCGCCCCCCGCCGCCAATCTCCGCCAGTTTCCGCCTATCTTTGCCAACCCCTGTTTTCTCCGTGCCGCCCGTGTCTCCGTGGTGCATACTTACCCTGTCCGCGCCGGGGACGTTCCCCGTCCGTGCGGCCCTGTCAGAGCCCCAAGCGGGAGCGCGGGGTTCTGAGGTGAGAGCTGATAGCTTCTCTATGAATTCAATCCCAACGAAGTCGCCGTCTTTGCGTCCTCCGCCCTCTCCGCGCCTCCGCGTTTGCCTTTCGTGGGTCCGGATAATCAAGAATGCCAAGGGGGGGGGTACACACACTTGGCATTCTTGGCATCCTTGGGTTTTCCATAGCGCCCGCGGCCTTTTTATCTGGAACAACGCCAACCGCTTGGCACCCTTGGCGGTCTTGGCCCCCCCGCCGGACCGCGCCCGCACGTCTCCGCCGCCGCCGTGACACCGACCCGCCTGTTTGGGTATCATCGGGCCGCCGTGCTTGTGAAGACACGCCCGGTTCGCGGGCACCGGGCCGGTGCGTGTGGCCCGCGGTCGTCGCGCCGGACGCGTTTACGAGTTGTGACTCAGAAAGGCCGAACGGAACCCCACGATGCCAATCCAGTTTTGCTGCACGAGTTGCGGACAGCCGATCGAGATCGCTGCTGGGGCTGGGCCAGTTGCCCAAGCGTGCCGACGCCAGCGCCCGGGCTTGGCTGCATGGCAAGCTGTTCGTCGCCTTGCTGACCGAGCGGCTCATTGCCGAAGCCAGTCGGTTTTCCCCCTGGGGATACCGCCT
>CAIWOY010000250.1 GCA_903914415.1 uncultured Phycisphaerales bacterium | reverse complement strand
TATATCAGACTTGCTGCGCCTGTCAAGCGCAAATGCGAATGCGAATCTGCTCCGCAGCCGAAAAAACGGCGTAACTCCCCCTCACCTCAGAAGCTTACCCACCGCTCAACACCCACGGTTGCGGAATCGCTGACCGTCAATGAGTTTCGGGATACTTTTCTCAAACGAAAAATGCCCGTTTTTGACGGGCATTTCTGAAAGCGGGTGATGGGGCTTGAACCCACGACATTCACGTTGGCAACCGCGCCAAATCCACCTTGCCGACAAGCTCGAAACCGTGCGAAACCATAGACTTAGGTGGAGTATACCCCACGTTCGCAACCTTTGCAAGTCTTTCTAGGAAACCGCATTCAGACGCGGTAAACGCGGGTCGCGCCGGGTCGAAACGGTAATTACCGTCCGGCAGTCATCGTCGAGGTTGACCCCGTTGCCCCCGTCCGCCTGCCAGTCGCCGGCGCCGAGCGGGTCCGTGCGTCCGTTCGCTCAGGTGTCGTCGTCGAGGTCGTCGCCCCCGATTCCGCCCAACGGGGCCGGATCAAACCCGCGCCGATCGTCTGGCACGGCGTCTGCCCCCGGGGGCCAGCGGCCACGAGTCGCCCAGATTGCCCCGGGCTGCTCGGGGCCGTCCGTTCGTACCAGCCGGGGCCGTTGCGTGCCTTGGCGCCCCCTTGCTGCAAGCCGGTTATGCCGTCACGTCGGCCGGCTGGCCGTGGTCCGTCACGTCGATAAGCGCCCGGGCCGAGATGTACATCTCCGTCACCAGCCGCGCCACCTGGAACAAGTACCGCTCGGCCCATCGACCGGCGGCGTCGTGATTGCCAGCGAACACGAACGGGACGTAGCGGGCCTGCCAGGATGCGACCGAGCCGAGTACCTGAGTCGGCAGCAGACGGGACCGCCAGTCGCCCTCCTCCAAATCGGCCAGCGTGCATTCACAGACGACGGCGCGATACGGGTATGCCCGGAGCCGGATCAGCTCCCGCACAAACCGCTCCCGCTCCGAACCGCAGCACGTCAACAAATCGGGAAGCGATTTCCGTTCCAGGGCGACAACGTGCTCCAGTCCCCGGATGCTGTAGTCGCCGGAATCCAACGTACCCGGTTCGCTCGGTAGGTTTGCGAACGTCCAGGGCTCTTGCTCCCGCGTGTCGATGATGATGCACGGCCGGAGCGCAGTTCGTGTCCGCCGCGTCGATGATGCTCTACTCGTCGCCGCCGTCGTCATCGCATCGTCACCACGGGGCGGAAAAAGGCGGGCGGCCGCGCCGTTTGCCTCGCGGCCGCCCACCGCATTGCACAGCTCCGCGGCATGGGTGACCACCGCGCGCGCGATTCCAGAAGCCGTTTGCGCGCTTAAGTTCGTCATCGTGCCGTACTGGTCGCTCCGAACGCGGCGGCGAGCCCGGGGTTAGGATCAGCGTCGCGCGTGAGGGCGAGCGCGAGTTCGTCGTCATCGTCCCCTGTTTCCGTGGGCGCGGTACTCGTCGCGCGAAACGCGCGCGAGAGCGCGAGGCTCGCGGTGCGCGCGTTACGGAGCGCGCGGCGTGCGCCGCCGTGGCACAAATCGTAGACCTCTGCAACCAAATCGGTGTTCACGTTTTGCTCCTTGCTATCAGCCTTGCGCGGGCACCGCCGCGGCTTCGGGTACGGGCGCTTCGCCGCGCCCGATCCGGGCCAGTCCGCGCTTCGCCGCGAGTTCCAAATCGTCCCGCTCCTGCCGCCGCCGCGCGTGCTCACGAATCTGCGCGCGCTCTTCGTCGTCTTTTTGCTCCTGCGCGGCCGCCGCTTCAGTTTCGGCCGCAATCGCGCTTTCCAGCGTCGCCCGAAGCTCGTTTTCGCCGATGATCGCGATGCCCTGATAGGTGTATTCCGTGCCCGCCGCGGTCTGCGTTGCGGTGGCCTTTAGCCCGAGTTTGGCGAGTAGCTCGATAACGGATTCATCGCCCTCGCAAGCCAACGTCTCGGCCTTCGGAAAACTGTGCGCGGCGAACCATTTGTACATCGCGCTCAGCAGTCCGGGCCGCGAGCACTCGCGGCCCCGCGCGGAGATTGTGCACTCCGCCAAGAATTGCTTCACGTGCTCCCGACGCTTCGGCGCAGCGTCGATGTATTCGCGCTGCTCCCGCTCGCGGTCCGCGCGCGCTTCTGCGGCGTAGCGTTCGTGCTCCAATGCGTCGCGGATGATGGGGAGCGCTTCAAGCGCGGCAAGCCGCTGCTCTATCGTCGGCGCCGCGTCGGCGGGTGTTCTAGGCGTTCTACTGAATCGTGACATTCTTGTCTCCTGGTTTGCCCCCGATCGTCGTTTGCTTCAGTTCCAGTGCCAGCTTCGCTTCCGAAACCGTCACGCTTACCGACGTGCACAACCTCGCGAACACGTCGTCGGCCGTAAGCGGGGTCGCCGCCGTGATCGGTTCGATGGGCGTATCGCGCATGCCGCAGCAGTTTTTCAGCAGAAAGATAATCACGGGCGCGGAGCCCTTGCGAGCGGCGCGAAACGCCATGCGGCGCACCGAGACGTTGCGCCACTCCTGCCCCTGGTGTATGGCCGCGCGGAAACGGGTTTCGATTGTCCGTTTTCCGGCGCCTGTAACAGCGGCAATCTCGCCGATCGTGCACCCGATCTCCGCGAGCGCCTTCACTTGTCGCGCGTCAATTTGCTTTAGCGGGCGTGCCATGCGGCCCCCCTTCCAGCATCGTGCGGCCGTAGTTCGCTGAGCACGGCGGAGATTTCGACCTCTAGGACGTGCCCAAGCGCCGCGCCGGGCTCGGACGCGAAGCGCGCCGCGATCCGCTCGGGCAAGTTTTCAAGCCGGCTGACCACCGCGCTGTAAAAGGCGTCGAGCGTGGAGGTCGGAACGTGCGGCGCGTCGCGCGTCGCGTACCTATCGCGCTTTGCCTGGCCGTGTCCGGTGCCGATCATCTTCGCGCGTCCCATTTTTGCCCTTCAATGTCAAACCATTAAGACAACTGGCACGATTAACGGGTCGAATCCGGGTTTCGTAAATCTGATGCTTCCGCGGAGGCAGGTTGCGCGAATCCCGACGACGCCCGGGTGGGTCGCCCCCAGCAGCTTGACGCTCTTCACGGTGCCCGGGACGCCGCTGTCGAAGGACGGATCGCCGCTGAGCCAGCCGCCGTCGCACACATACGCCGCGGCGATTCCCGTTGTTGGCGGCTCGCTCTGGATTATCAACGGCCACTCGGGCAACTTGTCGCGCTGGGTGTCGTCGGGGAAGCGGTCAATCCTTGCTGGCGTTGCAATCAAAGTTCCCATGTCTGAATCTCCTAGAAGTTCGTCACCATCTTTTGGTCAATCGAGAAAAAGCAATACGGGCACCACGCAGTCGGCATACCCGGCAGCGCTCAACGTCATTGAGCCGGAGAGCTGCGTGATCTGACACCGCAGGTCGCACGGGCCGCTCGGCCGGTCGCTGGTCACGACGCCGGCCACGCCGCTGTCGAATAGCGCGGGGCCGCCGAGCCAGTCGCCGTCGCTGCTGTAACTCGCCGCGATGTTGTCCGTCGGCGGCGTCGCCGTAACCGTGAGTGGCATAGACGGCAGCCAGTCGAGGGGACTGTCGAGGTCAACCGTGCGCGTGATCTGGCTCGGCGTTGCGATCAGAGTACCTGCCATTGTTACCTGCCTTTTTTCGTCCGGTGTTCGGTCTGAGTTCGCACAATTCCGCCGGCTCGCGGTCTGCGGGCGCCACTGGCCTTGGCTTGCTCCCCGGCCGTTGTTATCGGACCACAAGGCGCCCGGCGGGTAAATACCGTCTGTCGGGCTCGGCGTCGATTCGGGTTGGCGTCGTGAAAACAGCATGAAACAAGGGCTTTTCTGACCGTCAGTGAACATACGACGCTCACGCTACGGACGTGACGCATGCGCCTGGCGTTGCCGATGATCGGTTGCCGTCCGTTAGCGGTCACGGCGTACCCCCTGCCTGTAGGTACTCAGGCTCAGATACTCTGATGACCTTGACAACCTTGATAGCCTTGACAATGTAGGGTAGGTAGATTATCAAGGTTATCAACATTATCAACATCATCATCATATTGTGAATGAAGCCTAGCACGGTTCACCCCCTGTCCCAGGCAGCGTCAGCGTCCAGCCGCTTACACCCTTGGCGTTCCGATCCTGCTTCGCGACCACGCCCAACGCCTTGCGAGCCCGATGCAGCGTAGGCGTGTTAAGTCCGCGCTCGGTGCCGAGCCGCATGATGCGATCAGCCGGGGCGGGACCGTCTGCCAGCGCTTCTGATAGGAACGCCTTGGCGTTGTCGAGGGCCGTTGGCTCTGAATGCCGAGCAGACTGTGCGGCTAGCCCCGCGTCGGCATCCATCAACACCGGGGCCGCTTCCCATGCCAGCACTGGTACGGCCGGATTCTCGCGACAGGGCCGAACCTCGAAAACGAGTCCGCCCACGTCTTTTGCGTTGTTGCACCCGGCATTAAGCAGTAGTCTCCTCTCGGGTAGTTCGCGATCGCGCGTAACGCCCCACACAGACCGGGCCGCGGCCGTGAATCCGAGCGAACCCATTACCCTGTACAGCATCCGCTCGGTGGTAGCGCTCTTATTCAAGTGCGATATGCCGACAACTGCGCATCGGTACTCGGCCGCGATCTTCGCCAGCGGGGCAAGGGCGCCGCGTACTTGTGCGTTGACATGCGAATCGACCGAACCCATGTAAGCTGTCAGCGGGTCGATGATCGCAATGGCGTATGGAGTTTTCGCGAGCAGCGTCCCGAGCCGTGCCGTGTCTGTGTCGATAGCAAACTGCCGCGGCGTGTCGCTCTGCGGGTCTATGCACGATTCGAGAATGTCTACATTATCCAGGTTGGCGCCGGCCGCGATCAGTCGCGGCACTACGGTATCCGCGATGTCATCCTCTGCCGTCAGCAGCAGTACCCTTGCGGGCTCGGGCCGCGAATCATCCTGTCGGTCGGGCCACTTGACGCCGGCAGACACGCGGGCCGCAATGTCGATTGCGAGAATGGACTTGCCCAGCTTCGGATCGCCGGCAATCACCGTTAGCTTGCCTTGCGGTATGCGAGGTTTCCACACCCATTTAACACTTGTGGGCGTCACCGTGGCCGTGTTCGTGATTCTCAGTCCGAGTACGTGCTCGGGATCAGGCGGCGTCCGCAGCTTCGCGAGCGCGGCCAGCTCTGTAGTCGCGAAGTCGAGTACAGAGTCCGCGTCTCCGTTCGCCTGGAACGCCCGGCTCTGTATTTCGTGCGTGCGGACGATCAGCGAACGCAGTAGGTACTTCTTGTGAACCATGCCCGCGAACGCCACAGCGCGCAGATGCGAGCTAACGCTATTGATGCAGTCCGCGGGGCCGCTGTACTTTCCCACTCGTTCCCACTTCCCCGCGGCCTCAAGCGCATCGCGAAGTACATGCTCGTCTTTGCACGCCAGGTCGTTGAGGTCGCTGCGGCCGGCCATTGTCAGCAGCACGCCATAGATAGCGCGATTCTTTTCGTCCGCGAATTCATCGGGTCCGCCCGTGAGTACCACCCGCACGTCATTGATCGTCGGCCGTCCGCCGAGCAGCATTGATCCGACGGTCGCCTTTTCGGCTTCGTCGTCGTGTGGCAGTGGCCGATCATACGCGCTCATTGCGATCAGGCTCCCATCGCTGCCGGCGCCTCGCCGGCCCGCTCGGCCGCGGCGTTCACGGGCTCCCGCACTGCGCCCGGCTCATTGAGGCGTGAAATGAATCTCGCAACCGCCTCATCAGACGTGTAGCGGACGCCGCCGATGAGGAGGGTTTCCAGCTTGACGCCGCGTACACCGTGGAGGCCCCACCGCCAGACCGTCGCCAGGTGCGGCCGGCTGGGCAGTGCGCTCGGCACTGCGGTTAGCCGACACAAGTGTTCGCACTTCGGGTCAACCATAAGTCGCTCCTATCAGGTTGCGCATCTCTGCGCCCCTAAAAGGAGTCCCCGAATTGCGTTTGCGTTGCGTTGCGCGCGCAGAAATGCCGGTTTGCCCCGGGCGAAACCACGAAATGCCGTTGCGTGAGATTTTGCGTTGCGCCTGCTGGCGCGCTCACCCGGTAGGGGGATGCGCGATCAGGCGTTATCGAACGCTTGCGCCTTGCCGGGATGGTCGTCGGCGCGGACTTCTAGGTCAGACTGGCCGTCACGACCGAGTTTCACGAAACCGCCCGCCGGAGGCGGCTGACTGCGCGCCAGGTTTGCTGCGCGCCGGTACTCGGGATTGCGACTGAGCGTTGCGGGATGCACCTGGACCCGCTCCGCGATTTCGCAATCGGGGAGGGTCGGGTGTCTCTGCACTTCGAGCATCGCTTTCGGCAGCCAGTCGCCGCGCTTGACCGCGGGTGCCCCCTCGTCTGCCCTCGTTCCCGCGCCGGCCACTGGAGTAGTGAACCGATCCAACAGCGCCCGCCCGGCGTCCGTCAGCTCAAAGCGCGACCACTGCCCCGCGTCAAGTAGCAGGTTGGCCCGCTTCAGCCGGCGCGCGCGGCAGTCGGCGAGCACGCACTGTGAGCAAAACTTCCACGGATCATCGCTGCCTTTCAAGAATTCGATTCCGGCGAGTTGCCGTTGGCGTCCATACCGGCTGGACAGCCAGAGTAGTTCCGGCTCCTCAATGGGGGGCTTTGACTCCCAGCCGGGAGCCGTGCTTGTCCGCCACACCGCGCGTACAATCTCCGTGTACGCCACGATGTACTTGCGATTGCACGCGACATGAAACGGGAGGTCCAGTTCGTCGGACAGACGCGCTACCCACGTTGCCCCCGGCGCTGCGAACCGCAGCACTTCGAGAATCTGTTCGGTGGATACGTGTTCGTCGGTGGTAACTTTGTCTGGCATGTTCGCGACCTCACAAACCCGGCTCGGGGCCGCTGGAGGTCGCACCTCGCGGCCACCGCAGCCGGGCCATATCGACCCGCCGTCGCGGGCCGACGATCATCTTAGCCGATCTTCGCGACGATTGCTTTCGCGCCGACGGAATCGGCGTCCGCATAGCGCTCCGTTACGCTCAGGTTTACGACCGCGTGGCCGAGCAGCACGCGGGCCAGTTCCAGGCCGTGCTCACGACGGACGCGACTTGCGAAGCTGTGCCGCAATTGATGCGTACCCCACCGCGGCACGATCCGCTCGGCCGGGACGGCTTGCCCGGATTCTGCCAGCTCGCGTTTCGCCTTGTCGTCTGCCCGATCGCACGCGCGCCAGATAGCGTTGGCATACGTCGCCGTCGTGTAGTGGTCCCGCGGCGCGCGCTTCGGATTCCGCTTGCGGCGTCGCGCCTGCGCCTTGACGTGCGACGGGTAGCGCGGCGTCTGCCGATGCTTCCCGCGGTCCGCGTCGCGTTGCTGCTCCGCTTCCCGTGGCGAGAAGATGTACGTCGTGAGGTCCGTCCGAAGCCAGGGCCGCAGTACCGCTTGTGCCGCCGGGCCGATGAACACTTGCCGATCGCATCCCTTCGATTGCGACTTGTGAACCGCGGGCGCGTACGTCCACACCTTGCCGGTTACGTCAATGTCCGCCGTTCGCATGATCGTGACTTCACCCGCTCGCATCCCGGTCAGCAGTTGAAGTCGGACCATCGCCGCGACTTGCGGCCGCATGTAGGGCAGGGCCGCATCGACGAATTCCTGCGGGACCGGATGCACCTTGCGGGGCTCGCGGATGGGCGCGTCGCCGCAACGTAGCGCGCCGACGGTCAGCAGCCCGTGCCAGACGGACGCGGGTACAAGCTCTTGAAGCGCGGCATACTTCCACGCCGCCTTGACGATCTTCGCGTGTTCGTTCACCGACTTCCGGCCGTAGCGTCCACACGCAATCCACCGCTCGCGGACGGCCAGCAGCTTTTTCGGCGAGAATGCCGCCGCGCTCGTGGTCCCGTAGAGCTCGCGGACGGCTTTGAGCGCGACGCGGATGCGCGACAGCAGCGTGCCGGCGTGGCGACGATCAACGAAGCGCCGCTCACAGTCCCGTAGGAACGCGAGCAGCACTTCGGACACGCTTACATCGGCCGCGGCGTTGTCGTCTGGCAGCCGGCCGCCGTTGGCAAGCCAGCGTGCGACAAGCTCGCGGTAACGGTCCTGAGATTCCGGCGTGCCGTGCTCCCCGAGGTAGCGGTCGCGTCCGTCCAACGTGACGCAACCGTAGACCCGGCCGCCGACGGTCTTTTTCCTGTACGATGGGACGTGCGGGCTTCTCTGAGGCGTGCTGCTCTGCGGGTTTGCTTGCATCGGTGCGACCTCCGAAACCGTGTGCGACGGTAAATTACCGTCTTCGCTTGGCTTCGAGCCGCACCGAGCTACGCCGCTCGGGTACGCTAACTTTCGCGTTCGGCGTTACTTACGTCAAAGCGGGTGATGGGGCTTGAACCCACGACATTCACGTTGGCAACGTGACGCTCTACCACTGAGCTACACCCGCGTCACACTGCGGCGGCGCGTGGGCCGCCGAGTACCTTATCTTGTATATCGGCAGGGCCGGCCCTGCAAGCCCAAAAACCGTGAATCCCGAACGCCGGCCCCGTCGCGGACGGCTTGGGCGCGCTGCCCGCCGCGCGGTATCCTGAAGGCCACATGCCGACCGGCCAGACCTCGGACAACCCGGCGGTGCGCGAAGTCCTCCGGCGGTACTGGGGGTACGACACGCTGCGCCCGCTCCAGGGCGAGGCGATCCAAGCGGAACTCGACCGACACGACTCGCTGGTGGTCCTGCCGACGGGCGGCGGCAAATCGCTGTGTTACCAGATTCCGGCGATGCTCGCCCAGCGCACCGACATCGTCATTTCGCCGCTGATCTCGCTTATGAAGGACCAGGTGGACGGGCTGCGGGCGTGCGGCTACCCGGCGGCGGCCCTGCACAGCGGGATGACGCCCGCCGAGCAGAAGCAAACCGAACGGGAGGCACTGGCCGGACGTTATCGCCTGCTGTTCGCGGCCCCGGAACGCCTGCAGAACCCGTGGTTCGTCGGCATGTTGGAACACCTCGGCGTGGGGGCGTTCGCGATCGACGAGGCGCACTGCATCAGCCACTGGGGGCACGACTTTCGCCCCGAGTACCGCCAGCTCGCCGCCCTGCGCGAGCGGTTCCCGCAGGCGAGCCTGCACGCCTATACCGCGACCGCGACGCAGCGGGTCCGCGACGACATCGTCGCGCAACTGCGGCTGCGCGAGCCGGTCCTGCTCGTCGGCCGGTTCGACCGTCCGAATCTCGTCTACCGGGTCGTGCCTAAGCAGGACGTGTACGTGCAGACCGCGGCCGTGCTTGGGCGGCACGCCGGGCAGGCGGCCATCGTGTACTGCCTGAGCCGGGCGGACACGGAGGTGATGGCGGAGTTCCTGCGCTCGCAGAGGGTCCGGGCGGCGCACTATCACGCCGGCATGGAGGCCGCCGGCCGCCGCGCGACGCAGGACGACTTCGCGGCGGAGCGGATCGACGTGGTGGTGGCGACGGTCGCGTTCGGGATGGGGATCGACCGGAGCGACGTGCGGTGCGTGATCCATGCGGCGGTGCCGAAGTCCATCGAGCATTATCAGCAGGAAACGGGCCGGGCCGGGCGCGACGGTCTCGAAGCCGAGTGCGTGCTGTTCTACTCGTATGCGGACATCGCCCGCTGGGAGGGGCTGATCGAGAAAAGCGCGACGGAGGCGAGCGCACCGGCGGAAGTGAGCGCGGCCGGCTGCGAACTGCTGCGGCATTTGCAGAGGCTTTGCAACGGATATGGCTGCCGCCACCGGGCGATCAGCGAGTACTTTGGCCAGGTGTACGAACAGCCGAGCTGCGGCGCGTGCGATGCGTGTCTGAACGAGATCGAGGGACTGGCGGATGCGACGGTGACCGCGCAGAAAGTCCTGTCGTGCGTGGCACGTGTCGAGCAGCGCTTCGGCGTCGGCCACGTCGTTGACGTGCTGGTCGGTGCCAAGACCGCCCGCATCCGGCAGTGCGGCCACGACCGGCTCAGCACACACGGCCTGCTGAAAGACCTCGACAAAAAGGTCGTTCAGGACATGGTCTACCAACTCGTCGATGCTGGCATCCTCGCACGCACCGCCGACGAGTACCCCATCCTCAAGCTGAACGCCGCGTCGTGGGAAGTACTGCGCGGACAACGGACGGTACGCTTACGGCAGGCCGCAACCGCAGTGAAAACCGCGCAGGTGGAAGAGGACGCCTGGGCCGGCGTGGACCGCACCCTGTTCGAGCAACTGCGTGAGCTGCGGCAACAGGTAGCCCGTGAGTTGAACTTGCCGCCGTTCATGATCCTCCACGACGCCGTGCTGCGCGACCTAGCGCGTTTTCGCCCGACCAGCATGGATGGAGTCAGTCAGATCGGCGGGTTTGGAGAGCGAAAGCTCGCGCGCTTCGGCCGCCGGTTTGCGGACTGCATCGGCCAGTACTGCAGAGCACAGGGCGTCGCGAGCGATCTGCTGAACAGCGCGGCGTTCCGGACGAAGGCGCGAAAACGCGGGAATGCAGCGCAGGCGAAAGCCGACGACGCGCGGCGGCGGGCGTTTGAGTTGTACGCCAGCGGCGCCACGGCGGAGCAGGTCGCCACGAAAACCGGCCGGGCGCGTTCGACGGCGTGGCAGTACCTCGAGAGCTTTGTCGGGGAGCGCCGGCCGGGCGACGTGTCGCGCTGGGTGGACGCGGCGACGTACGCCCGCGTTTCCGCAGCTCTGCGGACGAACGCTGGCTCGGCCCTCCGACCGGTCTTCGAACAGCTTGGCGGCCAAGTGCCCTACGAAGTCATCCGCGTCGTCGCGCGGCACCTCGAAGTCACGGCGCTGGGCGACACGGCGTCGACGGGAATGTAGGTGCGGCGCGGGCTCCGGCTCGACCGCCGGCCTACGGTTCGGGGCCGTTCGCCGCTAGACTGACGCCGCAATGTCCGTTTTGAGTAGCGATTCCGTTTGCGCGCCGGGTACGCCGGTCCGTTGTCACGCGCTGCCGTCGTACCTGTGTCTGAAGGCGACGATTGATCGCTTCGTCGCGCTGGGCGCGCTGGCGGCGGCGTGGCCGCTGATCCTGCTTATCGCGTGGCTGGTGTGGCGCGACGGCCAGCCGGCCCTCTTTCGACAGGCGCGGGCCGGGCGGCACGGCCGGCCGTTCACGCTGCTGAAGTTTCGCACGATGCGGACCGACGTGGACCCCTTCGGCGATTCGCCGCAAAGTGGGCAGGACCCGCGCCTGACGCGGATGGGCCGCTGGCTGCGGGAGAAGAGCCTGGACGAGTTGCCGCAGTTGCTCAATGTCGTGCGGGGCGAGATGTCGCTGGTGGGCCCGCGGCCGCTCTACATGCAGCAGATGGCGGAGTGGAACGAGCGGCAGCGCGGCCGTTTGCTGGTCAAGCCGGGCTTGACGGGGCTCGCGCAGACGCGCGGCCGCGGCGGCCTGACCGTCGAGGAGAAGCTCGAGCTCGACGTGCAGTACGTCGAGACCATCGGCCTGCGAACCGACCTCGCGATCGTCTGGCAGACGATCCGCGGCCTCTGGCGGCGCGGCGACATCTACGAAGTGCGGTACTCGGCCGCGCGCGCGCGGCGCTCGGACGGTGCGGCGGGCGGCTGAGGTTTGGCAGGGGCCGCCGCACGCCCCGCTCTTGCCACCACACCGCGGCGATGGTAGGAAAGCGGGGTCGCAACGACCGGCGTGCGTCGCGTTTGAACTTCGTCGAACGATGAAAACCTCTGCCCCCTACGTTTTTGGCGAACCTCCACTCCTTGCAGGTGCTGCCATGAGAATTGCGTGCGGTTGCTTGTTGCTCGTCGTGTGTGTTGGGCTCTTCGCCGGTTGCCAAGCTCCGAAGCCCGCCGGCGACCGGATGGTGGCGGTGAGCACACTCGTCCCCGCGCCCGACGACTTCGCGACCAAACGCATCGGCACGGCGCAGTTCCCGATCCCGCCGTACGCCAAGTTCCTCCAGGGCGTGAAGATCTGCCTGGACCCCGGCCACGGCGGCGACGCGGAGAAGCGCGGGTATAAACGTGGCGGCACCGGCGTGCGCGAGGCGGAGGTCAACCTGCGCGTCGCGAAATACCTCCGCGAGCTGCTGACGAAATCCGGCGCTGAGGTCAAGCTCACCCGCGAGGGCGATACGGACTCGTCGCTGGCGGAGCGCGCCGGCGTCGCGAACGAATGGGGCGCCGACATTTTCGTCGCGCTGCACCACAACGCGATCGACAACAAGCCGACGGTCAACCACACGACCGTCTGGTACCACAAGGACGTGGATTACCGCCCCTCGGACCTCGACCTCGCCCGTTACATCTGCCAGGGCCTGTACGACACGCTCGCCCTGCCGCAGATCACCGACGTGCCCCTCAAGAGCGACCAGCTCATGTACAAAGAGGGCTTCGGCGTGCTGCGGGCGGCGAAGGTCACCGCCGCGCTCACCGAGACCTCGTTCTTCACGAACCCGGAGGAGGAGCAGCGGTTGCGGCAGCCGGAGTACAACTTGAAGGAGGCGTACGGGGTGTATCTCGGCCTCGCACGCTACGCCGCGGGTGGTTTGCCGCGGGCGAAGCTGGTCGATCCGGCCGACGGGGTGGTGTACTTGGACGCAGACGAGTCGGACGACGAGGACACGCAGGAGTCGCCGGCGGACGCGGAAGTGGCCAGGCCGAGCGAGGTCGCGGCGGCCGCGGCGGACGCCGCCGATGCTCCATTGGCGGCCGTGCGCGACGAGGAGGCCGACGAAGATGACCAGGCGAAGGAGGGCGACCAGGACGAGCCGGTTGAGGGCTACGTCCCGATCATCTTCGAGCTCGACGACGGTCTGCGCGGCCGCAAGTCGTGGGGGGCCGAGCGGCAGATGATCCTGACCGACACGATCGCGGTCCGCATCGACGGCGAGATCATGCCGTTCGACTTCGAGAATGAGGGCTACCGCCTGACGGTCGGCGTGCCGGTCGACCTGGAGGCCGGCCCGCACGACGTCGACGTGTACTTCGAGAACATGTACAAGAACTCGATCCTGAGCCCGCACTTCAAGATCGAAGTCCGCATCGGCGACCGGCCGGAGAAGGAGTAGCGGCGGCCCCTCGGTGCGCCGAACGCTATGCCGTCAGCGCCCGCACTGCTGCCACCGCGGCGCCGAGAGCGGGGGCGGCACGGAGTCGTGATGCGCGGACGAAGGCCGGCTTGAGCGCTGACGTTGCCGAATCCAGGTAAGTCCGCGCCAGTTCCGCGTCGCCGCTGGCCGCGATGAAGGACGCGAGATACGCGTCCAGCTTGCCTGCGAAGACCGCACGGTACTGCGTGTCGGCGTAGATCAGGCCGACGCGCTGGCCGATGATCACGCGCTCCAGCAGCACGTCGCGGTATTCGTGGTCGGGATTCAGCTTGCCGTACGCCTCGCCGCGGTGCGGGGCGGGCGGGCGGCCGTTCTTGATCGTCCACAACCGCTCGAAGATCAGTTCCGCGAGCACGAGAGCCGCCGTGTCGAGCCACGCCGCCGCGAGCGGGTCGCCGCGGACGGCGGCGACTTCGGGGTAGCGCGGGCCGGTCGCGTGAAGCGTTTCTGGCGCGCTACGTCGGCCACGGAGGGCCGACGCTACGTCTGCGGCCGGCGAGATGCCGGCCGCTACGTTCAGGTCGCCCCACACGCGATTGAGCGAGCTGGCCGACACGAGCTTCTCGAACGTCGGCCCGAGCGCGCTGGGCATCTGCCAACTCTTCTGAATCCACGGCTTGGCCGCGTCGAACGGCACCAGCCGGCCGCGGAGCTTCATCGCGTCTGCGATGCCCGTCCCGCCGCCGAGGTAGTACGCATCCTGCACGTCGCGGAACAGGCCGTCGGCCGCGTATTCCTCGCCGAGCCCGCAGTAGTCCGCGTCGCTGCCGAGCGCAGCCACGGGCGACGCTAGCTCGACGCCGGCCGCCGCGATCATGCGTTCCAGCAGCTCCAGATAACGCGGAATCCGCGGCCCGTTGTTGATCGTGTTGATCCCGCGGCCGTCGGGCGTTTTGAGCCCCGGCATCCCCATCCCGACGAGCGCACGCTTCGCCCCGCACTGCTGCGCGACCTCGACGACAGCTTGCGCCGCCGCCTCGACCCACAACCGCCCCTGCTCGATTTCGCCGTCGGAGAGCCGGATATCGCCCGCGTCGCGCTGCGCAAGCTGTTCCGGCACGGCCATCGGCGAGAAGCCCAGCGGCCGCGGATACACGCGTGCCGCCGCCTCCGCCCGCAGCCGAAACGAAGTCGGCCGCTGCAAATCGTCGCACGCGGCCGCGTGCGCCTTGACCTCGGTCGCCCCGCCGTCCACACCGATCAGTAGCACATCACTCATGTGTAGCCCGCTAATTCACTACTACGCCTTGGCCGGGCCTTTCTGGTTCAGTTCCCGTCGCCGGTGCAGCGCTTCCAGCCGCATGTGGTCCTTCGCGCTGTCGTTGCGGTCGATCGTCGCCTGGTCGATCGCGTGGTCGGTGCCGCCCGCGTGGCGAATCACCTCGTAGATCGGGTCCCATACGCGCCCGATCGTGTGCCGCTCGCTGATCCGCAGCACGAGGTCGTAATCCTCGCCATAATTCCGGCTGCCCGGCGTATCGTTCGGGCCGAACCAGCCGGCCGCGCGGATCACCTGAATGTGGGCGGACCGCGGGGCGCCGGCGCCGTTGATTCGCAGCAGGTTGTTGCGGCCGTTGTCCGCCGTCCACTCGTCGTGCGTCACGACGGGGATTTCCTCGTTCCGCCGGAGCGTCTGCGTCGCCTCGTCCAGCGTCCACACCTCGTACGAGCCGACGACCATGCCGATGGTCGGATCACTGTCGAAAACGGCCAGCAGCTTGGCGACCGCGTCGGGCTTGAGCCGGTCGTCGGAATCGAGTTGCACGTAATACTTGCCGCGCGCCGCCGCGATCCCGCTGTTGAGGCACAGGCCGAGGTTGTTGACGTCGACCACGATGAGCCGCACGGGCGGGGCATCGGCCCGGTGGCGATCGCCGCCGGGCATGTACCGCCGCACTTCCGCGGCGGTCGGGTCGCTCTCGCCGCCGTTGACGACGACGATCATCTCGACCTGCCGCACGGTCTGGGCCTGGACGCTCTCGATCGCCCGGCCGATGAAGCCGGGGCGGTCGTTCACCGGCGTCACGACGCTGGCGAGGCACTCGGCGAAGCGTTCTTCGTCGCCGGGCGCGTACCGCACTGGCTGCACGCCGGTGCCGCGGGCGAGGTAGGTCCCGCTCCGCTTAAGGTGCTCGGTGAGGGCCCGCTCCATTTCAAGCTGCGTGCTTTTGCCGGCCAGCAGGTAATCGAAGACGTTGTGCACGCGGGCCGGAGCCGTGACGGTGTAGAGCGCACCGGCGTAGCGGTTCGCGACGTGGGCCGGCACATACTTTTCGGTCAGCTTCAGCCGCAGATCGTAGAGATCGGCCGCCTGGTAGCGTTCGTCGAACCCGCCGATTTCGCGCAGGACCGCGGTGCGGTACAGGATCGCACTGCCGAAGTCGACGGTGTCCCGCAGCCGGCCGGCGTGCCAGTCGAGCAAGTGAACGTCTTTGCGTTGGCCGCCGGGCTCGATCCGCTCGTAGTCGGCGTAGACCATGCCGACGGGCCTGGTGGAACCGGTTTGTAACGGGTCCGTCCGGGCCGCGGCCATCACCATCGTCCGCACCGCGGACCGGCGGAGCACGACTTGCGCGGGCTCGTTGTAGAGCAGCAGCAACAGGTCGCCGGTCGCGCTGCGCAACGCGGCGTTGTACATGGCGGCCCGGTTCGCATACGTCCCCGGAACGTGGCGCACGCAACTGGCGTCCGCGCCGGCGGGGAGAAAGTCCGGCTTGGCCGCCGGCCCGCGCCCGTCGACGACGAACACCTCGGCCGGCGCGTGATCCTGGGCGAGCGCCGCCTGCAACCCAGCCTGGAACGCAGCCCGGTCGTACGGCAGCTTGTCGGTGAAGATCATCCCGATCGAAACGCGGACGTTTTCGAAATTCGCACTCATAGAGGCCATTCTATTCAGGGTGAATGTTCGGCGGCGAGCAGCGCGTCCCACGTGGTCGGCCGGCTCCAGCGGTCGAGCCGCCGGCCGTTGAGGTACAGCGCCGGCACCGCGGCGACGCCCAGGCGGTTGCCGAGGGCCACGTCGGCGGCGATGCGCTCGGCGACGGCCGGCGATTCGAGCGCTTGCACGAACGCCGCGCGGTCCAGCCCCAGCTCCGCGGCCCAGTCTGCAAACCGATCGAGATCCAACTCGGCGTGCCGTTCGAACAGGACGCGCTGCATCGCCAGCGCGGCCTTTGTCCCGCCGACAGCCAGCGCTGCTTCGTAGGCCCGCGCCGCCCGACATGCTGCCGGATGCCCGCCGCCGCTGAACTCCGGGTGTGGGTTGCACGCCGGGTCCTGCGGGAATTGACGGAATATCACGCGAAGCTGGTCCGGGTGCGACTGGAGCAGCTCGTCGAGCAGCTCGTGCGCCTTGCGGCACTGCGGACACTGAAAGTCGCTGAAAACGACCACCAGATTCGGAGCGGCCGGCGATCCCGGCGCGCCGAGCAGCGGTTCGTCGTCGCACAGCGGAATCTCCGCCACGGGCTGCCGCCGGTAGTTCCACACCACGTATTCCGGGTCGTCGGCGATCTTCAGATAGGCGTCGCTCAGGCGTCGCATCTGCCCGCCGGTGCCGGCGATAAAAACGATCGTCAGGTGCAGGAACCCGATGAGCACGCCCGCGGTCAGCGTCGCCAGGGCCAGTCGCCCGGTCGGATGGGACGGTGACGGCTGCGCCGGCTTTCGCCACGGCCAAGCCACGAGCGTGCCCAGCAGCAGCGCACCGTTCGTCGCGTGCACCGCGAGGCAGCCCAGGCACCAGCGATGCAGCTCGAAGGCCATAATGCGGATGAAGTCCACCGAAGTCAGCACGCCGGCGAGCACGACCGCGGCGACGATCAAATGGTACGCGCGGCGGTCGTGCGTCGGCGGCCCGACGAACAGATACCACAGCGCCACGAAGGCGAAGTACGCCATGCCGAGTGCCGCGACCGGCAGCGCGAGCCCGCCCTCTTCCGTACTCAGCGGGATTGAGCCCCAGTGCGACGCCAGCACGGAGCGGCAGTCCCAGCCGCCGGGTGCGCCGGCGCGGCCGCAGAGCGTGTCGAGCAGGGCGCTCTGCGCGTGGAAGTTGGAGGCCGCCAGCAGAAGTTGCAGGCTCAGCCACCAGCCTAGCACGGCCAGCGCGACCAAGCCCCAGCGCAGCCAGGGCTTCGGCTGGCGGAACCGCGCCGGAATGGCGTCGATGGGCTGTGGCGATTCCATGTCCTGCGTCCCTAGGGCTTTCGCCGCAAGTGTAGCGGAGGAGCGGCGGCGGCGGGAGTGCGTGGGAACGAGGCAACTTGTGCCGGCGTATGGCCGCGAAGCATGGTGCGCCGGCCCCCAGCGACCCGACGCGGTCACCGCTCGATATACGGCGCCGGATCGCGGACGCCCAGTTCGCCGAACGCCGCCAGGCGGAGCCGGCAACTGTCGCAGTGTCCGCAGGCCCGCCCCACCGCGTCCGGGTCGTAGCAGCTCCGCGTCAGGCCGTAATCCACGCCCAGCGCCAGGCCACGGCGAATGATCTCGACCTTCGTGAGCCCAATCAGCGGCGTGCGAATCCGGACGGGGTGGCCTTCGACGCCGGCCCGCGTCGCCAGGGCGGCCATGCGCTCGAAGGCGGCGATGTACTCCGGGCGGCAGTCCGGGTAGCCGCTGTAGTCGATCGCATTGACGCCGATGTAGATGTCGCGCGCGCCGCGGACCTCGGCGAGCGCCAGCGCATGGGCCAGGAAGATCGTGTTGCGGGCCGGGACGTACGTGATCGGGATTCCGGCGGCGTGCAGGTCGCGGTCGGTCGGTACGGCGATGTCGGCGGTGAGCGCAGACCCGCCGAATGTCCGCAGGTCCAGCGCGACGACGATGTGCTCGGTGACACCGAGGGCCGTCGCGATGCGCCGGGCTGCGTCGAGCTCCACGTCGTGCCGCTGGCCATACTCGAAGCTGAGCGCAACGGGCGCAGAGCCGTCGGCCTTGGCGATGGCGAGCGTCGTCGTGCTGTCGAGCCCGCCGGACAGGAGAACGATGGCGGGTTCCTGCGCGGTCATGCGTGCAGTTTACGCGGATAAACGGGCAGGCCCAAGCGCCGCCGGCTCGCCCCACGGCCAGATTGCTTCCGGATTGCGGTGCGCGGGCAGGCATGGCGCCATCAGAGCCCCGAGCGCGAGCGACGGGTTTGCGGCGGACGTGACCCGACCGGCAACCCGCTCGCTTGCGCTCGGGGCTCTGATTCGGGCGCACCTGCGTGCAAAAGAACAGCCCCCGCCGCATCTGCTGCGACGGGGGCTGTGTTCTACGGAGGCCGGCGGACCGGCGCGAATACGCGCCGGTCCGCACGGATCACGTTTCTAGCGATCGAACCCGGCGAAACCAAAGTTGATGTTGCCAGTGAGGAACAGCCAGTCAACCTCGTTGTCGCCTGTGATGTCGCCAAACAGGAACGTACCGGGCTCGGCCAACTCGCCGCCGTCCGGCAGGCCCAGCGGCGGCACGGATTCATCATTGAACGTTACGCCCCAGAACGTGATGTCGGGGGTCGTGGCCGGCGTCGCCGCACCCTTGATCATGTAGATGTGGTCGAAGCCCGGCTCGGTGAAGAACACCTCGGCCTTGCCATCGCCGTTGACGTCGCCCACGCCGAGCTTGGCACCGACCGCGGTCGGGGTGATGGTGCCCAACCCGTCGATGAGGCCGCTCTGCGCGCCGACGCCCGTGATGGCCGCCGGCAGGGTGGTCGTGCCGCCAGGGACGATGAAGACGGCGCCGTCGTCGGCTCCATCGGTGATGACGGGTGCGAGCGCGCCGTGCGACCCGCGCACGCCGAGGGCACTGCCATCGTCCATGGCCGCGATCACGATGTCAGGCAACGTGCCACCGGTGATCGTGCCAATCGCTACGTTGGCGCCCAGCCCCATATCGGAGTTCTTCGTGCCCTTGATTGGGCTGGCCAGCGCGCCGCTCGCGGCGTTGGCCGCCACGAAGTACACGACGCCGTCCTCGTTGTTAATGAACGTTCCGGTACCGGCCCCGAGTGTGCTGCCGAAGATGCTGCCGGCCGGCGGCGCCGCAACCGCGATGCCATAACTCCCGCGCTGCTGGGCATCGAGCTGCGTGAGCGCGTCGACGGTGGTGAGGATCAGCCGGTTCGGGTTCTTCGCGTCCACGACCGCGCCGACGAGCTTCGCGGCCGCGGCGGTGTTGTTAATCGCGTCTCGCAATGCCAGCAACGCCGCCGGGCGCTGATTCAGCGGAGCCACGATGGGCACCGGGATATGGCCGGCGGTGAACGCGGCGGGGCTGCTGCTGTCGAACTCATACACCGTTACGGTGCCGCCGGCCGCGATCGTAAACGTCGTGCCATCAGCGATCACGCCGCCGGTGTCCGCCAGCTCCCAGGTGTCGAACATGCGGCCGTCGACCCACGCGATCGGGCTGCCAACCGCGAAACCACCAGTGTTGGCACTCAACGAGTAGCCAATCCGGTTGAACTCGGCGCCGGTGTACACCGTGTCGTACTGCACGAGCGTCTCGACGATCGCGTCGGTCGAGAGCACGGCCGGCGTGGCGCTGTTCGTCACGCCGATCTGCGAGATCTTCGACGGGATGATGTCCGGACGGCCGGGCTTCAGGATGCCGCTGGCGCCGCCCTTGAACACGTACACGCGGCCTTCCTCGGCGTCGTAGAAGTTGTTCGCCAGCGTCTGTAGCGGCGGCGCCGCGGCGGCGCCGTACACCTTCATGCTCGTGAAGTCCGGATCGGTGATGATCAGGTCGGCCGCGGTATCGCTGCCGACCACCGCGGCAATCGCGATCTGCCGGCCGAAGTTGTTGGTCGCCGGGTCCGCAGGGGCGGTGCCGGTCGCCGGCGCCGCCGACAGGATGCCGTTGGTCGCGCCGCCGTTGTTGTCTCTGAACTTGCGCTCGTAATCCGGGGGGCTAATGATCTGCGTCTGATCGGGGTGCTGCGAGTACGGCTGGATCGGGTCGCCGGTGTGGAAGAAGATCACGACCCGCGGCGGCAAGGTGCCGAACTCGCTGACCGCGACGTCCGGCAGGCCGTCGCCGTTGAGGTCGCCAACCGCCAGGCTTGCCACGCCGGCGAAGCCGATGTCGGCGCGATACGGCGTCCCAGGCAGCGCCGGGCCGAAGTTGCCGCTGTTCTCCGGGTGCAGCAGGGCGGCCGCGGAGCCGTCCACGAATCCTGCGGTGTCGACCCGGATCTGGTCGGGCGTTCCGGGGACGATGCTGACAATGTCCAGCGCACCGTCGAGGTTCACGTCCGCCAAGGCGCTGAGCGGCCCGTAAGACAAGGCCGTCGGGTCGCCCGTCCAGCCCTCATAATCGGTCGGGAAGTGGGCCTGGTTGGACGCCGCGCCCACCAGCGCCGCGTTAATGGAGCTGGCCGTGTAGAAGTCCTTGGTGACGTGGAACCGAACGGGGATGCTCGCGTTCACGGTCACTGCGCCGGGGAAGAACGTGCCGTAGGCATCAAAAGACTCAAACTGGAGCGTGTAGGTCGCGGTCGGCAGGCCGGCGGCCAGGCCGATCGTGAGCGTGATGTCCTGCGGGACACCCGTGGCGGTTACCGAAGTCGCCGAGGCAGCGACCGCATCGGCATGTGCGACGCCGTTGTTGTCGCTGAGGAAGAAGCGGTACTGGGTCGTCGAGGTCGGGAAAACCGTGACGGTCATGGTGGTCGTCTGCGTGGCGGTCATGACCTTGTCGGTCACGTTGCCCGGGCTGCCGGTCGGCAGCGTCTTAACGCGCACCACGCTCGGGCCGGCCGAGACGCCGCCGAGCGAGAGGCTGCCGCCCTCGAAGCTGAGATTCACGTTCAGGTCGCGCGTCCGCTGGAGGCCGCTGGGGTTGGTGACCGTGGCCCGGAACACGTAGGTGCCGGGGACGATCGAGCCGAAGTTGTCGACCGTCGTGGCCAGGTTCGTGATGGCCTTCACCGTGGCGGTCGGATTGGGCATGATCTCGAAGGTGGTCCCCGTGGTGGTGGTATTCGTGATCGTACCGGTCAATTGGTTGAGGGTCACGTCCTGCGCACGCGCGGCGCTCGGCCAGCTCACCAGTTCGAATTTGACGGGCATCTCGGTGGTCACCCGCGGATCAACGACGTCCGGCAGATTGGCCCCCACCGCCCGGGCGGTGAACTCGGGGTCGAAGACGGAGACCTCAGCCACAGCGCTGACGGCGGCATCCCGCGCGTCAGTAAGCAGGAAGGCGGGGTTACCGTTCACAACGCCCCCAGACCGGACGACGAACCGAATGTCGCCGACGATAACCTGCACCTGCGCCGAACCGGTCGCGGCCAGGGCCGCCGAATCGGTTACGTTCACGTCGAACACGTAGAAACCGGGGGCCGTCGGCGTGAACGACGCCGTGGCTGTGCTCGCGTTGGTGATCGTGGCGGCCGGCCCGCTCGCGAGCGTCCATGCGACCACGTACGGGGCCGTTCCGCCGGAGATGCCGGCGCTCAGGTTGATCGTCTTGTCAACCGTGGGCTCCCCGCTGTTCGCGGCGGAGACCGCGAGCGGCGCCCCGAAGATCGAACTCAACGGGCACCCACCCATAGTTGAGGCCAACACGGCGGCTCCCACGAGCGCGCACACATACCAACCCAACGATCCATGTGACTTTCTCATCATTACCTCCATGCCAAAATGCGCACGTGCCCCGCCGCAGCGCGGATACGCCACTCCGGCGACTTGGGGTGGCAGGGCATGGTGCCAATACCCAGAACCCAAATTCCACAACTGTCGGCATGTTACAGGCCACCAGGGGAGTTGGCAAGGGGAGCAAATCACCTGATCGAGAAGTTTTCGTGCACCAAGAGACGAAATCGTCGCGGCCGCGCGCCGCCCACGCCGGCAGGCTTCGCGTCGATTTTGCGCGAGCTTCGTCTGTGTCGGCGGCCGATCCAAGCCGCGCGCCAGCCAGGCGATTGCCCACCCGCACGGTTCGAGATTTGGCCCTCCTCACCGCCGTAAATCGGCCTCGTGAGCGGTAACGGAACGGCCAAGACCGGGGGGCACCGCTCTTTTCGCTATTCGCCGCCCCGATCGGAAGGCGGCGCGACCTTGCCAAGCCGTGGAGTGGCCGGCCCAAGAACCGAAGGCGCGGACGCGGGACGGTCGCCGCGGTGCCTTGTCTTGGGCGTGCCCGCCCGTATGATGACGGGTCTGTGGATTTCGGAACCCGACGCCGGGTTCGGTATCAGTAATCGGGACAGGCCTTTTATGAACGTGATGAAGATTTTTCGTCGCCACGGTCGCACGCTGCTCATGGTTTTCATGGCGTTGCTGCTGGTGGCGTTTCTAGTCCCCAGTTCGATCCAGGGCTGCGGCGAGCGCGAGCGGTTCCGGGCACTGAGGCGTGGCGAAGCGTATGGCCGCGCGATCACGACGGACACGCTGAACAGCGTGCGGAACGAGCTCCAGTTGCTGGCCAGCGCCGGGTTTACGCCGCCGGTCTCACCGGATCAGCCGTTGGAGTACTACCTGCTCACCGAGGAGGCTCGGAACCTTGGGCTGCGGGTGGCGCGGGACGAGGTGACGTTGCGGCTGCGGCAGGTCGGGCTGACGGACGAACACGCCCAGCGCATGCAGGCCCAGTGGCACCGGAGTTGGGACGAGATTTGCGACACGATCGGCCGCTGGATGTCGGTGACCCGGCTGCTGCAATTGCAGGCCAGCGCGGTGTTCGACAGCCTGCCGCGCGAGGCCGTGGCGTACCGCGACGCGCGACAGGAGGCCGTCGCGCAACTGGCGGTGCTCGACGATCGGGCGTTCGTACCGTCCGTCCCCGAGCCGACGGAGGCGGAATTGCAGGCGTTCTTCGAGGAGTGCAAGGGCCGTGTGCCGGCCCACGACGAGCAGAAGCTGGAGTTCGGCTACCGGCTCCCGGATCGCGTGCGGATCGAGTATCTGACGGTCGATCCCGAGCAGGTCAGGCACAAGGTGCAGGTCAAGAGCACGCAGCTCAAGCAGTACTTCGAGGACCACGCGCAGGCCTACACCAAGCCGGATCTGACGGCCACGCAGCCGACGCAGGGGCCGCCGCCTCGCGTGCCGTTGACGTTTGACGAGGCCCGCGAACTCGTGCGCGAGGACCTGCGCCAAGCGCGGGCCGTGGAGGAGGCGCAGAGCCTGGTCAACGAGATCTACACCGACGCTGGCCGGCCGTGGGACGCGACCACCAAGGGGGAGGACGGCTTTGCCCAGCCGCCGGAAGGCGGAGCGGCCTCGTTCGAGGAGTTCAAGCAGAAGTTTTCGACGAAATACGAGGTGGGGTACTTCCAGAGCGAGTTGGTCGATGAAGCCGGCCTCGCGCGGATCCCCGACTTTGGGCAGGCCGGTCTGGGCGAGGGGCAGCAACGGATCATGGTGCCCGAGATGGCCTTCCGCGTGCCCGGCATCTATACCAAGGACCCCAACGACCGTCTGCCGGTGCTGAGCCTGAACGAGCCCGCACCGGTCATGATCTCGCGGCGCCCCGATCCGCGTACGAACCAGAGCCGTCCGTACCAGGCTTTCCTGTTCCGCGTGGTCGAGATCCGGCCGAGCGAGCCGCCCGCCTCGTTGGACGACGTGCGCAAGCAGGTCGTGGAGGACTGGAAGCTCGGCCAGGCGCACGAATTGGCCAAAGCACAGGCCGAGGCGCTAGCGGTTAAGGCCCGGGAGGTCGGTCTCGTGGCCGCGGTCGAGCAGGCGGCCGACCTGAAGGCCACACTGACCGCGGCGGAGCAGGCGGCGGCGCAGCCGGCGCAGGGGTCCGCGCCGACGCCGGAGTACGTCAAGGACCTGACGCCCTTCTCGCCGTCGCAGTTGACGCGGGAGTCGTTGTTCGTGCATAACCTCGGCGTGGTCAAGGACCTGCCCAAGGAGCTGTTCGCGCTGGCGGACGAGCCGGCGACCGACACGGCGCCCGCCCATCGGGTGGCGGTGATGCCGCTGGGCAACCGGTTCAGGTGGGTGATTGGCGAGTTAGTCGAGGTCAAGCCCATCTACGAGGAAGCGTTCCAGCAGACGTTGGCCCAGGCCGCCCAGCGTCCGCCCAACGCGGAGCTGAAACGTTTCGCGACCGAGTGGCGGAACCCCGAGCTGGTGCAGCAGCGGACCGGGTACATCTCGGCGCCGCCGCCGAGCGGCGCAACGGGCCCGGCGCCGCGCCGCTAGGTGTGGCAGGCCATGAGCAACGCGTACGCATTCAACGAGATCGAGCCACGGTGGCAGCGCTACTGGGACGAGCAGCGGAGCTTCCGGGCCGCCAATCCCGGTGAGGCGGGGAGCGAAGCCCCGAAGTTCTACGTGCTGGACTTCTTCCCGTATCCGTCCGGGGCGGGGCTGCACGTCGGGCATCCGCTGGGCTACATCGCGTCGGACATCATGGCCCGCTTCCTGCGGATGCGCGGCCTCAACGTGCTGCACCCGATGGGCTGGGACGCCTTCGGCCTGCCCGCGGAGCAGTACGCGATCGAGACCGGCGTGCACCCGCGCGAGACGACGCAGCAGAACATCACGACCTACACGCGGCAGCTCAAGATGCTCGGCCTGTCGTATGACTGGGACCGCGAGCTGACCACGTGCGACCCGGACTACTACCGCTGGACGCAGTGGATTTTCCTGCAGATCTACAACTCCTGGTACGACCCGGAATACCGCTGGCAGGACCCACAAGGACGGGCTGTCGTAGGGGCCGCCCGCCCCATCGACCAACTGCCGATTCCGCCCGACGTGGCGGCCAAGGGGCCGCGGGCGGTCGAAGAGTACCAGGCCGAGCACCGCCTGGCGTACCTGGCCGACGTGCCCGTGAACTGGTGCCCGGCGCTCGGCACGGTCCTGTCGAACGAGGAGGTCACGAACGAGGGGCGCAGCGACCGCGGCGACCACCCGGTCTATCGCCGGCCAATGCGGCAGTGGATGCTGCGGATTACCGAGTACGCCGAGCGGCTGCTGCGCGATCTGGACGTGCTGGACTGGCCCGAGCCGATCAAGCTCATGCAGCGGAACTGGATCGGCCGCAGCGAGGGGGCCTACGTCGATTTCGCGCTCGACGGCGGCGGGCCGGCCGCCGGCAGCCTGATTCGCGTCTTCACCACGCGCCCGGACACGCTGTTCGGCGCCACGTACATGGTCCTGGCGCCCGAGCACCGGCTCGTGCCGATCATCACCACGCCCGAGCACCGCGAAGAGGTGCGTGCGTACGTCAATCTGGCGAAGCAGAAGTCCGAGCTGGACCGCACCGCCGATACGAAGACCAAGACCGGCGTGTTCACCGGGGCGTACGCGATCAACCCGGTCAACCGGCGGCGCGTCCCGATCTGGGTGGCCGATTACGTGCTCAGCAGCTACGGCACCGGGTCGATCATGGCCGTGCCGGGGCACGACACGCGCGACCTCGAGTTTGCCGAGCGGTTCGGGCTGGAGGTCGTCAAAGTCGTCGAGCCGCCGGCGGGCAAGGAGTGGCGCGGCTTCGTCGGCGACGGCACGGGCGTGAATTCGCCGGTGGATGCGGACCATTTTCCCGGCATCTGCGACCTCAACGGACTGTCGACGCCCGCCGCCAAGAAAACCACCAACACGTGGCTCGAGGAGCACAACTGCGGCGAAGCCACCGTGCAATACAAGCTCCGCGACTGGCTGTTCTCCCGCCAGCGCTACTGGGGCGAGCCGTTCCCGATCGTCCGCGGCGGCGACGAGAAGGGCTTCGAGACGGTGCGCGGGTTGGACGAGTCCGAACTGCCCGTCCGGCTGCCCGATCTCGATGATTTCCATCCACGGGCCACGGACGACCCCAACGCGGTCATCTCGCTGCCGCTGTCCAAGGCGTCGCCGGAGTGGCGTTACGTCAAGCTGGATGGCCAGACCTATCGCCGCGAGCTGAACACGATGCCGCAGTGGGCGGGCTCATGCTGGTACTACCTGCGCTTCTGCGATCCGCGCAACGAGCAGGCGCTCATCGGCCGTGAAGCCGAGCGCTACTGGATGGGCGGCCACGGCGCAGACGGGACGCCGCGCGGCGGCGTCGATCTCTACGTGGGCGGCGCTGAGCACGCGGTCCTGCACCTGTTGTACGCGCGCTTCTGGCACAAGGTGCTGTACGACCTCGGCCACGTCTCGACGCCCGAGCCGTTTCACAAGCTCTTCAACCAGGGCATGATCCAGGCCTATACCTACCGCGACGGCCGCGGCGTGTGCGTCGAGCACGAGTTGGTCGAGTTCCGCGGCGATCAGCCGTTCCACAAGGAGACCGGCGAGGAGCTGACGGCGACCGTCGAGAAGATGTCGAAGTCGCTAAAGAACGTCACCAACCCCGACGCGATCATGCACGAGTACGGCGCCGACACCCTCCGCCTCTACGAGATGTACATGGGGCCGGTCGAGGCCAGCAAGCCCTGGAACACGCGCGACATCATCGGCGTGCACCGCTTCCTGCAACGCGTCTGGCGGCTCGTCGTGCCGCAGCCGCGGGAGGCCGAGGCTCCCGCCGAGCCGCTTCCGCCGCTGAACCCGAAGATCGGCGATCGGTGTGACCCCGCCCTCGAGCGCCTGCTGCACAAGACGATCAAGAAAGTCACCGAGGACATCGAGCGTTTCGCGTACAACACCGCGATCGCGCAGATGATCGTGTGGATCAATGAGGCGGGCAAAGCCGACGTACTGAGCCGCGACCAGCTCGACCGCTTCCTGTTGCTCTTGTCGCCGTTCGCGCCGCATATTTGCGAGGAGCTGTGGCAGCGGCTGGGTCACGTCGAGTCACTGGTCCGGCATCCGTGGCCGACGTACGACGAAGCCCTGACGCGCGACGAGACGATCGAGTTGGCCGTGCAGATCAACGGCAAAGTCCGCGGCCACATCAACGTCCCGGCGGACGCGACCGACGCCCAGATCGTCGCCGCCGCGAAGGACAACCCCGCCCTCGCCAAGGACCTCGCCGGCAAGCCGCTCAGGCGCACGATCGTGGTCCGCGGGCGGCTGGTAAACCTGATCGTGTAGGGAGCGCGCATCCGCGCTCCGATTCACAGCCCGAGCGGCAACGAGGGGCCCAATTCAAACGCGAAGCGCGAGCGAGCGCAGCCGAGCCGAGCCCGGCGTGTGAACGCCAGGTCCGCGCATGCCAACATAACCCGCTACCCG
>CAIWOY010000249.1 GCA_903914415.1 uncultured Phycisphaerales bacterium | reverse complement strand
TCGTCGCCTGCACAACGCCGCACATCATGGGGACCGGGGACACCAAAACACATTCCGATTACGGACCCGAACCGCGCCTGCCGCCGAAATGGCCGGTTCTAGCCGCCTTCCGCGCCCCCTCTGCGCGCCCGCACCGCCGCCTGCCGCCGACGCGCTCCTACTCGCGCTCCGATTGCCGACGGCCACGGTTTCGCCCCAAAGCACCACAGGGCAGGTGCCGTTTGTGTGCGACCTGCCGGGCGCCTGCGTCCGCCGCGCCCGACTTCGCCAGACCGTGCCGCCCGCCGCCGCCACAAAGAGTAGTCACACCCCTTGAGCAGTGCCGTGTGCCACTGCCCTTGAGCAGTGCCCAGCGGGGGCCTATCCTGCCGCTCCATGCACTTGCTCGACGCCACGCGCCCGACGGCGGTGCCGGCCATCGCGTTTCTGGTGTGGTGGCCGCTCTTCGCGCTGCTGCCGGGGCGTTTCACCCGCACCTTCTTCATCATCGCCGGCGTGCTGACGCTGGCCGTGGTCGAAGGCCCGTGGCTGGCGCTGGGACTGCTGGCGGCGATCCTGGCGGGCTACGCCCTGGTCGAGGGCGTCGTGCGGCTGCCCCGCGGACGGCGCTTGGCGTTCGCGGCGCTGATGCTTTTCCTGCACGCGGCGTACTGGGCGTGCTTCTACCTGCCGCTGCCCGATATCTTCCTGCGGTCGGACAAGTTACGGGAGGCAGACAAGCACCCGGCGTTTGTCCTATTCGGCGGCATCGCCGTCACGTTCTTTCGGCTGGTGAGCTACGCCTGGGATCGTTGGCGCGGGACGGGCGGCCCCGCGCGCCTGCGCGACTATCTGGCGTACATGCTGTTCTTCCCGCAGTTCCGGCACGGGCCCGTCGAGCGCTGCGGGTCATTTGCGGAAAAGCTGCGCGCAGCGCGCCAGGTGTGGACGCGACGCGATCTCGGCGTCGGGTTGCTGCGCGTGGCGGTCGCACTGGCGAGCCTCGTGGGCCTGATGGCCGCCGCGCAAGGCGCCGGGAACGTCATGCCGGCCCCGCTGACGAACGTGGGGATGGACATCCTGTCGCACCCCGAGCAGTTGACCGCCGGGCAGGTGCTGCTGCTCATGCACGTGCCGCTGCTGATCCTGTACGTGCTGGAGAGCAGCTTTGCGCGGCTGCAACTCGGGGTCGCGCGGGCGTTCGGCGTGAGAGGGACGGAGAACTTCAACTACCCGCTGCTGGCCCGCAGCCCGCGCGAGCTGTGGCACCGCTGGAACATCACCGTGTCGAGCTGGCTGCGCGACTACGCCTACATCCCGCTCGGGGGCAACCGGCGGCACAAGTATCTCAACCTCGCGCTCGTCTTCGTCTACTGCGGTCTGCTGCACGCGCTCCAGTGGCGCTGTCTGGCCTGGGGCATCTGGACGGGCGGCACGCTGGCGCTGTTTCTGTGGAGTGCGGACCGCTGGAAGGCGTGGCGAGCGAACGCGCCGGCCGCGCATCCCGTCGCCGGCGCGATCGGGGGATTTGTCGCGCGCCTGCTCACGTACCACTGGCTGTGCATCGGTGTGACGATCATCCTCGACCCGGAGTATTGCGGGCTGAAGGTGCTCGCCCGGTATCTCGAGATCATCACCGGCGGGCTGGTCTCGTGGTAGCACGGGTGGCGTGGGCGTCATGGTAGCGCGGGTGGCGTGGGCGTCTCGCCCGCGAGCCGCCCGGCCGCGATCCGAACCGCGACCGTGCGGGAGCGATCATCCGAGCTGCGCCGGCACAATCCCGCTTTGAATCGGCGCGACCGTGGTGTATCATGCACGGTACGTAGGGGCGGACTGGCGAGCGCACGGCGGGTTACGCGCGCGTGCACGTCGGGGACCGTCCGAAGCAGGGCAAGTTGCCGGGAGACACGTCAAGCCCGACGGTCGCCAGAAAGGGGCAGTGGCCATGAGAACAGCGCACGTCTTCCTCGTATCAGTGTGGGCCGCGGCGTTCTGCAGCCAGGCGTTGGCCCAGAACCACGCGCCGGTCGTCAGCAACGTCACGTCCAGCCAGCGGACGGACGGATCGAAGCTCGTCGATATCCGCTACAACCTCGCGGACGCCGACGGCGATGCCTGCACGGTCACGGTCCAGGCCAGCAGCGACGGTGGGGCGACGTGGATCGTGCCGATTACGGCGGTGAGCGGGGCCTTCGGCGCGGGCATCACGCCGGGGGTGAACAAGCTGATCGTCTGGAACTCCGCGACGAACCTGCCGGCGGCCTTCGGCAGCCAGTACAAGGTGCGTGTTTGCGCGGACGACGGGGAAGCCAACAGCGGCTCGATCGTGACGTGGGGGCACAACTACTATGGCCAAGCCTACGTCCCGGCGCCCAACAGCGGCTTCGTCACTATCGCGGCGGGCTACGGGTACAACATGGGCGTGAAGGCCGACGGCTCGATCGTGGCGTGGGGGGACAACCAGTCCGGCCAATGCAACGTCCCGGCGCCCAACAGCGGCTTCGTCGCTGTCGCGGGGGGCGTGGCTCACAGCATGGGCCTGAAGGCCGACGGCTCGATCGCGGCGTGGGGAGACAACTCCTACGGCCAATGCAACGTCCCGCCACCCAACAGCGGCTTCGTCGCCGTCGCGGGGG
>CAIWOY010000248.1 GCA_903914415.1 uncultured Phycisphaerales bacterium | reverse complement strand
TCGCGGTCCACCGCGGGGTACTGGTTGGGCCGGGCGCCCACAAAGTTGAACACCTTGCCGAAAAGCGACTGCGCCTTGCGCGGCTTGGTCTGAAGCTGGAAGATGCGTTTGTCCTCAGGCTGCTCGAACTTCTCGACCTTGTTGCCCGCCCCTTCGCCAAGCGCCGCCCGCTCGCCCCAAACGCGGCCCGACACAAACAGGTCGCCCTTCAGCTCGACGTCCCCGGTCAGCTTGTCGCGCGCGATGGCCAGCGGCAGGCGATCCAGCCCGCCGGAGCCCTCGCGGACCACCGCGTCGATGAACCGTGCCGGCCCGTGGCCGGTGTCCGTCGCCTTCTGGGTCTTGGCGCCCACCGCGAGCCGCTCCGCGGGCGGCGTTTTGGCGGGCTGGCCGGTCAGCGGGGCCCGTGCGTACCGGCGATACTCCACGAAGCGGGGCTTGAAGCCCTCATCGACCTCGAAGTAGGCGTCGATGGGCGTCTCGCCCGCCGCCGGCACGGAGAAGTTGTCGTCGATCTCGACGATGCGCAGCATGTCGCCCAGGTTGCCGTCGGCGCCGCCGAGGACCGCGGGCACGTACTCGCGCGGCTCCAGGGACCCGTCAGGCTGGACGATGTCGCCGACCAGGCGGATGTTCGAGGGACGGAAGCGGTGACAGGCGGCGCCCTTGTCCTGATCGGCCGCGGCGCTGTTGAGGGTCAGGCGCGCCCCGAGCAGATGCTTGCCCGAATCGGGCTTCAACTCCTGCGGTGCGAACGGCGGCTTCGAGGTGTGCTTGGTGGGATACTCCTTGCGATAGCGCGTGTACTCCGCCGCCAGCGGGGCGGTCTGCGTCCACCACGTCTCGACCTTGATGCCCTTCTCGTCGAAGCCGTCGGTTTTCCCATCGCGTACGGGCGTGGGCGACGACTCGCTCTGCACCTGGTTGCCGGTCCAGAAGACCCACTCCGGGAAGTTCGGATAGACGCTCGCGAACGGGATGTCGCCGCGCAGGCTGCCCTGGCTGAGCAGGCTGAACAGCCCGGCAGTGAACTGGTCAGAGCGCAGCCACAGGGGGTTCGTGTGGAACTCCACGCGCCCGGTCTCCGGGTTGATCGTGTTCTCCGGGTCGCGCTCCTGCCGGCTGTACATCATGACGCGGCCGCCCCAGGGCAGCAGCAGGAAGCTGAGTACCATGACGCCGACGCAGATCTGGGCGTTAACGAAGCCGCACACCGCCCCGCCCGCCCAGTCCACGTACATCGGCACGCGCACGTTCCCGCGGATGACGTTGTCGGCCAGGATCCGCAGCACGAGCAGCGTGACGACGAAGAGCAGCACCAGGGCCGCGGGAACGACGTACTCCGGCGGGACCGGCAGGTTGCCGGCGACCGCACGGGTCAACGGCTCCGCGCAGCCGAACGCCACCGCCAGCGCCGTGATGGTGCAGAAGACGTTGATGATCCCGCTGAACAGCCCGAACAGGGAGTGTATGAAGGTGATGCCGAGCACGAACAGCAGCGCGAAGACGTTCAGGACCATGACTCACCTCCCGCCGGGCGGCGGGGTCGCGCCGCCG
>CAIWOY010000247.1 GCA_903914415.1 uncultured Phycisphaerales bacterium | reverse complement strand
GGGCTGGTGGCGCACGGTAGCGCGCCGTTCCGGCTTCTGGAGCTGGCTCCGGGCGCCATTCGCCGATCACACCGCGCGATTCCCCAAAACGGCGCTCGCCGCGTAAGTGAACACCGAAAACGGACTTCTACAACGGACTGGTAGCGCGCTGGCGATTGGGCTGGCGTGGACCGTCTTTCTCGCAGGCGTGCCGGCGCTGGCGTGGCTCTTACGCGGCCGAATGCGCCGTTTTCTGCGCCAGCGATTGACCCACACCGGCGTTCCCCTCTGTATCCCTTGCGGCCACGACCTGACCGGCAATGTCAGTGGCAAGTGCCCGGAGTGCGGCGCGCCCATCGAGGGCGAGGCGGTGCAGGCAAAGCACCCGGCGCCGTAGACGGCACGGCCCCGTGGGGCGGGTCAAACGGCTTGCCCCACGGGGCCCGCCTTGCACCGCACGGCATCTGGTCTGAACGTGTCGGGCGTCGTCAACATCGAGCGCCCTTCCTCCGCGATTCGACTCCCGCTCCGCCGCGCTCTCGCGCCGGTGCGGCAGCGCGCCGCCGACGCGCCGGCCGCACGCTCTGACGTCATTCTCCCCCAGCCGCGCCTCCGACCGAAACCCTGGCGTATGGCGCCTTGAATACTCGGCGATGTGCCCCCAACCGTGTGGCCAACCGCCGGGCGGCGTGCGCTCTCTGACCGGCCCATTTCGCGTCACTTCTCTTCCTCTCTTACACCCATGCCCGTGCGATCGGGGTAGGGTGGAATGGGGACTGGGGTATACGCGTGGCGCTCGATCTCGGACTGCATGCACTCGATGGCCTTGTCGAGTTGCGGGTCCGCGCCGTCGACCATCAACGCGGGATCGTCGATGACCTCAATGTCGGGGGCGACGCCATACCCTTCAATCCCCCACGTCCCGTTCGTCTTGTAGAAGGCGAAGTTGGGGGCCGTGACGGTGGCCCCGTCGATCAGGCGCGGATTGCCGCCCAGCCCGACCAGGCCGCCCCACGTGCGCATGCCGATCAGCTTGCCCAACTTGGCGTCGCGGAACAGGAAGGGGAACATGTCGCCGCCGGAGCCCGCCAGCCCGTTGATCAACATGCACTTGGGCCCGTGGTGCGCGTCGTCCGGGCTGGGCTCGGGCAGGCTGTCCCGCCGGGCCCAGAAATTCGTCAGCGGGCGATTCAGCAACTCGATGAAGCGGTGCGGAAGCTGCCCGCCACCGTTCCAACGCTCGTCGATGATCAGGGCGGGCTTGTCGCGCTGCCCGTAGAACTGGCGGAAAAGCTCGTTCTGCCCGGTGATGCCGGTGTCCGGAACGTGAATGTAGCCTACCTGGCCGCCGGAGTGCTGGTCCACGTAAACGCGGTTCTGCTCGACCCACGCGCGGTAGCGCAGGGCGGCCTCCTCGTCACTCGTGAGGAGCTTGACGGCGACCTCGTGCGGACCCACGTCATCCGCGGGCGCGTTCACCGGCTCCGTCGTCGCCGGGCCGGTCGTCGCCGGCCGGGGCACGCGACTCACGGTCAGCGTCACAACCTTGCCGGCCAGCCCCTGGAATGCCGCCCACGGATCCTGCGCCGTGTCCAGCGGCACGCCGTTGACGGCCAACAAGTAATCGCCCTCGTGGACCTGGTACGTGGCCGGCGGTTGCTCGTCTTTCTTCGGCGGGGGCGGCCGACGGCCTTCGGCCAGGGCCGAGGGATGACTGAACGGACCGCGCGCGTCAACGTCCCACGGGCCGCCCGCATAGATCTTCGTGAGCTGATAGGCTCCGTCGTGCAGCGCGAAGTCCACCCCGAGCAACCCGACGTCGACGTGCGGCGCGTCCGCAAGGTCGTCGCCGAAGTAGTAGGCGTGCCCCACGTTCAGCTCCGAAATCAGCTCGCGGATGACGAACCCCACGTCCACCCGCGACACGCAATCGTCGAGCATCTTCGCATAGTGCTCGCGCTGCGCGGGCCAGTCCACGCCGTGCATGTGCGGGTCGTAGAAGAAGTCGCGCTCGATGCGCCAGGCCTCGGCGAACAGTTGATGCCATTCTTCGCGCGGGTTCACGTCCGCGACCAGCGTGTCCAACGCCATCGGCTTGTCCAGCTTCTGATCCGGCTTGGCCTCGACGACGGCGTACGTGCTGTCCTTGTGCACGAGGAGTTTCTTGCCGTCCCCAGACAGCCGAAACGCTCCCACGCCGGCGACCACCGTCTTCTCGCCCTTCTCGCTTTCCGGGGGCTCGAAGGCCCCGCTGCGGGCGATGGCGTGCGGTGCGTCCCAACCTGAGTCGGTTGCCGGCCGCCCCAGCGCTTCCTCGTCCCCTTCTTCCCCGTCGCCAGTGTCCGCCTGGTCCGCCTCTTCCTTCGGATCGAAGATGCAGATCGCCGGCTTATCGCCGCTGCCCGGGCGCGCGTGCCGCACATACACGAGCTTGCCCTCGGCGGTGACGGCGAGGTTGTCAAAACTCCCCGGCTTGACCGGCAGATTCAGAGCGCGCTGCTCGAAGCCGGCCAAGTCGATCTTAAGCGGCTTGGCCTCGGCTTTTTCCTTCTTCTTCTCGTGTTTGTCCTTCTTCTTGCCTTCGTGCTTGCCTTCGGGCTCGGTCGGGGCCGCGTCGCCGCTCGCCGCGGGCGCTGTGGCCTGCTCGGCACCGCCAATCAGCAGGCCGCCGGGCGCTTCCGTCTCGGTCTCCGCCCCTTCCTCCTCGTCCTCTTCCTGTGCGGGCTGCGTGCTCGGCTCCTCCTTGGACGCCGGTTCCTTCCATGTCTCCTCGTCGCTCCTGGGCGCCCAAGGCGAGCCAACATCGGCGCGCAGCGGCACGGCGACAAGGACCTCCGTGTTCGCGTACGCAAAGCTGTTGCCCACGTCCTCGTAGATCGGGTCCTTGAAGTGCCGGCTGCTCGCGAAGTACATGTACGTGCCGTCGCGGTCGAACGTCGGCTCCTGATCGCGGAACACGCCGGCGGTGACCTGGTGCTTCTCATCCGTCGCCAGGTGACAGAACCAGATCGCCGTCTGCATGTTCTCGCCGCCGCGCGTGTACGCCAGCCAGCCCGAATCGTTTGACCAGTTGATCTGCGGCGGGTTGCCCCACGGGTCGCGGTCCACCAGCCGCGTCTGTCCGCTCTCCACCGTCGTGATGTACACCGCCCCGCGCCGATCCGTGAAGGCAATCTGCTTGGAGTCCGGCGACCAAATCGGACCGTAGCGGAACACGTGCGGCGGCTCCTCCGATTTCGTCGCGTCTGTTTCAACCGGCTCGCTCGTCGCGCCGCTCAGGCCCGTGAGCTGCCGCGCCTCGCCCTTCCCGTCCGACTGGCAGACGTACAGCTCGTACTCGCCGGTTTGATCGCTGAGGTAGGCGATCCAGCGCCCGTCGGGGCTCCACGCGGGGTCGCGCTCCGCAACGCCGCTGCTGCGCGTCAGGTTGCGCGGCGTGCCCTTGTGGGCCGGGACGGTCCAGATGTCCCCGCGGGCCTCGAAGACGCCGCGCTTGCCCGTCGCCGAAATGTCGAAGTTGTCGATGTTCTTGGCCGCGTCGACGCGCTGCGTGCGGATGTTGGGCCGGTCGCCCGGGACGACGACCTCAACCGTGCGGCTCTTTCGTGTCTTGAGATCGAGCAGGCACAGGTCCGGGCCGTACTGGAAGACGATCTCGCCGCTGCCGTCCGGGCCGGGGCCGATCGCGGGCCATTTCACGTCGAAGTCCGTAAAGTGCGTGACCTGCTCGCGGCGGCCGGTCTGCGGATCGTAGAACCAGATGTTCAGCCGATGCTCGGGCCCGCCGTCGGACATGTAGTAGATCGTCTGGCCCTGCCACATCGGCTGGCTGTCGGTCCCCTCCCAATCGGTGATCTTCTTCGAGGCGTGCGTGCGCAGGTTAAACAGCCAGATGTCCGACGCCATCCCGCCCACGTAACGCTTCCACGTCCGAGTGTCGGTCGAGTACGGCGTGTAGGCGAGCCAGATGCCGTCCGGGCTGATCGCCGCCACCGCGCCGTAGGGAACCGGGAGCTCCTCGGGCAGGCCGCCCGTCGCCGGGACGACGAAGAGATGCGTCTGCCGCATGATGCTCGTGTAGCCGCGGGCGGCGAAGAGCAGCCGACCGTCGGGCGTCCAGTCGCACAGCATCTCGCTGGCGGGATGATGCGTGACGCGCGTCGGCACGCCGCCCTCGGTGGGAATGGTGTAGAGATCGTCGTTCCCGTCGTAATTGGCTACGAACGCGATCGTCTTGCCGTCCGGGCTGAACCGCGGGAACGCAGCGGCGCCCGGCGGGCTGGCCAGCGGAGTCGCAACGCCGCCATCGCGGGCTACGAGCCACAGGTGGTTCGCGTACAGGAAAACGATGTGCGTGCGGCCGACGTCGGGATAGCGCAACATGCCGGCGTGGGGGCGATGGTCGGCGCGCGCCGTCTGGATTGTCGTCAGGGCGATCCACAGGCTCAGGGCCAGCGCGAGGCCGCGGGTGCGGGGCATGGGGGTTCCTTTCACTGGTGGTACACGAGCCGCATAAGGTGGTCGATTGCGAGGGGCGCGTCAATGAGCCGCGTCGGTACACGGGTGCACGGGGTGTGACTACTCTTTGTGGAGGCGGCGAGTGGTCCGGTCCGGCGAAGTCCGGCGTGGCATACGAAGCCGGGGCGCGGGGACCTGGGAAGGGGCGCGTGGCGCTGCATCCGCGCCACGCGCGGGGGTGCGGGCGCGCAGGGGGGGCGCGAAAGGCGGCCAGAACCGGCTGTTCCGGCGACAAGCGCGCCTCGGGTCCAGAATCGGAATGTGTTTTGGTGTCCCCGGTCCCCAGGGTGGGCGGCGTTGTGCAGGCGACGACGACGTGTCACCAGCAATGGCCACTCGTCGGCCAGCGGGGCCGAGCGAATCGCGTCGCGGACAGCGCGGGCAACATGGGGGTGGCAAGCAGCGGTCAGCTTTCAGGTATCAACTGTCAGCTTGCGGCGGGCAG
>CAIWOY010000246.1 GCA_903914415.1 uncultured Phycisphaerales bacterium | reverse complement strand
GCGCGCCGTTCCGGCTTCTGGAGCTGGCTCCGGGCGCCATTCGCCGATCACACCGCGCGATTCCCCAAAACGGCGCTCGCCGCGTAAGTGAACACCGAAAACGGACTTCTACAACGGACTGCTATGCCCGCGCGCGGGTGGCTACAAGGGGTACTTCGGCCGGTTGCGGCACAGTGGTGCGTATGCGCGGCGCTGGATGTTCCTGCCGTCCTCGGCCGTCGTCGTCGCGGCTCGCCCCGTGAGGCCGGCAGGCCCCTGGCCGCGATGACGATGGATGTGCGACGGGTCCCCTCCTGCCGGTTCGGTCCCGAGTCCGAGCGGCCTCGTTTCCTACGCCACCAGCGGCGCTGCCAGGCATCGACAAACGCGCCGCCCTTAGCCCGGCCCTCGAAATCTGCCCGTGCCCGCCGCCGCCACGACCTCGCCGAAGTACATCCGGTGATAGTCATTCTGGTAGTTGGGGGCGATGAAGTCGGCCAGGAAGTGCGCCGGCTCCAGGTCGTCGAAGTACATCTTCCGGCATTCGAGGATCAGCTCCGCCTCGGCGTAGCCCGGGCACGGGATCGTCGTCAAGGCGATCGGCGTGAGCCCGCACTCCGTCATCTTGCGCGTGTCGCGCCCGGACTGCGTGCCCAGCAGGTTGAGGGCGGCGCGATGCGACTCGTCGAACGCGCACAGGCTGAACGTGTCGTAACGCTCCATGAACTGACGCGTGTAGCGCTGCGGCCGGACCACGACCACCGCCAGCGGCCGGTGCCAGATCACGCCCAGCGCCCCCCACGACACGGTCATGCTGTTAAACGCCCCCGGCCGGTTCTCGCCGGCGGTCAGCAGAAACCACCCGGGCTCCCACGCACCGAACGCCGGCAATCGCAGCTCGGGCAGCGGAATCGGGGCGCGCTCCATGTTGGTCTCCTGCGGTCTGCGGGCATGGTGAGCCAATCCGCCCCCCCACGCAAGCCGAAGCACTTCCGGCGGCTACACTCCGTACTACAAGCGTCCGGGATCTTCGCGCGGCGCACAGATTTTCTGGCGGCCTACGTCGGCCACGGGGGGCCGACGCTACATTGGGTTGCGGGCCAGGTCCGCGCCGTGATATGCGCGGCGCTCCTGCGCCGCCTGCCAGCAACCGATCAGAGAAGAGATGGCACCGCCGCAACATCCGGTAACCGGCAATAATGCGATGGCTCGACTGAAGACCGTCATCCACGTGCATACGCACTACTCGTACGACTCCGACCGCTCGCCGGAGGATCTCGTCCACGATGCGCGGTGCGCGGGGGTCGATTGCGCCGCCGTCACGGACCACGACGAGATCGCCGGGGCACTGGTCGCCCGGGAGCTGGGCGGCGTACAGATCATCGTGGGCGAGGAGATCACGTCGGCCGACGGGCACATCATCGGCCTGTTCCTGCACGAGCGCGTGCCGCCAGGGCTGTCGGCCGAGGAAACGGCCCACCGCATCCGCGACCAAGGCGGCCTCGTCCTCGCCCCGCATCCGTTCACCATCCTGTGCGACCACAGTCTCGGCCCCCGCGCGCTGGCGCGCCTGCGACCGTGGCTGGACGCGGTCGAGGTCTGCAACGCGCAGGATTTTCTCCCCTGGGAGAACACGCGGGCCCGGCGATTCGCCGCAGAGCACCAGGTCACGCCCTACGTCGGCGACGATTCGCACATGCGCGGCTACCTGGCTGCGTGCTACCAGATGGTGCCTGCGTTCGACGGGCCGGTGGAGTTTCGCGCGGCACTACGGCAGGCGGTACTCGTCTCCGGGCGGCAGCCGCTGGGCTATTTCGCGACTATGGCGGTGCGACAGGCGTGGCGGCGGATCGCCCGGCGACCGCTGCGGGACCGGGGCGGAAGCGCTCCCGCCATACGGGCCCGGGCGATAACCGACGGGAAGGGCTCGCCGGCTCAGGCCGACTAGCCGCGCTGGGGCGGATTCCCCATACTACTTGAGCTGTTGGAGCCCGGCGGCTCCCGGCTCCGATGTAGCTAATGAACCGGAACGAAAGCCCCCTTTTGGATGCACTGGCTCGGAGGCGTCGCCCCATGTCGAACAATGGCGGTGTGGCAAAGCTGTCGGATACGTTCGGCGCGTTGACCTTCACGGGTGACGTGATGCGCCGGCATTTGCCGGAGGATGCGTACGAGAAGCTCGTGCACACCATGCAGCGCGGGCTGCCGCTGGACCCGGCGGTCGCGGGCATGGTCGCGGCGGCCATGAAGGCCTGGGCACTCGAGCACGGGTGCACGCATTACACGCACTGGTTCCAGCCGCTCACCGGCCACACGGCGGAGAAGCACGACGCGTTCCTGTCGCCGGACGGCGTCGGCGGGGCGATCGAGGCGTTCACCGCGCAGCAGTTAATCCAGGGCGAGCCGGACGCCAGCTCCTTCCCGTCCGGAGGAATCCGCGAGACGTTCGAGGCCCGCGGCTACACGGCGTGGGACGCCACCAGCCCCGCCTTCATCTTCAAGACCCCCGATAGCGCTACGCTGTGCATCCCGACGGCGTTCGTCTCGTGGACCGGCGAAGCGCTCGACAAGAAAACCCCGCTCCTGCGCTCGATCCAGGCCGTGAGCGAGCAAGCCCTGCGTATCCTGCGCATCTTCGGGACGCACAAGGGCGTCACGCAGGTCATCACGACGATCGGCAGCGAGCAGGAGTACTTCCTGGTCGACCGGTCGTTCTTCGAGCACCGGGAGGACCTGCGCCTGTGCGGCCGGACGCTGGTTGGCGCCCCGGCCCCGAAAGGCCACCAGCTCGACGATCATTATTTCGGCGCGATCCCGGAGCGGGTGATGGCCTTCATGACCGAGGTCGAGCGGCGCCTGTACGAGCTGGGCGTGCCGGTGAAGACGCGGCACAACGAGGTCGCGCCTAACCAGTACGAGTTCGCCCCGATCTTCGAGAATGCCAACGTTGCGGTCGACCACCAGATGCTCATGATGCAGATGCTGCGGCTCGTCGCCGAGCGGCACGGCTTCGTGTGCCTCCTGCACGAGAAGCCGTTCGCGGGCATCAACGGTTCGGGCAAGCACAACAACTGGTCGATCTCGACCGACACGGGCGTCAACCTGCTCGACCCGCACGCCGAGACGCACACGAACATGCAGTTCCTGGTGTTCCTGACGGCGGTGGTGCGGGCGGTCGATCTGCACGCCGACCTGCTGCGCGCGTCGGTGGCGAGCGCCGCGAACGACCACCGGCTGGGGGCGAACGAGGCCCCGCCGGCGATCATGTCGGTTTACCTCGGGGAGATGCTGAGCGACATCTTCGATCAACTCGCGCAGGGCGGCGCGCACTCGACCAAGAAACGCGGCGACCTCGACCTTGGCGCCCGCACGCTGCCGCAGATCCCGCGGCACGCCGGCGACCGCAACCGCACGAGCCCGTTCGCATTCACCGGCAACAAGTTCGAGTTCCGGGCGGTCGGGTCGAGCCAGGCGATCGCCTGGCCCAACACGGTGCTGAACACGATCGTGGCCGAGTCGTTCGACTTCATGGCGAGCGAGCTGCACAAGCGCGTCGGCAAGAGCGCGTCGCCCGCCAAGCTCGAAACGGCCGTGAAGGGGCTGCTCAAGGAGGTGGTGAAGAAGCACCGCCGCGTCATCTTCGACGGCGACAACTACAGTGCCGAGTGGCACAAGGAGGCCGAGCGGCGCGGCCTGCCCAACCTGAAGACGACCGTTGACGCGCTCGCGGCGCTGGCCACGAAAAAGGCCCAGGCCGTGTTCGAGCGCTACAACGTGTTGAGCCCGCGCGAGCTGGAGGCCCGGGTCGAAGTGAACCTGGAGCGCTACAGCCGCACGGTGGCGATCGAGGCCCGCACGCTGATTTCGATGCTCAAGCGCGAGGTTCTGCCCGCGGGCCTGCGGTTCCAGACCGAGCTCGGGCACGCCGTGGCCGCCAGCGAGTCAGTGGGCGTCAAGTGTCCCGGCACGAAGGCGCAGCTCAAGCGCGTCGTCGCGCTTCTCGCGGAGTTGAGCGACGCCATCGCCGCGGTCGAGCAGGCCGAGGCCCTGCGCCTGGCCGAACCCCTGGCGCGGGTACGGCACACGCGGGACAAGCTTCTGCCAGCGATGGCCCAAGCCCGGAATGTCTCGGACGCGCTGGAGCAGCTCGTGCCCGGGGACGTCTGGCCCCTGCCGCGTTATTCCGAGATGTTGTTCGTGAAGTAGAACGCGAACTTTATTGTCACGCTTGACGTTGCCGCGGACACTTCGCGTGCTATACTAGTTTTGGACCGCGGCGTGCGACATAAACACGACGCGGTGCACCGTCGGCCGCGGCGACCCGGCCCTGTCCCGTCTAGCCGGTCGCGCGACTGCGCGAGAGCGTTCCGCGTGTTCCGTGCCGTTTGATTCTCCGGTGCGGGCCGCAGCGTGGGATGGGTTGGTGCAGTGGACGTTGCGTCGTTATCTGTTGGCGCACCGGCCGCTGCCGTTTCTGCCGGTCTTGATTGCCGCTCTTGTTCTGCATGTCTCGCGGCATCGTGGCTGCGGGCCGCCGCGCCGGAATGCGGCGTGGAATGTGCGCCGGGGGGCGCAGAGCACGGCGGCCGACTTCGGCGATGTGGCGTCTCGGAGGCGCCATCCGATCAAGACACGTTTTGATTGTCAGCACAATGCGCGTGAGCGCTGGCGGGCTGGCCCCGTCGGTGCCCTCCGGTGTGAAAGAAGCGTTCAGGACTACGGACGGTCGCGCGGCCCGGAGTGGAGGCTGTGCGCCGTCTTTCGGGTCCGCGGAACGATCTTTGCGGGGCCGCGATCCATTCTCATCTCTGGCGCCGGCGGCTATGATTGTCGGTCAGGACCACGGGGCGTAGCTCAGCCTGGCTAGAGCGCGTGGTTTGGGTCCACGAGGTCGCAAGTTCGAATCTTGTCGCCCCGATTCACCCCCGTTTGTACGGCGGCAGAAGCAATCACCTGCGCCCCTAACAGTCCGTTGTAGAAGTCCGTTTTCGGTGTTCACTTACGCGGCGAGCGCCGTTTTGGGGAATCGCGCGGTGTGATCGGCGAATGGCGCCCGGAGCCAGCTCCAGAAGCCGGAACGGCGCGCTACCGTGCGCCACCAGCCCG
>CAIWOY010000245.1 GCA_903914415.1 uncultured Phycisphaerales bacterium | reverse complement strand
TGGGGTACGTGTTCTTGCGTTATCCCGACCGGGGAGCCCGGGCGCGTTAGGGCACGCCGATGGAACGATAGCCGTCCCACGGGTTCAGCCCGCGCAGGAAGCGCGTCCGCTCCCGCAAAGTGCGGAGCGCCAGGACTACCTTGCGGTCAAGCAAACGGAAGTCCGCGGTGTTGGCGGGCAGATCCAGCCGGCTCAGCCAGCGGAACACCCGGTAGAACGCGCCCGACACCAGACGCCGCGCGAGCCCGACGTCGTCCGTGCTCTGTCGGACGGTGTAGACAATGTCGTACCCCTCCCGCCAGCGCGCCACCAGTTGCGGAATCACGTCCGGGGGATGCTGGAGGTCGGCGTCCATTGAGATTACGCCATCGCCGGTGGCGTGGTCCAGTCCCGCGCTCAGCGCGGTCTGGTGTCCGAAATTGCGGGAGAAGGACAGGAGCTTCACCCGCGGGTCGCGCGCGTGCAGCGCCGCGATCCGGGCGGCCGACTCGTCCGTGCTGCCGTCGTCGACGAAGATGAACTCGTAGTCGGCCCCGAGGTCGCGGAGGACGGCCGAGACGTGTTCGTACAGCGGAACGAGGTTGTCCTGCTCATTCAGCAGCGGCACCACGACCGAGAGCTTCATCGACCGACGTCCTCCGCCGTGAGCCCATACGCCCGGGCACGACGTACATCCGCAAAGAGGATTCTGCCACCGGCGGCGTCGCAGCCCGGTTTGGCTGTTGAGCATAGGCCGCGTCTCGCGCGCGGGCAAGCGCTGGGTGGCCCACAAGCCAACCGAACCCGCGCCCGGACCGGCCGGGGCCGGTGAGCATTACGGCGCGCGGACCTTGGCTGCGCCCGCGCGAACGACGGTGCTCTTCAACCGAACGCGGTCCAGCCACGTTCGTCACCCCAGGCGGTTCGCGGCTGTGCCCTCGCGGTCGCAGCGCGGATCGCGTCGAGCTTTCCGCGCGATGAACGCGCCAACGAGCGACACACCCGCCGACACACCGCCGATTCTATTCGTCGCCGGAATCCGCACGACCGGCTCGCGCGCCACAACCATGCCTGCGCAGGCCCCGTGGCTGGCGGGGGCTCGTGCCGGGACGTCATCCGGATGCCCGAACTCAGCGGCGACCCCGCCGGGGTCGTTGCCCTGCGCGGGCAAGTGCGGCCGGTCGCCACGGCGGGTAACGTCAACTCTCGTGTGTAATGGTTCGCGGTCAAGAAGCGCACCTCAGGCCACGTGACGCTGTTTGCGGAAGGCCGGGCACACGCGGGCGGCGTACTTGCGATTGAAGTACGCCACCAGCCCGAACACGATCCGCTCGATACTCGCATCGTTCACGAACGTCCCGATCGAACGCGTCTGCCGCCGCACTTCCCGGAACGTCCGTTCGATCGGATTGGTCGTCCGCACCATCCGCCGCTGCTCCGCCGGCCGGTCAAACACCGCCAGCAACTCGGCCAGGTCCCGCTCGACGCACCGCACCGCCTCCGGGTACCGCGCCTGCCAACGCCGACCCCAGGCCGTGTAGGCCGCCAGGGCCGCCCGACGGGTCGCGGCGCTGTACACGGCGCGTAACCCGTGCAGCACCGCCTGGCGAGCTCGGCGCCGCACCAAGTTGGCCACATTCTGCATCTTGTGGAACCAACACCGCTGCCGCGGCACGTGCGGGTAGACCAGTTCCACCGCCGCCTGTAGCCCGCCGCCGCCATCGGTCGTGATCAGGTTGAGCGGCTGACCCACCAGGCCCCGCTGGTACAGGCCCCGAAGGAAGCCTTCCCAGGCCGACGTGGTCTCGCCGTTGGCGACCTGGAAGTCGATGACCTCCTTGTGCCCGTCCACGGTCACGCCCAACGCCACCAGCAACACGCGTTTCCGGCTGCGCCGCAGGCCGGTTTGGAACAAACGCGGCGTGCCGCGGGCCTTCAAGTGAATGCCGTCCAACAACAGATAGCGATAGCGGTCCGCCAGCGGCCGCAGGTGATAGGCCCGCACCTCGGCGTCCAGCCGCTTGGCCAGCCGGCTCACCTGGCCGGCCGAGATCGGCAGGTCCAGGATCTGGTCCAGCAGCTCGCCGACCCGCCGCGTGCTCACGCCGGCCAGCAGCATGTCCACGGCCGATTGGCTGAGGGCTTCGTCGTGGCGGGCCAGCCGCTGGAACATGTGGGTGGTCAGGCCTTTGTCCCGGCAACGCGGGATGCGAACGTTCTCCAGCGGGCCCAGCGTGGTGGCCCAGTGTTTCCGGTGGTAGTAGCCGTTGCGGGACGTCTGGCGGTCTTCGGCCGGCTGGTGCCAGGCGACTTCGACCCACTGGTCACGCCAGGCTTCCAGCGTGCCCTCCAGGAGCGTTTTGAGCAGTTGCCGGCCGTGGCGGCTCAGGTCGCCCCAGAACGGGTGTGACTAATCCTGTTGGGCGGTGAGTTTCCAGTAGTTTTCCCAGGCGTTGGAGTCCTGCAGCGCGGTGAGTTGGAGAATCGCGCTGGCCCCGGCCGGGTCCCAACGCATGCCCGGGCCTTTGAGCCGTCGCGCCATCGTCTTGCACAGCGA
>CAIWOY010000244.1 GCA_903914415.1 uncultured Phycisphaerales bacterium | reverse complement strand
GGGACGCCGATCTTGTCGCCGTTGCGGAAGTGGTGGTGCGAGCTGATGCGCAGGCCGTCGCGGAGGCCGGCGTTTTTGAGGGCGATCTTGAGGGTTTCGACGGGGGTGGAGCAGGCGGCGGCGCGGGCGGGGAGAAGGGTGCTCTGACTCACGGCCGACACGACGATGGCACCCGGTGCGGTCGACCCTCCCCCACCCCCTCCCTGAGAGGGAGGGGAGTTGTGCATGAACGCCACGACCTTGTTGCCGTCGCGCGGGTAGTCGTTCGTGGACCGCACCGGCGGGGCGGCCTTGCGCCCGGTCGGCGTGTACTTGTCCACGCCGGCGAATGGAACCTGCGGCTGACCGTTGACGATGGTCGGGACCATTCGTCCCGCGGCGTTCTTTACCAAGTCCTGCGCCATGGCGGCATCCCTCATGTGCGCCGCGGCAGCGACTCCGGCGTTTCGGCTAATTCAAACCGGCTCGCGCTACGGTGGGCCGCACGAGATTATGCAGCGATTCGGGATCATGCAAGCGTGGCGCCAACCCGCGCCGGCGCAAGACGTAACGCCCGGCGGTTTCCGACGGGGCCGGCCGAGGATATGATTCATGCGGCCGCGCGGCCAGCCGCGCGTTGGGAGGCATGTCATGGCGGAGCAGTTGATCGGAAAAGTGACGCACTACTTTGGCAAGGCGAAGGTGGCGGCGATCGAGATCACGGCGGGCGAGCTGCACGTCGGCGACACGGTCCACATCGCCGGCCACACCTCGAACTTCACCCAGAAGATCGAGTCGATGCAGATCGAGCACGCCCCGGTGCCGGTCGCCAAGGCCGGCGACCAGATCGGCGTGCAGGTCGTCGACCACGCCCACGAGCACGACCAGGTCTTCCGCCTGGTACCGGATTGAGTCGAGAGGCGCGCCGAGGACGCACCCTGCGTTGATTTGACGTCGCGTAAGCGCGCGCTGCCTGCGTCAGCGATACGGCAACGTGTGATCGGCCAGTCCCACCGCGATCTTGAACGCCCAGGCGCCGAGCAGCAGCACGAGGATGGCGAGAAACAGATAGTGGGGGTTCAGCCGCGCGAAGTTCCACCTCGGCCAGCGGCCGCGGACGAGGGTGCGGACACATATAACGGCCAACGCCGCGGTGGCGAGGGCGAAGATGAACCCCGCGGGCTGGGCCCAGAACGCGCGCCGCCATTGGCCGCGGACGGCGTAGGCGAACGCGGTCGTCATGCCGCAGGTCGGGCAGGGCAGGCCCGTCAGAATGAGCATTCCACAGGGCCCTTGCCCCCAGAGCTGCTGGTGCGTGCCGAACCCGCGTGGGTTGGGCTTCAGGTAGGCGGCTGTGCCCAGGAGGCTGAGGCACGCGAGCAAGATCGCGCCGGCCCAGAGGCGGGTGACGGCCGGTCTTCCGGCTGGCCGGGCGTCGGCGCATACGCCCCGCGTTTCCGGTTCGTTTCGGGCGCCAGCGCCCGGGTTTTCGGGTGAGTCCGTCAAAGGCTACTTCCGTCGCGCGGGGGCGGCGGTGCGCGTCGCCGGGGTTTCGAACTTCCGGCGTGGCTGGCGCTCGGCGAGGACTTTCGTGGCTTTCTGGAGGTCGGACACGCGGAAGATGCCGAGGGCCTTGCCGCCGGGGGCGCCCGCGGTGCAGTAGGCGTAATTCACGCCGATGTGGTTGTTGGCCAAGCGTTGGACGACGTCCGCCAGGGCGCCCGGGCGGTTGGGCAAGGTGGTCAGCAAGACGGTCGTTTCCGCGGTGGGGACGTTCAGGCGGGCCAGGCACTGTCGGGCCCGGTCCGGACTCTCGGCGACGAGCCGGAGCACGCCATGCTCGGTGGAGTCCATCATGCTCAGGGCCAGGATGTTGATCTTGTCGTCCGCGAGCTGCTGACACACGCGCGCCAGGACCGTGGGCTTATTGGCAAGAAAGACGGAGAACTGCGTGTCGTTTCGCGTCGTTCCGTTGCTGGCTTTCATCGCTGCGGCTCCTTTTGACTAGCACGCCCCGTCTGACAGCGAACGCCCGCGCTCACCATTCGCGGGGCCTGGAAGTGTGCGCCAACCCGGCCTACCATGCGCAGCGCGGCCCGACGACTCGTCCCCGCTCGTCGCCTAGCCTGTAGCCGCCTGAAGCAAGCTTGGCTGGAGTGAATGCCCGCACCGGAAACACCCGCGACCACCGCTCTCTGGCGAAGCGCCATTCTCGCCCAGATTGCCGAGCATCCCGACCGACCGCTGAAGCTCCGGGCTCTGGCGCGTCAGGTCGGCATACCCAATTCAGATTATACCACGTTCCGCGAGTTCGTCCGTCAACTCCTCGCGGAGGGTACTTTGGTGCTCGGTCCCGGGCGGACGCTCCGTCTCCCCGGGGCGGGCGGCCAGTTGGTGGGGACCTTTCACGCCACACGCCAGGGCTTCGGCTTCGTGGCCTGTGCGGGGCGGCCGGACCTCTATATCCGCGAGGAGCACGTCGGCGGGGCGCTGGAGGGGGACACGGTCAGCGTTCGGCTGCATAAGGCAAGCGGCCGGGCCGGCCGGCCGCGCGGCGAGATCGTCCGCATCGTCGAACGTGCCCCGCTGCGGTGGGTCGGCCAACTCGAGCGCACCAGCCACGGCGGCCTCGTACGGCCACAAGGTCGCAGCCCGTTGCCGCCCGTGCGAGTGGACGACCCTACGGTCGGGGGCGCACGGCCGGGAGAACTGGTGGTCGTCGAACCCCGCGTGGACACGCTCCACACCCGCAGCGTCCGTGGCGTGATCCTGGCCCGGCTCGGCGACCCGGCCGACGCGCGGGCCCAGATCCGCGGCGCAATATACCGCCATGCGCTGCCGGAGGAGTTTCCCCCGACCGTGCGGCAGGCCGCGGAAGAGACGGCGGCGCGTTTCCAGCCCCGTGCGGTTGACGGCCGCGAAGATCTTCGCGCGTCGCTGACGGTCACGATCGACCCGCCCGACGCCCGCGATTTCGACGACGCGGTGTCGATCGAGGCGTTGGCCGACGGGACGGTGCGGCTCGGCGTGCACATTGCGGACGTGGCCCACTTCGTGCCGGAGGGCGGGACGGTCGATCTGGAGGCGCGGCGGCGCGGGACCAGCGTCTACTTTCCGGGATACGCGGTGATGATGCTGCCGGAGGCGCTGTCGGCCGGCGTTTGCAGCCTGCGGCCGGGCGAGCCGCGGTACGCCAAGAGCGTGTTCATCACCTACGATCGCGAGGCGCGGATCGTCGAGACGCGCTGGCTCGACAGCCTGATCTGCTCCGCGGCGCGCCTGACGTACGAGCAGGTCAACGCCGTCTTGCAGGGCGCCGGCGATGCCGTCCCGCGGGCGGTTCGCGCGCTGCTGAAGCGCGCCGAGTCGCTGGCGCAGCGCATCCAGCGGCGGCGGCTGCGCGCGGGGATGATCGCGTTGCGCGTGCCCGAGGTGGCGGTGCGGCTCGACGAGCGCGGCCACGTTGTGGACGCCGGGCCGGCCGAGACGAGCTTCGCGCACACGATCGTCGAGATGTTCATGGTCGAGGCGAACGAGGTCGTTTCGCGCGCCCTGACGAGCGCGGGCCTCCCGCACCTGCGCCGGATTCACCCGGCGCCCGCTCCGGAAGCTGCGGAGAGCCTCGCGGTGCTCGCGCCGCTGCTCGGCGACCGGGTCCCGCGCGTACTCGACCGGGCCGGTACCGCGAAGCTCCTCGACGCGGTCCGCGGCCGTCCGGAGGAGTCGCTCGTGCACTACGTGCTGCTGCGGGCGCTCTCGCAAGCCAGCTACAGCCCGAATGAGGAAGGGCATTTCGCCTTGGCCAGTGACGACTACTGCCACTTCACTTCGCCGATCCGGCGCTATCCCGACCTCACCGTGCACCGTTTGCTGGAGGACATCATCCGCGCCGGCGACAAACGGCGTGCCGGCCGGCACCGACGGAGCGCTGACGATCTGGCGGGGTTGGGCCGCGAGGCCAGCGCTGCCGAACGCCGCGCGCAGCAGGCACAGCGCGAAGCGGTTGAGCGGTTGCTGCTCGAGCTGATGAAATCGAAGCTGGGGGCGGTCCTCGATGGCGTGGTCACGGGTGTGATGTCGTTCGGCGTGTTCGTGCAGGTGCGGCCCTACCTGGCCGAGGGGGTCGTCCGCGTGGCGGACTTCGGGGCCGACGAGTGGCGTTACGACCGCGCCAAGGGTGTGTTTATCGGCCGACGAAGCGGACGAGTGATCCACATTGGTGAGACGCTGCGCGTGCAAGTCGCGGCCGTGGACGAGGTGCGGCAGGAGTTGCTGCTGCAGCCGGTGGGCGACCTCGGCCGCCGAGTCGCAGCCCCGCCGGTCCGCCCCGGGCGTGCGAAGGTTGTGCGTCGTCAGCGGCGTCAACGTCGTCGCGGCGGGCGGTGAAAAAAAAGAGGGCACCGAGTGCCGTGGGGCGGCCCGGTGCTCTCCGGAGGGGAAAGAAGCCAGGTGAATCCGGCCTTACTCGAGAAGGCCCTGTATGACGTCCTCCTGAATTATTCGACGGCCGCGTGTCCGAGTCAATTCAGCGTCCTAGAACGTTTGGCCAAGCCGCGGCGGTTTGGTTCCTATTCCTGTTATCGTCCGGTCCGCGGCCAAACATTAGGGCCACTATCTTCTACGTTTCTCGCGGGCCGAAGGTGCAGAATCTGCAGTAAGCAGCTTGTTTGCAACGACTTATGGGTTTCTGGGCCAGTGAGCGGGATTTCATTCTTGATACAGAATCGTGGTTGGCGGCATGTCGTGCGCGCACGCTGAGTGGCGCGGCGGCGTGGGACATGCCGGCGTGCACTTCGGCGACAGCGCTTCGGCGACCCGAACGCATCCAGCGCCCAAGGCTTCGGATACAATGCCCGGGACGAGCGCACGTCGTCGACGCGGAGCGATGCGAATAGGGCGTGGACGTATCGGTACGACGCGAACGGCAGCCGTGCGTGGTCCGTGTGCGGTGAGTGCAGGAAGTACGCGCGTGTCCCGCTTTGTGTCAGGGTCGGTCGAGGAGGACTGGCGTGGAGGTCTTCTGCCATATTAATGAGCTTGGCGGAGATGGTTGGCCTATTCTGGAGGCCCTCATGCTCGCATCGAGCCGATTCTCGATATGGGCACCGTCAGGCGCGATGCTAGTGCGGGCGCGCATGCGTAACCCATTACTCCCAAGTCCGACGGAACTGGCTGATTACGTGGAGTCGGGCCACTTGCGAGTGATGGCGCGGAAATGGTGGTTTATCGATCGCGAGCGACGGAACAAGCACCGGTGGTGGGCAGCTCGATGGTTCGACGCCCTGGACGACCGGCTTTGCGGCATTTGGCGAGAAGATGTTGGATGCGGTCGCACCGGAACCACCGCGCGGGTCCTCGTTGTGGAGGACGAGGACGGTACGCGCTGGGCAGAGGAACAGGTGCAAAAACGGGGGCTCGACGTTGCCGGCTTTGTGAAGAACATGCGTGGTAATCGTGTACCGGCGGCTTGGAAGGAGAAACTGCAAAGCGCTCAGTCCGACGCTGCGCGAGCTCAATGCATGCTTCGGGATATGCGTAATCATGCCCGGGCATTTCAGGATTCGGGGGCTGATCGGTTTCTGGGCACTCCTGTCGATGCGGTTGCCATGGAGCGCGCCGCCGTGCTTGTCACGACAGATCCCTGCGACACAGTTTCCGCGGACCCTGTTCGCGCTTGTGACAACCTGGTTAAAGCCGTGGCTTCGTTGATCACACGAATCGTGAAGACCGGGGGGCCAGCGAAGTCTGCCGCAGAGTCTCGTGCACGCACCCGCGCCGTCCTTGCGGATGACGACGAGTTGAAGAAGCTGCGCAAGCTGGTTACGGACATCGATCAAGCGACGGTGGGATTGCCAAGTAACGTAATCGAGCCCGATTTGTCGCAGCGACTGGCCAAGCAAATTGAGGATGGCCGTGCACGACGCCACCTGATGGACTACGTGAAGTGGGGCAGTGCTATCGACGGAGTCCTCGATCTGGCAAACATAGCGACAATCGCGGCCGCGTGTGCCACTGGCTCGCCTTTGGCCCCCGTCGGGATGACCGTGTTCGGGATTCGCAAGGCACGACCTCTGTTGGAGAGGCTGGGCTGGATCACGGAAGGATACAACGGTCCACGATGGCCATTTTACCTCGCCTATGGCAGTCGAAACGTACGCCGGAAACGTCGTGAGAAGTTGATGCACGCGCTAACACGTCGTTCGATGCAGCGGCATTGACCCTACACATGAGGCTGTCCCGAATGGCATTAACTCAAGCGGCATCTTTCGGTCTCCGCAAGGCTTGGCGCGGGGTTGGGTCATCTGGGAGTACTCCCGCGCGCGGCGTTTGCGGACGCGCGGTTCGTGGCGGTCGGGACAGAGCGGACTGACCTGCAAGGCCGGCGGCGCCGTAGCCGCCAGCGGCCATCCGGGCGCTGCGTGAGGGCATCCGCCGGCGTACGCCCCGTCATGACCGCCCGTGTAGCTGCGCGGTGGGGAGGATCAGCAGGAACGCCGGCGTCGGCTCCGGCGTAAGGCAAACGGTCCGCACAGCGGGGTGCGAGAGAGGATTCTCGCAGCAGGGTGTTCGCGCAGCGGGGTGCGAGAGGGGGGATTCACGCACCAGCGTGGTTCTGGCACCGGCGTGGGCCGGGTGAGGGGCAAGAAGCACGCCTGCTTCGACCCTCCCCCGACCCCTCCCTGGGAGGGAGGGGAGTTTCGATGTGTCCGGGCGACACTCACGGCGTTATTTCCCGATGCAGAACTCCGAGAAGATGCGCGCGAGGATTTCCTCGTCGACCGGCGTGGTGTCGCCGGCGAGCAGCTCGCGTGCGGCGCGGAGCTCCAGCGCGACCAGCTCGGGGGAAGCGAGTCCCGCAGCGCGGGGCCGCGCGAGGTCGCGGGCGCGACGCAACGCGGCGATGGCCGCGGGCCAGTCTGATTGCGACACGTCGCCCGGCACCGGCGGAATCAGCTTGCCGACGCGGCGGGCGAGCAGGTCACGAAGCTGCACGAGGCCGTCGCCGCGCAGCGCGCTGACCGGGAGCGCGTCCGAGAACGGCAGCAGCACGTCGTCTAGTGCCGTGCGCTCGCCGAGGTCGATCTTGCTTCTGACCAGCACGCGCCGGGCGCGCGGGATTTGCCCGCAGAATTCGAGCTCGCGCGGCTCCCAGGCCGTGTCCGCCGCGTGAAGCCACAAGACCAGGTCGGCCTGCCTGACCGCGTTGGCCGCGGCCGCGCGGGCGACGGCCTCGGGCTCCGCCGGCCCCGCGGCCCCCGTGCCCTCCGCGTCCCCTGCGGGTCCAGCGGCGGCGCAGTCCTGAAGCACGATGGTGGCGGAGTCGAGCGTGAGCGTGGCGGACAACACGTCGCGCGTCGTGCCCGGCACGGACGACACCAGGGCGCGCTCGGACGCGATGAGGCGGTTGAACAGCGTGCTCTTGCCCGCGTTTGGCAGGCCCGCCAGAACGACGTGCGGATAGGCCGATGGCAGTGCGTCGGCGCCGCTCGAGCACGCGGCGTTGAGATCGGCGATGACGGCGTCGAGCGTCCGAACGACCTCGGCGGGGGACACGAAGCGGACGTCGTCCTCCTCGACGAAGTCGATGCCGGCCTCGACGGCCGCGAGCAGGGCGGTGATTCGCTCGACGGCCCGTTCGCCGGCGTGACGCCGCCCATCGCGGCCGCCCCGGGCCTGCGCGCGGCGCGTGGCTTGGTCGCGGGCTTGCATGAGGCTCAGGACGCGGTCGACTTGCGTGGCGTCCAGCTTCCCAAGCAGGAAAGCGCGGGCGGTGAACTCGCCCGGCTGGGCCTGGCGGGCGCCTAGCTCGATCAGGTGCTCTGACAGGGCGCGGAGCAGCGGGAGACAGCCGATCGTGTGGAGCTCGACGACGTCTTGACCGGTGTAGCTGCGGGGGGCGGGGAACCAGAAGACGTTGGCGGCGAGCGTGGTGGCCGCGTCGAGGCGAAGTCGCGCCGCACTCCAGCAGGGCGCGACGACATGCCCGGCGGGCGGGGTCACGCCCAGCGCGTGCAGCAGCGCGAAGCTGTCCGGGCCGCTCAGGCGGACGATGCCGAGCGGCGCGGCCTGCCAGCCGCTGGAGACGGCGACGATGGTGTCCTGCACGGCGGGCACTTGCACGACTATGGGCTCCGCGACGGCATGGGTCGCGCGAGTATTCTACCGGCGTGGCCGAAAAGAGCCGGCCCCGCGCGGTTCTCCGACGCGGGGCCGGTGGTGGTCGTGTCGCAGCGAGGCGTTCGCGGCGCTAGTCGCGGCGTTGGCGTCGGCTCCGCGTGCGGGCGGCCCAGAGGCCGAAGAGCGTGAACGCGAGCATCGCGGCGCCAGCGGTCGGGCACGTGCCGATTCCGCTGGGGAACAGATCGTTGCCCTGGGTAGACTGGTTCGGCTCAAGCGAGCTGGACGGTCCGGTGGGGCCGGAAGGCTGCAGTTGCCCGGACTCGTTGCTGGGGCCGGTGGCGCCGCTGGGGCCGGCGAGGGCAGGCGCGGCAGTGGTGAAGGACCAAACGGGCCCCGGCGTTCGCCCGGCGTCATTCGTGGCGACGATCTGCCAGTAGTATTTCGTTCCCGGCGTAAGATCGAGCGGGCCCCAGGTGCTGGTGGCGGCGGTCCCGAGGAAGCCCAGGGGCTTGGTCGGGTCGGTACCCAGCAACACCTGATAGAACGCGGCGCGGGCTGCGTCGGCCCAGTCAAGCTGCACCGGAACCGGTACGTTCGTGGCGCCGTCCGCGGGCGACGGCGACGACGGCGCTGCGGAAGGCTGCAGTGCGGTCGTGAACGACCAGACGGGTCCGGCGACCGGAGCCACGCCGGTTTGGGTCACGATCTGCCAGTAGTAGGTCGTGCTGTAGGCCAGCGTGTCGAGGGCGAAGCTGCTGGTCGAGCTGTGGCCCAGGAGCGGCGGGCTGGTGTTCGTGCCGAAATGCACGTCGTAGGAGGTTGCGCCGGCGACATCGCTCCAGTCAAGGTCGGCGTTGATCGAGACGCCGGTGGCCTTGTCCGCCGGCGATGGCGTGTTCACCTCGCACACGTCGCCGACGCCGTTGCTGTTGGCGTCGCGTTGGTCGGGGTTGGCGACGGTGGGGCAGTTGTCGCAGGCATCGCCGACGCCGTCGTGGTCGGTGTCCTTCTGATCGGGGTTGGCGACGGTGGGGCAGTTGTCGCAAGCGTCGCCGAGGCCGTCGTGGTCGGTGTCCTTCTGGTCGGGGTTGTACGCGTTCGGGCAGTTGTCGGCGTTGGCGGCGATCCCGTCGTGATCGACGTCGTTCTGGGCGTCGAGCGGGAACGAATCGCAGGCGTCGCCGAGGCCGTCGTGGTCGCTATCCAACTGGTTCGCATTGGTGACAGTCGGGCAGTTGTCGCAGGCGTCGCCGAGGCCGTCGCCGTCGGTGTCCTTTTGATCGGGGTTGGCGACGGTGGGGCAGTTGTCGCAGGCGTCGCCGACGCCGTCGTGATCGGTGTCCTTCTGATCGGGGTTGGCGACGGTGGGGCAGTTGTCGACGTTGGCGCCGATGCCGTCGTGATCGATGTCGTTCTGGGCGTCGAGCGGGAAGGGGTCGCACGCGTCGCCGAGGCCGTCGTGGTCGCTATCCAGTTGGTTCGCATTGGCGACAGTGGGGCAGTTGTCGCAGGCGTCGCCGACGCCGTCGCAGTCGCGGTCGGGCTGCCAGAGGCCGGTGTTGGGATCGACCAGCGGCGGGACGTGGGTCAAGGCGCAATCGCCGATGGAGTCGCCCACATTGTATGCGACCCGCGGGTTGGCGACCATCGGGCAGTTGTCGCAGGCGTCGCCGATGCCGTCGCTATCGGTGTCCAACTGGGTTGAGTTCGCGACGTAGGGGCAGTTGTCGGTCGCATTGGGCCTGCCGTCGCTTTCGAGTTACGGGTCGCAGGCGTCGCCGATGCCGTTGTCGTTGGTGTCCTTCTGGTCCGGGTTCGCGACGG
>CAIWOY010000243.1 GCA_903914415.1 uncultured Phycisphaerales bacterium | reverse complement strand
TCCGCAGCCTGGGGCTGCGGGTCATGACCGAGCTCTGGGCCGCGCTCCAACCCGTCCTCGAGCGCGTCACCCCCAGCGACGTCAAGGGGTTCTTTCGCCACTGTGGTTATGCAACGGAGAAAAAGTGAAACCGCTCTAGAAGTGGCCGCAGCCACGGCCAAAAAGCCGTGTCGCGCGCTAATGGGACATCCTCGCCCCTGTGAACGCGTCAACCGCGCACCGTCATCAGGACGGTGTCTTCGTTTTGCATATCGGCCCCACCTTGCCGGTCGTCTGGCACGCCGCCCGCGGGTGCTCAGCGCTGCCCGGCGCGTGGCGGCCGCCCCCGGAGCTGGTCGCGGATCGCTGCGCGGAGGGTTGCGGGCTCGCTCATGCGGCCCGGACCGACGGTCCGACACGCCAGCCAACCCTCTTCCGGACCCACGAGCAGGAACCCGTGCTCGCGCAGGAACGCCACGTTCCGTTGCACCGCCGGGTGTTGCCACATGCGCGTGTTCATCGCCGGCGCGAGCAGCACCGGGCCATCGGCTCCGAGCAGCAGGGTGCTGACCAAGTCGTCCGCGATGCCGCCGGCCAGCTTCCCGAGCACGTTCGCCGTCGCCGGGGCGACCACGATCAGGTCCGCCAGCTCGGCTGGCCGCAGGTGCGCCATGGCCCCCGGATCGGCGGCGTGCCACAGGCTCGTGAGCACCGGCCGGCCGGTCAGGGCCTGAAAGGTCGCGGGACCCACGAAGCGGCGTGCGTTCCGGGTCATCGCCACGGTTACGCCACAGCCGTCCTGCACGAGTGCGGACACCACGGCCGCCGTTTTGTACGCGGCAATCCCCCCGGTGACGCAGACGACCACCTCGTAGCCATACAACGGCTGCGCCGCCGCACCGGGCTCGGCCGACGTGCGCCCGGGCGTCGTGTCAGCGCTCCTGCGCCCGCGGCTTGGCAAGATGCGACGCCTCGTAGTCGATGCCGATCTTGTTCTGCAGGATCTCGTCGATGACGACCTCCATGGGCGTCTTGCCGGCGGTATCCACCAGGGGGCGCGCCCCGCGCATCAGCTCCAGCCAGCGGCGTTGGATGAGCGTGGTCAGCTTGAACCGCCCGCCCATCTTGTCGATGATTTGGTCGTTGCGGAGTGCTTCAATCATTTGCTCGTCTCTTGCTCGATGATCTCGAGGATCCGGTCTACCGAATCCTTTAGTATATCATTGGTGATCACGTACGGATAGTACCCGCTCGAACGAGCAAAGGCGATTTCTCCGTCGGCCTCCGCCAGGCGCTTCCGCTGTAGCGCCTCCGACTCGGTCCGCCGCCCCTCCAGGCGGGCCTTCAGCGTCTCCATCGTCGGCGGCAGCACGAACACGCGGACCGAGTCCGGCATGCGGCAGGCCACCTGGGCCCCGCCCTGCACGTCGATCTCCATGATGATTACTTCGCCCGCCGCCAGGGCCTCCTCCACGGCCCGCCGAGGGGTACCGTACCAGTTGCCCAGGTACTGGGCGTGCTCCAGCAACTCGTCCCGGTCGACCATCCCCCGGAACTCTTCGTGGCGGATGAAACGATAGTGCTTCCCGTCGACCTCGTTACCCCGCGGCGACCGCGTGGTGACCGACACCGACCAGCAACTGTTCGGGACACGCTTCAGAAGCTCGTCGCAGATGGACGTCTTGCCCGCGCCCGAAGGGCCGCTGATCGCGACCAGGGCACCGCGTTTTCTAGCACTCATGGTCGCGGATTATGCGCTGTCCGGCACCGGACATCCAGCCGGGCAATCCGAGGAGTCGGGGGCGGCGGCGCCGGTCGGCGGGAGTCGGCGCCCGGCCGCGCCGTCCTGCGCCAGCTCCTCGGCCTTCACCAGCCCGCACGCCACCGCCAGCGCCCGGATTTGGACGCGGCGCAGGGCCGCGTCCGTCAGGCGGCACAGGCACCCCAGGACGTACGCGCGGCACACGCGCACGTGAAAGAGCGGCTGGCCGTTGCGGCCGCCGAGCCGCAGGAGGCCCTTCTGCTGGCGCAGCCACGACGGGGAACGGCGGAACCAGCGGGCCGCTTCGGCGGGGGTCATCACTTCCTGCTCGAGGTTCGTGAGCACGGGCATCTCCGGCGGGCCGTGGCCGTGTTACCCATAAGATAGCCGAGAAACCACCCGTTGTCAAGGAAATCTAGAATTCATATGCTCCGCGCCCGACCCGCAGCGGGCCCGGTCCGCGAAACCGCGCCCGTGAACCGGACCTACGGCCCCTCGGCTCGCAAGTAGCGGCTCTTCAGCCCGTTGCTGTCCCGAATCAGCAGGTAGTCCTCCGGCTGCCCTTTGGACTTGAGCCCCAGGGTGATCACGGCTGACGGATCAAAGTCGTTATGGCCTGTGCCAAGCTGCGTGGTCCCCGCGGCGAACTTGATGAACGTCTCCTTGGCCGACCAGCGGCCGTCCACGAACTCCGCGGGGCTGAGTGGCTTGCCCTTGGCGTCGCAGATGATGAACTTGTAGCTGCCGTCGGCGTTGATTTCCAGGCGGCGCAGGAACTGGATGTTCTGGACGACCGTCTGTCCGGACGAGCCTTGCTTCTGTTTGCCGGAAGCATCTTCGGCCCAAACTCCGACCAGATCGCTCTGGCTGATGCCCTTGACCTTCGTCTTCCCGCAGCCACTCAGGCCGCAAATCGCGAGCAGGCAGATGCTTACACACGCGCCGGTTCGTTGTGTCATCCTCGCTCTCCTTCACTCGGGACTGAGATACGGAATCCTGTCGATCCTGATCCTCTCGGGCACGCATCTTACCGCACGCCGGACACGCCTGGCAATGCCGCGCCCAGCCCGCGCCGCGCCGGGACGACCCGCCCGTTGCCAAGCCCCGGCGCGACGCCTAGACTCTCCGTACAGAACATGGGACTGAGCAGAAACGCGTTCGGGCTGGCCGCCGGCGGATTCGAGGCGGTGGCGGTGCTGCTGACGGTCGTCACGGCGCTCGCGGCCGCGATTCTGATCCTCGCGCACCGCATCGGCCCACGACGCCACGGCGCTGCCAAGGAAGACACCTACGAATCGGGGATGGAGCCGATCGGCGATACACGCCGCCGATTCAACGTCCGCTTCTACCTCGTCGCGGTCCTGTACCTGGTGTTCGCCGCGGAGCTCGTCTTTCTGTACCCCTGGGCCGTGCTGTTCCCACGGCTGACCGCGGCCGCGAACGCGCCTGAACCTCACTCCGCCCAGCGCCTGCTCGAGGCCGGCGCCACGCCTGCGGCTCTGCTCGTGGCCGTCGGCGTATTCCTCGCCCTGCTCCTGGTCGGGTTCATCTACGAATGGCGGCGCGGGGTGTTCAAGTGGAACTGAAACGCACCGCCGAGTTGACCAGCGCGCCCGGCGGGGGCAGCGAGTTCGCGCTCTCCCGGCTCGACTACCTGATCGACCAGCTCAAGCGGCATGGCATCAACTGGGCCCGCCGACACAGCCTCTGGCCCATGCCCTTCGCGACCGCGTGCTGCGGCATCGAGTTGATGGCCACCGGCGCCAGCCGCTACGACATCGCCCGGTTCGGGGCGGAGGCGATGCGCTTCACGCCCCGCCAGTGCGACGTGCTGATCGTCGCCGGGCGCGTCGCCATGAAGATGATGCCGGTGCTTCAGAAGATCTATATTCAGATGCCCGAGCCGAAATGGGTCATCTCCATGGGCGCATGCGCGTCCACGGGCGGCGTGTTCGATACCTACGCGGTCGTCCAGGGCGTGGACCAGTTCCTGCCGGTCGACGTGTACGTGCCCGGCTGCCCGCCGCGGCCCGAGACGCTGCTCGAGGGGCTCATGCGGCTCCAGCAGATCGTGGCCGAGGACGGCGTCCGGAGCAGTCGCGAACGCGGCCGTGGCCTGCGCCTCACCCTGCAGCCGCCGCGGACCGACCGGGTTGAGCTGGGCGCTGGATTTCGCGGGGCAGAGTGACCTTGGTTGCGGTGGTGCATGGCGACGGCCGAGGCAATTCGGGCGCTGCAAGGCCGGTTTCCCGAGCTTGATCTTGTCGCGCGCCCGCTCGTGACGTACCCCGACGGCCGGGCCTCCGATCAGTTGTGGGTCCGCGTCCCGCCCGAGCACCTGTGCGACGTCGCCCGCTTTCTGCGCGACGACCCGCACACGCGCTTCGAGCAGCTCTGTGACCTGACCTGCATCGATTATCTGAACTACCCCGACGCCGCGGAACGCTTCGGCGCGATCTACGCGCTGTTGAGCTTGACGCACAACCACCGCCTGTGGCTCAAGGTGTTTGTCAACGACCCCGACCCGACGGTCCCCTCGGTGACGTCCATCTGGTGGGGCGCCGAATGGCCGGAACGCGAGGTCTACGACATGTTCGGCATCCGCTTCGCCGGTCATCCGGACCTGCGGCGAATCCTGATGCCGCAGAACTTCAAGGATTATCCGTTGCGGAAGGACTACCCGCTGACGGGCAAGGGCGAGCGCGAGGACTTCGAGGTCGTCACGCGCGAATCCGCGTGACGCTGACGAGACAGGACCGCGGAGACGCGGAGAGCGCTGCGAACGCTGAGCAAAGCAATGCCATGACGGGACGTGCCGATCAACCTGCGGGCGAAAGAAAGCATTGGTGCCCGAGAGTTCCCGACCGCGCCACCTCTCGAACGCGCCCTCAGCGTCCTCTGCGCTCTCAGCGCCTCGGCGGTTCCAGGAGCCGGGAGTAGCCGCGTATGCCCGTCTCGTACGATCTGGGCCTGAAGCCGACGACCCTCGAGCCCGACGAGGGCCATGAGGACCACTGGACGCTCAACTACGGCCCGCAGCACCCGGCGACCCACACGACTCTCCGCCTCGTGCTCGAGCTCGACGGCGAGCGCATCGTCGGCTGCATCCCCGACATCGGCTTCCTGCACAGCGGCTTCGAAAAGCTCGGCGAGCACCTGGACTACAACCAGTACGTCGTCGTCGTCGAGCGCATGAACTACATCTGCCCGGTCTCGAACGACATCGCCTGGCACATGGCCTGCGAGCAGCTCTTCGGCCTCGACATCACGCCGCGCTGCAAAGCCATCCGCACGATTCTCGCCGAGCTCGGCCGCCTCCAGGACCACCTCCTCAATGTCGGCGTCGCCGGCCTCGACTTGGGCGGATTCACGGCGTTTCTCTACGGCTTCAACGAGCGCGAGATCATCAACGACCTGGTCGAGCAGATCAGCGGCTCCCGCTTCCACCCCAGCTACACGCGCGTCGGCGGGCTCGCGCAGGATGCACCCCCGGGCTGGACCGACCGCGTGCTCGACTTCGTGCAGAGCCGTGTCCCGCCCGCCCTGCGCGACGTCGAGGCCCTGCTGCTCCGTAACCGCATCTTCATCGAGCGCACCAAGGGCCTCGGCGTCATCAGCCACGACGACGCCATCAACTGGTCGCTCACCGGACCCGTCGCCCGCGCCAGCGGCGTCCAGCGCGACCTCCGCAAGGACGAGCCGTACCTCTGCTACGCCGACAACTGGGACGGCTGCGGCGCCCCCGCGGTCCGGTTCAAGGTGCCCATCGCGTACGGCGGGGACGTGTACGCGCGCTTCCTGGTCCGCTTGGAGGAGATCCGGCAGTCCTGCTCGATTATCGAGCAGGTGGTGGGGATGCTGCCGGACGGACCGATCAACGTCGCGGCCGACGCCGAGGTCACGCTGCCGAACAAGGACGAAATCTACTTCTCGATCGAGGGGCTGATTCACCACTTCGAGAAGATCATGACCAACCGCGGCCACTGCCCGCCCGTCGGCGAAGCCTACTTCGCCAACGAGACGGCCAACGGCGAGTTGGGCTACTATCTGGCCAGCGACGGCGGCAAGGCCCCGTACCGCGCCCGCTGCCGCCCGCCGAGCTTCATCAACTACCAGGTGTTCCCCAAGCTGGTGCTCGGGCACCAGATCAGCGACATCCCGGCCGTGCTGAACAGCCTCAACATCATCGCGGCGGAGCTGGATCGGTAGGTCAATACCAGTGGTACCGACACGCCCCAATTACGAATGGCAGGTGGCGGCCGTGAATCGCATCGAGCGACTGCTGAAGACGGTCACCGCGGCCCTGGACGCAGCCGAAGTTCCCTACGCCGTCGTCGGCGGCAACGCCGTCGCAACGTGGGTGGCCCGGCGCGACGTCGGCGCGGTGCGGGCGACCAAAGATGTGGACTTGCTGCTGCGCCGCGCCGACGTGTCGCGCGCCGCGGCGGCGCTGGCGCCGCTTGGCTTCATCCAGGCGGAAGTGCTCGATCTCCCAATATTCGTCGAGCGCGATGATCCGCTGCCCAGCCAGGGCGTGCACGTCATCCTCGCGAACGAGCCGGTCCGCGTGACCGACCAACGTCCTGCACCGGATGTAGGCCAGGCCGTGCGTTCGGCGAGCGGCTTCCTCGTGCTGGACCTGTTGTCGCTCGTGACCATGAAGCTGAATGCGTACCGACGCGTGGACCAGGTGCACCTCGAAGACCTGCTCCGGTTGGGCCTGATCGACGCCGATCTGGCCGCCCGGCTGCCCGAGGACCTGCGCCAGCGCCTGCGCGAGATCCGCGACACGATGGAGTGGTTCACCGAGCCGCCGCGTTTTTGACCAGCGGCTGAGCCGATCGCGAAGGCGGTATATGAGCTGGCGAACCATCGATCGCAGGACGGCTGCCGAACAGGACCTCGGCCCGGGTCTGAATGACGCGGTGAAGGAGAAGATCCGCTCCTTCTTCCCGCGCTATCCGACCAAGCGGGCCGTGCTCCTGCCGGCGTTGCACATCGCCCAGGACGCGCTCGGCTACATCTCGCTGCGGGCCATGCGCGAACTCGCCGAGCTGCTGGAGCTTCCGCCATCAGCCGTCCTGGACGTCGTGACGTTTTACACGCACTTCTGGACGCATTCCCGCGGCCGCAAGACGATCGTCCTGTGCCGTTCGCTTACCTGCGAGCTGATGGGCGGCGGACGCGTCCGCGAAGGCCTCGAGCAACGGCTCGGCATCGGCGAGCACGAAACGACGCCCGACGGCCAGTGGTCCTACATGACCGAAGAGTGCCTGGCGGCCTGCGAGCACGCCCCCTGCCTGCTCATCAACGAGAAGCTGCACAAGGGCGTGCAAGCCGAGGACCTGGACCGCATCCTGGTCGATCCGGAGAACGATCACCTCGACATGCCACGCAGCACACTGTTCGACGCCCCCGCGGAAACAAAGCCATGACCTTCGGCCGCGTACTCATGCGACACGTCGGCGTGCCCAACAGCACGTCCCTCGCCGTCTACAAGGCCGACGGCGGCTACGCGGGGGCCGCGCGCGCCCTGCAGATGACGCCCGATGACCTGGTCGAGCTCGTGAAGAAAGCCAACCTCCGCGGCCGCGGCGGCGCGGGCTTCCCCGCCGGCGTCAAGTGGACCTTCCTGCCCAAGGACCGCACCGTCACCTACCTGTGCGTCAACGCCGACGAGTCCGAGCCCCCGACCTTCTGCAACCGCGTGCTGATCGACAGCGATCCGCACCTGCTCCTCGAGGGCGTCCTCATCGCCGCCTACGCCACGCGCACGACCGTCGCCTACATCTACATGCGCGGCGAGTTCTGCGAGCAATTCCACATCCTCCAGCGCGCCCTCGACGAGGCCTACGCCGCCGGCTATTTCGGCCACAACATCCTCGGCACCGGCCACAACCTCGAGTGCTACATCCATCGCGGCGCGGGGGCGTATGTCTGCGGTGAAGAGACGGGGCTGATCGAGAGTCTGGAGGGCAAGCGCGGCTGGCCGCGCATCAAGCCGCCCTTTCCCGCCGTCGAGGGACTGTTCCGCAAGCCCACCGTCGTCAACAACGTCGAAACGCTCGCGTGCCTGCCGCACATTCTGACCCGCGGCCTCGATTGGTGGCTGTCAATCGGCACCGCCAACTCGAAGGGCCCCAAGATGTACTGCATCAGCGGCCCGGTGAACCGCCCCGGCTGCTACGAAGCCCCGCTCGGCCTCACCTGCCGCGAGCTGATCTACGGCGCGGACTTCGGCGGCGGCATGCGCGACGGCAAGCAGGTCAAAGCGGTGTTCCCCGGCGGCCTGTCGATGGGCGCCCTGCGCGGCGACCTGTTCCCAAAGCCCCCGGACGGCAAAGTGGACCCCAAGCAGGATTACGACGAGCTGGACTGCGCCCTCGACTTCGACGACGTGCGCAAGTACGACCTGCTCGGCCTCGGCACCGCCGCCGCCGTCGTCGTGCCCGAGGACGCCGACATCCGCGACGTGCTGCTCAACGTGACGCGCTTCTACGCCCAGGAATCCTGCGGACAATGCACGCAATGCCGCGAGGGCACGGCGTGGATGTACAAGATCGCGCAGCGCATTCGCGCCGGCGCCGGCCGCCGCGTGGACCTGGACATCATCGAGGAAACGTCGCGGAACATGGGCATGATCCCCGGCCTGAGCATCTGCGGCCTTCCCGACGGGGCCGCGTGGCCCATCCGCACGCTCATCCAGAAGTTCCGCCGGGAATTCGAGCAACGGATCGCGGCGCAGGAGCCGGGCGCCGCGCAGTCGCTCATCAGACGGACCAACGCGGCGGCGTACGAGTTGCCGGTGCTGCACGGCCGCGCCGTGCAGCCGGCCGGCGGAACGTTCGCGACGCCGCTGGACGTGGCACCGCCGCGGTAGCAAGACGGTGGGCGCTGCCCACCCTGTGAGTTATGCCGAAGATCATCATCGACGGACACACGATTGAGTGCCGGAGCGGCATCCCGGTCTTGCAGGCGGCCCTCGAAGCCGGCTTGGCGGTCCCGCACTATTGCTATCACCCCGGGCTTAGCGTGGTCGCGAGCTGCCGGCTGTGCCTGATGGAAATGAAGATGCCGAACCCGAAGACCGGGCAGATGGATTGGGCCCCGAAGCTCTTTCCGTCCTGTCAGACCCCGGTCCGGGACGGCCTCGAGGTGCGGTTCCGCTCGGACCCGGTCCGCGAAAACCAGCAGCACGTCATGGAGTACTACCTCCTGAACCACCCCCTCGATTGCCCGGTCTGCGACAAGGCGGGCGAGTGCTACTTGCAGGATTACACCGAGGCAAACGGCCCCGCCACCTCACGCATGGTCGAGGACAAAACCAAGAACCCCAAGAAGGACATCGGCCCGCACACCCTGCTCTACCAGGACCGCTGCGTCCTCTGCTCGCGCTGCGTGCGCTTCTGCGACGAGATCGCCGGCACCGGCGAGCTGGCGGTCGTCGGCCGCGGCAGCCGTTGTGAGATCGACGTGCTCCCCGGCCAGCCGCTCGAAAACCCGCTGCAGGGCAACGTCGTGGACCTCTGCCCCGTCGGCGCCTTGCTCGACAAGGGCTTCCTCTTCAAGCAGCGCGTCTGGCTGCTCCGCTCCGCCCGCTCGGTCAGCCCGGCGGACAGCCGCGGGCAGACGATCTGGATCGACTACAACGAGGCCGGCATACACCGCATCCGCCCGCGCTACAACGAGAAGATCAACGAGTGGTGGATCAGCGACGAGGCCCGCTTCGGCTGGAAGCATGTCCACCGCCCCGACCGCCTCCGCCAGCCCCGCATCCGGCAAGGCGTGGCCCTTCAACCGGCCCGCTGGGAAGAACTGCCTGGTCTGCTCCGCGCGCCGTTCGCGGGCGTGGCGGCCTGCGCCTCGCCGGCCGGTCCAGGCGGGGGCGCGCGGCTCGCGCAACCCCCCTCCCTCCTAGGGAGGGGGCAGGGGGAGGGTCAGGGCATCGGCCCGCTCGCCGCCGTCCTCAGCCCCATGCTGACCTGCGAAGAGGCCTGGCTGCTCGCGAAACTCGCCCGCAGCCTCGCGCCGCAAGCCACCCTCGTCCTGGGCCACGTACCCGTGTCCGGCCATGACCAGACCTACCCCAACGGCTTCACCATCAAGGCCGAAAAATGCCCCAACCGCCGCGGCGTCGAGACCATCCTGCAACATCTCGGCGGCCCGACCGCGAGCTTCCAGGAATTCCTCGCCCAGGCCGTCGAAGGCCGCTTTCGCGCGGCGTACGTCACCGGCGGATATCCCGACGCGTGGGTCACTGACCCCGTCGCAGCGGCGCTTGCCAGAATCCCGTTCCTTGTCGTGCACGACCTGTTCCCCTCCGCGCTCGACGGCGCCGCCGCCGTGCAGATTCCCGGCGCCGCGTGGACGGAGCGTGAGGGCACGTTCATGAACTGCGACGGCCTCCTTCAACCATTCGAGCGGGCCTTACCGCCGCTGGAGGGCGTAAAGGCCGACGGGCAGTTTTTCTACGAGCTATTGGGCCAGCCCGGCCTGTTCCGCGCGCAGACGGTGCGCGAGACAATGGCGGCCGAATTGCCGCAGTTCTCCGAGGTGTTTATCCCGCGCGATTTGCCCAAGCGCGCACACTAAGTCCCTCGTGGTCAGAACCGGCTGGTAGTGAGCATGACCGATCCGACGATCAAACGAATTGAAACAGTGCTGCGGAAGCCGGCCGTGATCTTCGGCGCCGGCGCCGCCATTCTACTGTTGGTCACCGCGCTCCTCGCGCTGGCTTTCCCGCTCTACAAACCCCTGCTCTCATCGCAGTTCTCGTTCTCCATGATCGTGCTCGCGGTCATGCTCGTCCTGATCCTCAGCGCGACCGCCCTGTGCATCCTGTTCGAACGCAAGATCGCCGGCTTTACGCAGGATCGCTACGGGCCGAACCGCGTCGGCTTCTGGGGCTTGCTCCAGCCGGTCGCCGACGGGCTGAAATTCCTGCTAAAAGAGGACATCATCCCGCGGCACGTCGACAAGCCGCTGTTCCTGTTGGCCCCCGCGTTGGCCCTGGCCGCTTCGTTGCTCGGCTTCGCGATCATCCCCTGGGCCGGCCAAGTCCGCTGGCCCTGGATGCCGCCCGATGCCCCGCCGCTCTCCACCCAGGTCGCCAACCTCAACGTCGGCTTCCTCTACCTCCTCGCCGTCGGCTCCCTCAGCGTCTACGGCGTCGTGCTCGCCGGCTACGCCAGCAACAACAAGTACGCGTTCTACGGCGGCATGCGCGCCGCGGCCCAGATGATCAGTTACGAGCTGCCGCTGGGGCTTGGCCTGCTCGTCGTGCTCCTGGTCAGCGGCACGCTCCAGCTCGACCAGATCGTCCAGCAGCAAGCCGCCACCGGCGTTTGGAACATCTTCCTGCACCCCATCGCGTTCTTCCTGGTCCTGGTCAGCGCGCTGGCCGAAGCAAACCGGGCTCCGTTCGACCTGCCCGAGGCCGAGCAGGAGCTGGTCGGCGGCTACCACACCGAGTACAGCGCGATGAAGTTCGCGATGTTCTTCCTCGGCGAGTACGCGCACATGATCACGAGCAGCGCCCTGATCGTCGCGCTCTTCTTCGGCGGCTGGCACTTCTGGGGCCTGCCTGGGCCGGAGAACGTGACCTGGTGGGCGATGCTGATCAAGCTGGCCGTGTACCTGACCAAGGTCGCCCTGTTCATCGCGCTGTTCATGCTGGTGCGCTGGACGCTCCCGCGCTTCCGCTTCGACCAGCTCATGCGGGTCGCCTGGCAGTCGCTCGTGCCGATCGGCGTCGCCCTCCTCGCGGCGACGGCCGCTCTGACGTATCTGGGCTGGCAGCGAAACGTCTGGGCGAGCCTAGCGGCGAACCTGCTGCTGCTGGCCGTCCTGCTGCGCTCTGCGGCCCGCTCGAAGCGGCCGGTGACGGCCCGACAGGAGGACCTGCCGGAAATCGACGTACGCCCGACAACGTAGCGTCCGGCCTCTGTGCCTGACGGCGTCTCGCCGGCCGCCGCAGCGTCACGCCTCGAAAACGTAACGCCCGGCCCCAGAAATGTAGCGCCCGGCCTCGGAAATGTAGCGGCCGGCGCCCCTGCCGGCCGTAGAAGGCGAATGGCCTGCGATCGCCCGCACGGCACCGGCTGAGAGCCGAGAGCTGATAGCTGAGAGCTTCCCCATGCGTGACGACGACATCATCGTGCTGAAGGAACCCGAGCTGACGCCCGCCGAGCGCCTCTACCTTCCGCAGATCCTCGACGGCCTGAAAACCACTCTCCGCCACATGTTCGACCTCCAGCGCCGCCACGCCGTCGTCCACCAATACCCGGAGCAGACGCGCGAAGACACCGGCGAGCTGCGCACCGCGAACTACCACGGCGTGCACCGGCTCAACAAGGACCCCGACGGCCGCGTCGCCTGCGTCGCCTGCTTCATGTGCAGCACGGCCTGCCCGGCCCACTGCATCCACATCGAAGCCGGCGAGTCGCCCTGGCCCGACCGCGAGAAATACCCCGTCCAGTTCGACATCGACGAGCTGCGCTGCATCTACTGCGGCTTGTGCGAGGAGGCCTGCCCGGTCGACGCGATCGAGCTCACACCGCTCTACGAATTGGTCAGTTGCACGCGCGAGGAGTTGATCCTCGACAAGGAGAAGCTGCTCCAGATCTACGAGGAGACCAAGGGCATCAAGCCGCGCCGGAACCCGCCCGTGACCGACTACGGCCTGACCGGCACGCAAGGCCTGGATGTCGCAGAGCCGAACATGAAACGAAAAGTGTAGCGACCAGACGCGTGGCGACCGTGGGAGGGCGAGGCTCCTGCCGAGCCGTCCTGCCGGTCGCCGACACCCTGGCCGCGCCAACGAGAATCGAGTAAACCTGCGACCAGCGAGTGGAAATCCAGGGCCATGCCCACACTACTGATCGCGATTCTCACACTCGGGGCCGTCGGGCTGTTCCTTGCCATGCCCGGCGGACGGGCCGATACGCGCCGCGTGGGCTGGGTCGTCCTCGCGGCGGCCGGCGCCGTCTTACTGGCGCTGTTGCTGCGACTTGTCCCGGGAGCCGACCCGCGCGGCTTATTCGCCGGCTTCGCGCTGGTCGCGGTGTTTGCTGCGCTCCGCGTCATCACGCACGGCAAGCCGGTCTACAGCGCCCTGTACTTCATCCTGCTGATCTTCGCGGTGACCGGGCTGCTCGTGCTGCTGGAGGCGACGTTTCTCTCGATGGCGCTGGTCATCATCTACGCCGGCGCCATCCTGGTCACCTACGTCTTCGTCATCATGCTGGCCCAGCAATCGCGCCCGGCTCCGTACGACGTGAAATCGCGCGAGCCGGTCTGGGGCTGCCTGGCCGGCTTCCTGTTGCTCATCCTCCTGGCCCGCCAGATCGAGCTGTTCCTCGTCCCCGCCCAACGCACGCCGCTGCCCGCGCCCATCGCCGAAGCGCCCGGCACGATCGAGGCCGTCGGCGTGCCGCTGCTGACGGAGTACGTGGTGGCCATCCAAATCATCGGCCTGCTGCTCCTCGCGGCCCTGGTCGGTGCGATCGCCATCGCCCGCCGCCGCCCGACGACACGCGCGGAAAGTGAGGGGGATGAGTAATGCTGCTTCCGTACCTGCTACTTGGGGCGATTCTGTTCGTGCTGGGGTTGATCGGATTCGTTACGCGCCGAAACCTCATCATCATGTTCCTGTGCACGGAAATGATGTTCCAGGGGATCATCCTGAACCTCGTGGCGTTTGGGCGCTACCCGCTGAAGGGTGCGCCCACGTTCGACGGCCAGGTCTTCGCCCTGTTCCTGATTGCCGTCGCCGCGGCGGAAGCCGCGCTCGCGCTCGCATTGGTGGTCCTGTTGTATCGCTATCAAGGCACGCTGGATGCGAACGCATACCGCATGTTGAAGGACGAATGAGCGTGACGCTGGCAGATGCTACAACGACGATTCTGCCGCTTCGGCTCTACGCCACGCTGCCCTTCTGGCCGCTGCTCGGCGCCCTCGTGGTCGGCATGCTCGTCGTCCTGCGCCGCAAGGCCAGCGCCGCCCACTGGCCCGTGGTCCTCGGCGTCGCGGCGTCGGCCGTCCTCGCCGTCGTGCTGTTTCTCGACCTGCGCCCGACTCCGTCGTCTGCCGTATCATCGCCCGCCGCCCCGTCGCGCGCGGCGCCGGAACCCCCCTCCCTCCTAGGGAGGGGGCAGGGGGAGGGTCAGAGCGCACATCCCCCAGGAGCGCTACGTGCCCCCGGCCTCACCTACACTCTCTACAACTGGATCAGCCTCGGCGACCAGCCCAGCCTCCGCAACCAACACTGGCTCGCCGTCAACTTCTACTTCGACGGCCTCACCGCCGTCATGCTCCTCTTCGTCACCGTCGTCTCCACGATCATCGTCGTCTACTCCATCGGCTACATGCGCGACCACCACGGCCACCCCGAGCGCGGCTACGAGCGCTTCTTCGCCTTCCTCGGCCTCTTCGTCTTCTCCATGGCCACGCTCGTCCTCGCCGGCAACTTCATCCTGCTCTACCTCGGCTGGGAGCTCGTCGGCCTGTGCAGCTACCTCCTCATCGGCTTCTACTACCCGCGGCCCAGCGCCGCCGCCGCCGCCAAGAAGGCCTTCATCGTCAACCGCATCGGCGACTTCGGCTTCGCCCTCGGCATTTTTGCCCTCTACTGGTTCCTCACCGCCGGCGCCGACCCGCTCGTGCAGCGCGGCGAAAACCCGCTCGACTACGCGACCGTCTTCAAGTGCGTCGGCGCGCTCGAGCCCTGGCAGATCACCACCGTCGCGTTGCTGCTGATGTGCGGTGCGCTCGGTAAAAGCGCCCAGTTTCCCTTGCACGTTTGGCTCCCCGACGCCATGGAAGGCCCGACCCCCGTGTCCGCGTTGATCCACGCCGCCACGATGGTCACCGCTGGCATCTACATGATCGCCCGCTGCACGCCGATCTTCGGCGCGTCGCCCCTCGCCCTGAACGTCATCCTCGTGCTGGGCCTGATCGGCGCCGTCCTGACCGCCACCATGGCGGCGGCCCAGTACGACATGAAACGCATCCTGGCGTACTCGACGATCAGCCAGCTCGCCTTCATGTTTGTCGGCCTCGGCTGCCGCGTGCCCGACTCCGCCGTCTTCCACGTGTTCACCCACGCCTGGTTCAAAGCCCTGCTCTTCCTCGGTGCCGGCAGCGTCATGCACGCCCTCGGCGGCGTCATCGACCTCCGCCGCTTCAGCGGCCTGCGCCACGTCCTCCCGCACACCTGTCGGACCATGCTCATCGGCTGCCTCGCGCTGGCCGGCTTCCCGCTGCTCTCCGGCTTCTGGAGCAAGGACGAGCTCGTCCACGCCGCCTTCGAGCGGCACCCCGTCGCCGGCCTGATCCTGCTCGCCACCGCCGGCCTCACTGCCTACTACACCTTCCGCATGTTCTTCCTGTGCTTCCACGGGAAACTCCGGCTGCCCGACGACGCCGCCCACCCGCACGAAGCGCCGCTGGTCATGATCGCGCCGCTTTGGCTGCTTGCCATCGGCGCCATCTTCGCGGGCTACCTGGGCGTGACGTTCGCCGCCGGCGGTGACTCGTTCCTCGGTTTCATCCGCCCCCACGGCGTCCTGCACGACTACCTGCACGGCAGCACCATCGGCGCGCCGGAGCACGGCCACGGCGGCCTCTGGCTCATGTACGTCTCGGCCCTCGTCGCCCTCGCTGGCATCGGCCTTGCCTGGGCCCGCTTCGGCCAGGCCCCCGAAACCGACCCCGACGCCCGCGCGCTCGGCGGCCTCTGGCGGCTCTGGCACGCGAAATACTACTTCGACGAAATCTACGACTACGCGTTTGTCCGGCCGCTGCGAAACCTCGGCCGGTTCTTCTCCGCGACCGACGACTACGGCCTCGACGGCGTCATCTGGCTGGTCGCCGCCGTCCCGCGCGGCCTGTCGTTCCTGCTGCATTTCCTGCAGCGCGGCGCGCTCCAGGGCTACGCCCTCGGCATGGTCGTCGGCCTCGCGGTCATGCTGTTGCTCTGGAACTGGATCGGTACATAGGAGCATCGCTGGTGCGAGAATCCCTTCTCGCACCCGCAACTGCGAATTGACTGATGGAAGCGTTGGCCCTCAACCTGCTCATCCTTCTCCCGCTCGCCGCGGCGGTCGTCATCTGCCTGCTCCCCGAGCGCCGCGCCGACACCGCGCCCAAGCTGTCTCTGGGCGTCGGCCTCGTGCTGCTTATCCTCGCCCTCGCCCTCTGGCTGCGCCTCCCCGCGGCCCAGCACACGCGCGGCCCCTCCGCCCTCCTCGGCGACACCGACTGCGCCTGGCTCGCCGTCGGCGACCGCGCCCGCCTGCCCGAAGGCGGCACCATCCTCGTCAACGGCGTCGAGCTGCGCTACCACGTCGGCCTCGACGCCATCAGCCTCCCGCTGGTCGTGCTCACCGCGCTGCTCGTGCCGCTTTCGATCGCCTGCAGCTTCACCGCCATCCGCACGCGCACCCGCGAGTATTACGCCTGGCTGCTGGCCCTGACGACCGGGATGATCGGCGTCTTCGCCGCCCGCGACGTCCTCCTCTTCTACGTCTTCTTCGAGTTCACGCTCGTGCCGCTCTACTTCCTGATCGGCATCTGGGGCGGCCCCCGGCGGCGCTACGCGGCCACCAAGTTCTTCCTGTACACCTTCGTCGGCAGCGTCATCACCTTCGCCGGCATCGTCTACCTGGCGATCCGCGCCGCGGCCCTGAACTTCGATTCGGTGGTGTCATTCGACCTGAACTTGCTCTCCACGCTCCACGGCCTCACCAGCACCGAGCAGGCCTGGCTCTTCTTCGCCTTCTTCTGCGGCTTCGCGATCAAAGTCCCGCTCTTCCCGCTGCACACCTGGCTCCCGCTCGCCCACACCGAGGCCCCAACCGCCGGCAGCGTGCTCCTCGCGGGCGTGCTGCTGAAGCTCGGCACCTACGGCTTCCTGCGGTTCGCCCTGCCGATGGTGCCGGAGGGCGCCCTGCACTGGGCCACGTTCATGGGCGGCCTCGCGCTCGCCGGCATCATCTATGGCGCCCTGTGCTGCTGGGTGCAGCGCGACGTGAAGAAGCTCGTCGCCTACTCGTCCGTCTCGCACCTCGGGTTCTGCATGTTGGGCATGTTCAGCATTCTGCCAGTCGGCCTGAGCGGCTCCGTCCTCTACATGGTCAACCACGGTCTGAGCACCGGCGCCCTATTCCTCGTCGTCGGCATGATCTACGAGCGCTACCACACCCGCGACCTCGACCAGCTCGGCGGCCTGGCCCGCCAGATGCCCATCCTCGCCTTTTTCTTCATGCTCTTCGCCCTCTCGAGCATCGGCCTGCCCGGCCTCAACGGCTTCGTCAGCGAATTCACCGTCCTGCTGGCCGCCTTCAACTCCGACGTGCTTGGCCGATGGTACGGCGTGCTTGGCGCGACCGGCATCCTGCTCGGCGCCGTCTACATGCTCTACGCCGTCGGCCAGGTGCTCTTCGGCCCGCTGAAAGAGCCGCCGCACACGCCCGACCTGTCTACAGGCTTGAAACGCGACCTCACGCCCCGCGAAATCGCGATCCTCGCCCCCCTCGCCGTGCTCGTCGTGCTGCTGGGCGTCGCCCCGCGTCTGATTACTGACACGCTCGACCCGGCGTTGCAGGCCCAGATCGTCGCCCGCGTCCAGGAGGCCACCCAGCGTGCGGACGACATCGCGCTGCGCAAAGCGCCCGCGAATGAACCGACCAACGACAAACCGGAAACCGAAAACGTCAAATTAGAAACGGATCAAGATCGCGCCGGCGCATTCGCCGGTTCCTACTCTCCGGTCTTCGGTTTTTCATTTTCCGGTTCCCCTGCGGAAGCCGATGGAGGCCGCTGACCATGCCGCCGCACCCGATCTCCCTCAGCGCCCTCCTCCCCGAGCTGATCCTGCTCGTCGCTGGCTGCGCGGTGCTCCTGCTGGGCGTTGCGACCACCGCCCACCGCCGCCGCCTCGCCCCCTGGGTAACCTTGCTCGCCCTCGTCACGGCCGTCGTTGTCGTCCTCTTTGAGGTGCTCATCACGGGCCGCGCCACTCGTCCGCCCGCCGCCGGCAGCGGCCTCTTCTACGGCTCCCTCGCCACCTTTGTCCGCATTGCCGCCCTCGAGCTCGGCGTGTTGCTGGTCCTCGTCAACTGGTCCGCCGGCCGCGAAGAAGAGCGCGGCGAATTCCTTGCGCTGCTGCTCTTCGCGCTGACCGGCCTGCTGCTGGTCGCCCCCGCGGACAACCTCTGGCTGCTCTTCCTCGCGGTTGAACTGGTCAGCATCCCCACCTACGTCCTTGTCGTGCTCAGCCGCTCCAACGCCGCCGCGCTCGAGGCCGGCACGAAGTACTTCTACCTCGGCGCCCTCTCCGCCGCCGTCTTCGCCTACGGCCTCAGCTTCCTCTACGGCGTTTCGGGCACCGCCTCGCTGGCCGCAACCACGCGGGCAGTGGTCCTCGCCCTCCGCGACCCCAACTCGCTCCAGGGCGGCCTGGCGATGGTCGGCATCGTCCTGTCGCTCGGCGGACTGCTCTTCAAGATCGCCGCCGTCCCGCTGCACTTCTACGTCGCCGACGTGTACCAGGGCGCCTCCAGCCCCGTCGCCGGCCTGCTCGGTTTCGTGCCCAAGCTCGCCGGCCTCATCGCCATCTTCAAGATCATCGCCCTCACCGGCTTCTGGGACACGGAGAACCGCGCCGTCTACTGGCTCCTCTGGCTGCTCGCCGTCGCCAGCATGACCGTCGGCAACGTCCTCGCTCTCCGCCAGACCAACATCAAGCGCCTGCTGGCCTATTCCGGCGTCGCCCACGCCGGCTACATGCTCGTGGGCGTCCTCGCCGGCCCGCTGGCGGGCAAAGCCCTCGCGACCGACGGCGTCAGCATCCTCGGCAACGGCCCCGCCGCCGTGCTCTTCTACATCGTCATCTACGGTCTCGCCAACCTCGGCGCTTTTGCCGTCCTCGGCCTGCTGCGGACGCGTGGCGGACCCTGCGAAACGCTGCGCGACGTGGCCGGACTGCTCCGCCGCGAACCCGGGCTCGCCTTGCTGCTCGCGCTGGCGATGTTCACGCTCATGGGCCTGCCCCCGACGCCGGGCTTCTGGGGCAAATTCGCCCTCTTTGGCAGCGCCCTCACCGCGTCCCGCCTCACCGGCGACACCTGGCTCATCGTCCTCGTCATCATCGCCGTCCTGAATTCCGCCCTGGCGGCGGCCTACTACCTGCGCGTGATCGCCGCCGTGCTGCTCTACGAGAACGACCAGCCCGCTTACGCCGCGCCGCGCGAGGCGCAGAGCATCGGCGCCCTGCTCTGCGGCTTTCTGATCCTGATCTTCACTTTCTATCCCAGCGGGCTTATGCGGGCTGGCCAGCACGCCACGCGCGAGCTATCCGAGCCCCGCGCCACCGCCGCCCGAACGGAAAGCCCCGTCGCGTCCGCTGTAGACCCGCCCTTCGCTTCCCCTTAGCCCAACCTTCGCAGATCGTGCGGGTAAACCGCGTTGGCGGGGGCAGGAACGCGGTTTCGGCCCCAAGGTCTGCACTACAAAAACGGGGATGGTCTGGGGCGGAAGCGGTCAGAGGGCGGGTAGTTTGGCCTGCCTGCGGCGGATGCGCGACGGCGGCTGAGCGGGCAGCGCCAGATTCAGCTTGTTTAGGATCATGCGTGGCGCGGGCTCCGGCTCCGTGTAACGCGGCCGGATCAGCAGCCGGCCGGCGGTGGTCGGGAGGTGCACGTCCACCCTCTGGATCGCCGCCCGCGCGTTGACCTGGTCAGGCGGCAACGGCCGGTCCGCCGGGAACAGCGCGAATGGCTCGTAGCGTTGCTGGTGCTCGTCAAAGACCGCCATGGCCTTGCGCCAGGCCGCCTCACCGCACCGGAATGTGTCCGGAACCCCACGCCCCCGTAGCGCAGGCCACCGGCCGGTCGGTTTCTACCATTCCCCCTCTCAGCGGGGACCCCAGGGGAGCATGGGGCTCCGCCCCGTACACAAGACGCCGCGCACGGCCCGGAGGTTCGTGCTCCCCCCTTTTCCACTGATGCAGGAATTGCGAGAAACTACGTTAGCCAGCCGGCCCCCGGTGCTCGCGCCGGACGCCCAACTCCGCAAAGAACTCATCCAGGAACTGCTCAGGAATCTGGTTGTCGTGGGCCAGGCGGGCGAGCCCCGCCTCCCGCGAGATCAGGCCGCGCCGGATCAGGCCGCTGATCAGCTCGTCATGCTTGGTGAACCCCAGCGTCTGCTGGTACAGCGCGTTCTTGAGCAGGCTGATCTTGCAGTCGGCCCGCCATGCCGCCGCACTGTAGCGGTACTTCTGCCACTTCAGCTCCTCGGTGAGGACGCGCATGATCTCGTTCTCGTCGTACGGAATGTAGCGGAAGAGCGGCACGTACTCCCAGCGGGGCGACACGAGGCGCCGGATGAACCCGGCCGGCGGGTATTCATAAAGAAACTCGACCACCATCCGCCAGGGCAACGCCGGGTGGAGCAGATAACGCGGGTTGCGAAGCAGCTCCACACCGATGCCCCCGAACAGGGCCAGCATTCGGCGCAGGCGGCTAGAGTGCGTCGAGAAAAACGCGGTGGCGAAGGACCCCTCGGGTTCGCCGGCACCGGAGATGCACAGCGGGAGGGCGTACTGCCGCGCGACCTGGAGAAAGACCTTGCGCATGCCCAGCCGGCACCCGAGGCACATGAAGCTGACCATCGACGCGGACGGCCGCTTCACCCAGGCGCGGAGCATCGGCGCGAGGCTCTTCTGCGACAGGCGGTGCTTGATCACCACGTGCTCAACGCCCAGGATGCGCGTCGCCTGCGCGATGTTCTCCCACGTCTCTGCCGGTATGAAGCCCTGGTCAACCGTGAACGCCAGCGTCTTCAGCCCCAGCTTCCGAACCGCGTAATAGAGCGCGTAGGTGCTGTCGCGCCCGCCACTCAGGGCGGTCAGACAGTCGTACTTCCCGGAACGGCTACGATGCAAATCGACCAGCCGCCGGAGAGCCTCTTCACCTAGCAACTCTTCGTGTTGGGGCCGATGCACGCGGCACACGCTGCAAACATCATTCTCGTCGAACGCGATTTGCGGATACGTTTCCGGCAACAGACAGCGCGAGCAGCGCCGTAGTTCCCCTGGATCGGGTGCGTCCGAAGCAGTGACATGCATTGCACACCTCGCCATCTGGGGCGCATCCGCGCCCCGGTTGATCTGCCGTCCCGGCGCCGGCTCTCCCTGTCGCCATTATAGCACTACAAAGGGCATCTGGGTGGAGTTTCGGCAGCATTCACGGGCTCGATTGGTCTGGATGGGGCGGAGATACCGGTTCGGACTCTCGACCGAGTCCCACCGGTCACCCCGCTTTGCCGTGGCCGGAGCGGCGCTAAAATACAGGACCTTCGCGGGAGGAGGGTGTTGGGCCGACCCTGGGGATATGGCGGCCGCGCGTTGACCTGATCAGGCGGCAACGACTGGTCCGCCGGGAACAGCGCAGATGGCTCGTAGCGTTGCTGGGGCTCGTCAAAGACCACCATGGCCTTGCGCCATGGCCGCCGCCTGGCGGTCGTTGATCTCGCCGTAGGTACGGCACCGGCCGCTGCACCGCAGCGCCGCCGGCCACGCGGCGTGACTCGACCACGCTCCCGTAGCGCTGGAGCTGGCCGTTCTTCTTCCGGGCGTGGCAGCGCAGAAACATGCTGTGCTTCAGATACCAGAACCCGCCACCGCAAAGCAACGGGGTAGGTCTGCACTACCGCCGTGCGCGGCGCCAAATCCGCCGCGGCGATAGCGCCAGCCCGGTTCGGGGCCGTCGCATTTTTCAAATCTGCGAAGGTTGGGCTAGTAACAACGGATGCGGTGGCCCGAACCACGCACTCCTAATACCGCCGACGGTAGGCGCGGGTCATTGAAAGTCAAGAAACGCCCCCGGCGTTCGACCGGCCCGGCGGCTGCTAGTGCCGCACCACGTCTTCCATCGTGCGGGACGCGAACGCCTCGGCGTCGGCGCTGCGCGGCTCCCATTCCGAGCCGCCGGGGCCGAAGTTCACGCGGCGGGCTTCATCCCAGTACCGGCCGGCGTTGTGCTCGAACGCGGCCCGCATCGCCAGTTCCGCCACGAGCCCCAGCATGATCGAGAAGCAGCCGAGCAGGAAGAAGATGACGCCGACGAGCGGCGCTTTGCCCCAGAACGCCTTCCACGCGTCCTGCGCGTAGATCGCCCGCCCGATGCCGAAGACCATGCACAGCGCCGCCGCGAGCCACGACCACTGCGTGATCTTCCCGAAGAAGTGCATCGGCTTCGTGCGGTACTTCTGGAGCATCCGCACGAGAATGAGGTCGACGGCGACCTTGAAGATGCGGCCGTATCCGTACTTACTCTGGCCGGCAGTGCGCGGCTTGTGTTGGACGACGACCTCGCAGATGCGGGCGCCGTGCATCGACGTGTACACGGGGATGAAGCGGTGCATCTCGCCGTAGAGGCGCGAGTCGCGGATGACGCTCGTGCGGTACGCCTTCAATGTGCAGCCGTAATCGTGCAGCTTGACGCCGGTGATGCGGCCGATGAGCCAGTTGGCGGCGCGGGAGACCTGGGTGCGCAGCCAGGGGTCCTGGCGGTTCTTGCGCCAGCCGCTGACGACGTCGTAGCGGCCTTCTTCGAGGACGTCGCACAGGCGGCCGATTTCCTCGGGCGGGTTCTGGCCGTCGCCGTCGAGCGGGACGATGATCGGCGCGCGGGCCGCCCAGAAACCGGCCATTAGCGCCGCGGTTTGGCCGTAATTGCGGGCCAGGTGGATCACGCGGAGGCGCGGCTCGCCGGCGGTCAGCTCGTCCAGCAGCGCCCCGGTCCGATCGCGGCTCCCGTCATTCACGACGATCAGCTCGAAGCTGCGGCGTTGGCCAGCCAGCGTCCGCACGAACTGCGGAATGACGGCCGGGATGCTGGCCTCCTCCTGGAAGACCGGCACGACGACCGAAACTTCGGGACGCGTGGGGGGCATCGACGTTTGCCTCGATCAGGACACGGCGGTGGGGGGCGTGCTGCCCGCCCGGAACGCGGTATTATAGCCGAACGGAGCGAATCCGATAGCCCGAACGGAGCGCGGTCATGGCCGGCACGATCGACGTTGCCATTCTGGTGGGCAGCGAAGCGAATTGGGAGGTGATGAAGGCCGCCGCTGAAACGCTGCGGGACTTCGGCGTTTCGTATGAAACGCGAGTGTTGTCGGCGCATCGCACGCCGGCGGAGACCGCCGAATACGTCCGAAAATGCGACGCGGCGGGCACGCGGGTGTTCATCGCGGCGGCCGGGATGGCGGCGCACCTCGCGGGAGCGGTCGCGGCCCAGACGACGCGGCCGGTGCTCGGCGTGCCGCTCGCGTCTTCCGAGCTGAACGGGCTCGACGCACTTCTGTCCACGGTGCAGATGCCGGCGGGCATTCCGGTCGGGACGCTGGCGATTGGCAAGGCGGGGGCGATCAACGCGGCGTTGCTGGCGGTCAGCATTCTGGCGAACGAGCGGCCGGAGCTGCGGGAGAAGCTGCGGGCCGCCCGCCAGAAGCAGGCCGAGGAGATCCGGGCGGTCCGGTTGACCTGACAACCTCCGGCACGCGTGCTACATTTCGCGGCATGGAATCGCCGGGGAGCACGCTCGGGGCTCAACGGGACGCGGCCGCCGCGTTGCTGCGCCGGCCGCCGCGACCTGCGCCGCTGCTGTGGCCGGCGGTCGCGCTGATGGCGGGGATCTGGCTGTCAGACGAGCTCGGCGTCGTGACGGGTGCTGCCCGCGGGGTCCTGCTGGCTGCGCCCGTGGTCGTGTTCGCGCTGATCCTGGTCGTCCGGCGGTACGCGCGCGGAGCGCTCGGGCTCAACGTGCTCGTCGTCGGCATGGCGCTGGCGGTCGGTTTCCTGCGGCACCAGGTGGCCATTGACAGGCCGCCGAACCACGTCGTCCACGCGTTGGCCGCGGAGCCGGTGCTCACGCGGGTCGCCGGTCGGATCGTGACGGCGCCGATCGTCCGCCCGCCGCTGAAGCTGAACCCCTTTTTGCCGTTTGATCCGCCGCCGCGGACGCAGTTTGTGCTCGCGCTGGACGAGTTGCGGGTGACGGTGCCGCCGACGCCGGTGGTCGGCAACGTGCGCGTCAACGTCGAGGCGGAGGGTCTCAAGCTGCAACTGGGCCAGCGCGTGCAGGTGACGGGCAAGCTGTACGTTCCGATGCAGCCGCGGAATCCGGGCGAGTTTGACTGGTCGCGCTGGTATGAGCAGCAGGGGATCGACGCCGGGCTGAGCGTCGAGGGGGCCGAGCACGTGGCGGTCCTACCGGAATCCCCGGCGTGGGGGTATCGCGTGGTGACGACGGTGCGCAGCGTGGCCCGCAGTCTGCTGTTCGAGCCGTACGCGGACTGGGAGGGCGACCCGTCGGGCCGTCTGCTCGACACGATGGTGCTGGGGCAGCGCAGGGCCGTCGATCAGAAGATCAACGACGCGTTCCTGCGCGCCGGCGGCATGCATTTCCTGGCAGTCAGCGGGTTCAACGTATCGCTGCTGGCCGGCGCGACGTGGTGGTTTGTGCGCCGTTTTCTGCGTCAAGGCTCCGTCGTGGCGGCTGTGTCGGCGGTCGTGGCCATCCTGCTCTTCGCACTGGTCGCGGAACCGAATGCCCCGGTCCTGCGCGCGACGGTGGCAGGCGTGCTGGTCGCGCTGGCCGCCGTCACGCGGCGCCCGATGTGCGTCGCGAACTGGCTGGCGCTGGCGGCGGGCTTCGTGCTGCTGTGCAACCCGCTGGAACTGTTCCGCGCGGGGTTCCAGCTCTCTTTCTTTCTGGTCGCGGGCCTCTTCGTTTTCGCGCCCGACATACGCTACGTATTCCTGCGGCCGGCCGGTGTTCCCGCACTAGCGCCGGAGCCGAACACCTTCCTGCGCCTCGTGTGCCGGAAGCTGGGGCATGCGTCGCTGGTCCTGGCGCTCGTCAGCATGTATGCCTGGCTGATCTCGTGTCCGCTCGTGATGTGGCATTTCCAGCGCGTGGCTCCGTGGGGCTGGCTGGGCGCGCTTCTGGCGACGCCGCTCGTGATCGCGATCACGCTACTAAGCTTCGTCGCCATGCTGGCGCATGCGGTCGTACCGCCGCTCGGGGCTGTGGTCGGCGTGGCACTGCACCACATGACGGATGTTCTGCTGTGGCTCGTGGGCCTGTTCAACTACATGCCGCACGCGATAGTCGAATGCCAGCGCCCGCCGTTGGGCTTCGTGGCCGCCAGCTACGCGGCCCTGGCCCTGGTTTACGTCGCGCTGGGCCGTAGTGCGCGGGATTTCGAGGATGTGCGGGTGTTGCCGGCACTCCTGCCGCTGGAACGGGCGGCGCACACGCGCCGCGGTCGCCTGCTGCTTGGGGTTGCCGGCGGCCTCGTGGCGCTGGGCACGCTGTCGTGGGTCGCGTGGATTGCGTGGCCGGCGCACAGCGATGCGGCGGAGTACTGCGTGCACGTGCTGGCGGTCGGCAACGGCAATGCCACGCTGCTGACGACGCCCGATCGCCGCGCCGCCATGATTGACGTGGGCACAGACACGAACTCGGATGCGGGGCAGGTGGCAGTGGACGCACTACGGACGCTGGGCGCGCGGCGCGTGGAGGCGGCGCTCCTTTCGCACGCCAACTTTGACCACTACAGCGGGCTGCCGACGTTGCTCCAACGGCTGCCCGTCGGCCGCTGGATGACGAATTCCTACTTTGCGCGGCAGGGTGCGCCCGGCGAGGCGCTCCACCAGCTACTAGCGCGGCTTCCGCCCGGCACGCCGGCGCCGGAGATTCTGCGGGCCGGCGATCGGCTCCGCGTCGGCGACGCAGAGCTTGAGGTCCTCTGGCCGCCGGACGATCTCGCGGCGAGTTGGAAAGCCAACGATACTGCGTTGGTCGTGCGCGTCACCATTGCGGGGCGTTCGATCCTCCTCACCGGCGACATCGAGCGGGAGGCGATGAACGCGTTGCTGGAGAGCGCCCGCGCGGGCCGCATCACGTTGCACGCCGACGTGCTGGTCACGCCGCATCACGGCTCGGTGATCCAGCGGGTGACGGAAGCGTTCTATGCGGCCGTCTCGCCGAGCGTGGTCGTGGTTTCGACACGTACGCCGCGGCCGAAAGTCGTGCAGGCGGTGTCCAGCGCGTTGGGGGCGGATGTGCGGGTCATCGCGACGCGTGACGCGGGTGCCGTGGCGGTGCGGATCACGCCCGACGGCCGCTTGCTGGTCACGCCGTAGACGTCAGGCGGCGTTGTCGGGCCCGGTTGGCTTGGACCGCGTTCGTGCGAGCAGCGCGTCGCCGGAAGCCCGCTGGTGTCGTCGGCCGGGCGTCTGATGCTCCGCGGGGCGCTCCCTGCCGGTCGCGGCTCGGATTGTCGTCGCACGAGCGCGCACGGTGATTTAGAGTGCCTATCAAAACTCGGGCGTCTTGACCCTCCCCCAGCCCCTCCCTAAGAGGGAGGGGGGTTCTGTTAGGCAGACTTAACGCTCGCGCGCCGGCCGGTCGCTCGAGAGTTCCCGGCTGATCCGCTGGCTGCACCAGTCGCGGCCGCACATCGAGCAGAAGTCGGCGTCGTCCGTCAGAGTCTTGTCGCGCCGCTTGGCGGCCGTTTCGCCGTCGAACGCCAGCTCGAATTGCCGCGTCCAGTTCAACTGCGCGCGTGCCCGGGCCATCGCGTCGTCCCAGTCGCGCGCCCCCGCGATGCCGCGGGCCACGTCGCCCGCGTGGGCGGCGATCTTGTAGGCGATGCACCCCGCCCGCACGTCCTCCAGATCGGGCAGCGCGACGTGCTCGCTCGGCGTGACGTAGCACAGCATGGCGGCGCCGGCGCGGGCCGCCTCGGCGGCGCCGATCGCACTGGTGATGTGGTCGTAACCCGGGAACACGTCGCTGACGACGGGGCCGAGCACGTAGAACGGGGCGTCATCGCAGACGCGGCGTTGCGTCTCCATGTTGAACGCGACCTCGTTGAGCGGGATGTGCCCCGGCCCCTCGACCATGACCTGCACGCCGGCCGCGCGGGCGCGCTGCACCAGCTCGCCGAGGACGTGCAGCTCCGCAAGCTGCGCGGGGTCGCTGGCGTCGGCGAGGCAGCCGGGCCGCACGCCGTCGCCGAGCGAGTAGGTCACGTCGTACTGCCGCATCAGGGCGCTGATCTCGTCGAACAACTCGTACATCGGGTTCTGCTGGTTGCGGCGCAGCATCCACTTGGCCAGCAGCGACCCGCCACGGCTGACCAGACCCTGCGTGCGGCGGCGAATCAGCGGCAGGTGCTCGCGCAGAATGCCGGCGTGGATGGTGAAGAAATCGACGCCCTGTTGGGCCTGGCGTTCGAGGGTCTTGAGAATCGTGTCGTGATCGAGCTCCTCGATCGTGCGGCCGATGATCATGCTGTAAATCGGGACCGTGCCGACCGGGGCCGTGCTGTGGTCGATCATGGCCTGGCGCGTGGCGTCGAGGTCGCCGCCGGTCGAAAGGTCCATGACGGTGTCCGCGCCGTACAGCAGGGCCACGCGGAGCTTGCAGAGCTCCTGCGGCATGTCGCTCGATAGGGGCGAGGCGCCGAGGTTCGCGTTGATCTTGGTCGTGACGGCGCGGCCGATGCCGGCCGGGTCGAGCCGCTTCGGAGCCCGCGCGCCGCGCAGGTGGTCGGGGCTGTCGAGCCACGTGCGGCGCTGGGCGACGGTCTGGTTGACCCACAGGGAATTCGGAATGCCGAATGGCGAATGCCGAATGGCCGGCGCTTCGGCGTTCGTCGCCTTCGCTTCGTCATTCGCAATACGCGATTCGGGCTGCCCGCCGCTGCCGGCCAGGTGGCGCACGTTCGCGGGGATGACGAGGCGGCCGGCGGCAAGCTGCTGGCGGATGAAATCGGGCGCGGCGTTTTCGCGTTCGGCGACGCGTTGCATCGCCGGCGTGATGATGCCCTTGCGGGCGGCTTCAAGCTGCGTCACGGCACGTCTCCAGTCCCCAAGCCCGTCCACGACGTTCGCAGGCATTTGATTTTACCATCGACAGGCCCCGCTGGCCCGCCCCCGTGTCGTGGGTAGTCGCTGTCTGGGCGTGGTCCCTCGCCGCCACCCTATGAGCAAACCGCATCGACCTCGATCTCGATCAGCATCTCCGGGTTGATCAGGCTCTTGATTTCGACCATCGTCGTGCAGGGCGGGTGTTCGCCGAAGAATTCGCGGTGCGCGCGGCCGAATTCCTCCCATCGCCGGATGTCCGTCACGAACATCCGGGTGCGCACGACGTGCCGCATTTCGACGCCGAGCTGCGCCAGCGACCGCTGGATGATCTCGCAGCACCGGCGGGCCTGCTGGTAGCCATCGCCGGGGGCGAACGTGCGGCCCTGCTCGTCGACCGATGCCGTGCCGGTCACGAACACGAGTTGACCGGCACGCAGCGCCCGGCAGTAACCGATCTTGGCCTCCCACGGTGCACCGGAGTACACGCGCTCAAACGCGGTCATGCCCTGTCTCCGTCCCGTCCGGCTCCATCGGCCGCCTCGGCGGTCAGTGTGCCGGTCGTTGCTCTCGCAGCATACTGATGTAGTCCAGCGCAGGCACCGGCGCACCGAGCTGGCGGAACATGTTCAGGACTTGCGCGCGATGGTGCGTGCCGTGGCAGCAGAGCTGGAGCATCGTGACGCCGAGCGGAAACGTGCGGTAGTCGGCGGGCCGAGGCGTCGCCGTGGTCGGCCGCAACAGGTCGGCATCACCCAGCCCGTCGAAAAACCGGTCTCGGGCGGCGCGGGTCTCGTCGAACAGCGCCGTCAGCTTCGTCACGGGCACGCGCGCATCGCTGATGGGAAAGAGCCGGCCCGGGCCGCGCGTCCAGTTCTCCAGCCACCATTGCTCCGCGTTGCGAATATGTGCGAGCGTGGCGCGCACGCTTCCCATACCGATCTCGAACGGGCGGTCGAGCTGCGCGTCGCTCAGACTCGCTGCGGCGGCGTGCACCCGCTCGCGCGCCCAGTCCGCATACGCGTAGTACGTGCGCACCGATTCGAGGTCGAGCGGCGGCGGCGGACACGGCGGCATGGCCGCGAATTGCTCGATCCTCATGAAAATGTAGTCCACGCCGGGCTTGGGGAGGGCAGCGCCGATGTGGCGCAGCATGTTGACCGCCTGCGCGCGGTGGTGCACGCCGTGGTTGCACACGTGCAGCAGGATGTCGCCCAGGGCGTTGGTCTGGGTTTTCGCGTCCCGATCGGCGTACGCGACATCACGCCGCAGGTCGCCGTCGGACACCGTGGCGAGCCACGCGCGGCGTGCGTCGGCCAGGGCCTGCGCGGCACGCGTCAGATCCGCGACGGCGGTTAGCGTGTCCGCCCGCGGCAGCATCGCGGCCCCCGGCGTGTCGGTGCGCTGGGCCCAGGCCCGCTCGGCCCCGTAGTGGTGTTGCAGCGTGGCCCGCAGCGACCCGGCCCCCATCGCAAACGGCTGGTCGAGTTGGCGGTCGCTCAGCGGCGCCGCCAGGGCCAGCAGGCCGTCCCGCCCCCAGTCGTTAAAGGCGAACAACTCGCGCGCGGCGGCAACTCCGATCATGGCTGGGCTCTCCGACAGAATGGCCGCGGGGATCGGCCGCTGCGCTGCGGCGCTGGCGACCACGCCGTTGCAGGGTGAGTATACCGCGCGGCGGCTGGCGACGGACGCCTCGAACTCCCGGCTGGATCGCGGGTTGCTTGACTGGCGCGTCCGCCGACTCGTATATTCAGCACGACCCAATCGGGGTTCGCGGCGGCTTTGAGGGCCCGGGCGGCGAGGCGATCATGGCGGAAGTCATCCTCGAGAACGTGAGCAAGGTCTACCCGGGCGACGTGAAGGCCGTCGATGGCGTCAGCCTCCAGATCCGCGACCGCGAATTCGTCGTCCTCGTCGGCCCCTCCGGCTGCGGCAAGAGCACGACGCTACGGATGATCGCCGGCCTCGAGGATATCACCGCCGGGACGATTCGCATCGGCGAGCGCGTCGTCAACGGGGTCGCGCCCAAGGACCGCGACATCGCGATGGTCTTTCAGAACTACGCCCTCTACCCGCACATGACGGTCTACAAGAACATGGCGTTCGGACTGTTGCTCCGCCGCCAGTTCGGGGCGTGGGACAACCCCGTGGGCTTCCTGGTGGCGCACGGACACTGGAAGAAGGCCCGCGAAGAGCGGCGCGCGATCGACCGGCGCGTGCGCGACGCGGCCGAAATCCTCGGCATCCGCGAGCTTCTGGAGCGGCGGCCGAAGGCGCTCTCCGGCGGACAGCGACAGCGCGTGGCGGTCGGGCGCGCGATCGTGCGCTATCCGAAGGCCTTCCTGTTCGACGAGCCGCTGTCGAACCTGGACGCAAAGCTGCGCATCGGCATGAGAGCGGAGCTGAAGGCGCTCCACCGTCGCGTGCAGACTACCACCGTGTACGTCACGCACGACCAGGAAGAGGCGATGACCCTCGGCGACCGCGTGGTGGTGATGAAAGACGGGGTCATCCACCAGTGCGCAACGCCGTACGAGGTCTACGAGCGGCCGGTCAACCGCTTCGTGGCCGGCTTTGTCGGCATGCCGCCGATGAATTTCCTCACCGGGCGGCTGCTGCGGGAAAACGACCGGCTTCTGTTCGATGAGGGGGACCACCGCCTGGCCGTCAGCGCGCGGCACCAGGAGCGGCTGGCCCGGTTCGTCGGCCAGCCCGTTGTGATGGGCGTGCGGCCGGAGATGCTGCGGCCGGCGGCCGACGCCCCGCCGCACACGACCCTGAACGTGCAGGTCTCAGTAGTCGAGCCGCTGGGCGATCGCACGGACGTTTATTGCGGGACGCCGAAGCACGGCCACCTCATCTGCCGGGTCGAGGCGCACGCCCGCGTGGCGGAAGGGACCCCGGCGGTCATGCAGGTGGACCTGGAGCGCGTGCACTATTTCGAGGCGGGGGAGAACGGGCCGAATGTGACCCTGGGCAACGGGGCGGGGTGACGCGGACATTTTTGTTGCCGATTCGACACGCCGGCGGGTACGATGGATTCGATGCCGCCGCGTGAAATGGTCCCCGGCGTCGTCGTGGCACCTCCGAGGAGGAATGCGTACATGGCGCGGGGGCTGAGGTTGCACGTGTGGCTGGCGCTCGCGGCCGCGGCGGGTGGCGGGGGGATCGTGCGCGGGCAGTGGCAGACGTACGAGACGACCCACTACATCGTGCGCACCGACCTGGGGCCGGACTGCGCCCGCGAGGCGAACCTGCGGACCGAGGTGTTGTTCGACGCGTACCTGGAACGCACGCGAGCCCCCAAACTGCTGCTGGAGGACAAGCTGGAACTCTGGCTGTTCCGCAATCACACGGAGTACGTGGCCCGCGGCGGCCGGCACACCGGCGGCGTGTACAACGGCAGCCAGTTGCTCGTGTACTTTGGCACGCGAATCAAGGAGCACGACTGGGCCGCCGTGCAACACGAGGCGACGCATCAGTTCGTCCATAAGGTCCTCCAGGGAAACGTCCCCCTCTGGGCGAACGAAGGTCTCGCGTGCTACTTCGGCAACGCGCTGTTCACGGGCGACAGCTACGTCTTTGGCCATGCGCCCGAGGACGCCGTCGAGGACGTCAAGGGCGGGTTCAATAACAACACGAACTTCAAGCCCCTCGCCGAGTTCATGCAAATCGACGGCGGCAAGTGGTCGCAGGACATGGAGCAGAGCCACCGGCGGAGCGGCCGCAACTACCTCCAGGCGTGGTCGCTCGTGTACTTCCTGATGCACGCGGACAACGGCCGCTACCGGCCGGCGTTCGAGACGTGCCTGCGCGACGCCGGGCGGGGCGAGTCGTGGCAGGCCTGCTGGACGCGGCAGTTCACGGCCGACGCCCGGGTGCTGGACGCGGCTTGGCGGAACTTCTGGCGGAACCAGCCCCGGGACCCGACGCACGCCGTCTACGCGGAGGCCATCGCGCGCACGCTGACGGTCTACCTGGCGCGCGCGTCCGCGCAGGGGCAGCGTTTCGCGACCGCGGCCGATTTCTTTGCCGCCGCCCAGGGCGGGCTCTTGCGCCAAGCCAGCGCCGACTGGCTGCCGCCGGCGCTGGTCTTCGAGCGCGTTCAGGAAGCGATGAAGCTGGGCTCGTGGACGTTGCAAGCGGTGGGGCCGCGGTTGGAGCTGGTCTGTAGCACGAACAAGGACCTGATCGCGGCGGGCACGTTCGAGCTCAAGGACGGCCGGGTCGAGAACCTGCGCGCCAAGGTGGTCTCGAAGTCCAGCACCAGCCGGCCGCTCGCGTCCCCATAAGCTCCAGTCTCCGGCCTGTTGCGACGGTCGC
>CAIWOY010000242.1 GCA_903914415.1 uncultured Phycisphaerales bacterium | reverse complement strand
GGAGAGCAGAACATGACGACAATGGCAGCGCCACGGCCTCAGTCGGCTCCGGCTACGGCCGCGCCGGTGATGAACCGCTGGCTCGTTGTGCTCGGCGCGCTGGTGATCCAGGTCAGCCTTGGGGCGGTCTATATCTGGAGTGTGTTCCAGACGCCGCTGCGGGAAGCGTTCAAGGGCTGGACGGAAACTGCGGTTACCCTTCCCGCCCAGATCGTCCTGGCCACGTTCGCGCTGGCCGTGATCTTCGGCGGGCGGTTTCAGGACCGCCTGGGGCCGCGAATCGTGGCGACCGTGGGCGGCGTGATTCTGGGGTTGGGGCTGATGCTGTCCTATTTCACGGGGAGCTTCGCGCCGGACAGTGCGTCCCATCTCGCGCTCATCTGGCTGATCGCCACCTTCGCGGTGCTGGGCGGCATCGGGATCGGCGCGGCCTACGTCTGCCCGATCGCGACGTGCGTGAAGTGGTTCCCGGACAAACGCGGCCTGATCACCGGGCTGGCTGTGGCCGGCTTCGGCGCGGGCGCGTTCTTCTTCGGGCCGCTCGCGACCGGCTTGATCCGTGGCGTCCCCTACAAACTGCTCGGGGCCAGTCTGTTCGCGCTGCCGGAATTGGGGATCTTCAAGACGTTCCTGGTGCTCGGCGTCATCTTCCTGGTGACGATCGTGCTGGGCGCCCAACTGCTCCGCAATCCGCCGGCCGGATACCGGCCTGTGGGCTGGAGCCCGCCCCAGACCGCCGCGGGCGTACCGGCCAAGGTTGATTTTTCGCCCGGGCAGATGCTCTGCACGCCGCAGTTCTGGCTGCTGTGGATCACGTACTTCGCCGGCTGCACGGCGGGCCTGCAGGTTATTATGAAGGCCTCGCCGATCTGGCAGACCTTTGCGGTCGCGCCGCTCACGCCCCCCGTCGCGGAATCGACGTTCATGGCCATTGTCGGCCAGGGGACCATGGCCGTAGCCATACTCGCGATCTTCAACTCGCTGGGCCGGATTCTGTGGGGTAAGCTCTCCGATAACCTCGGCCGCAAGACCACGCTCGTGGTCATGTTCCTGCTGTGCGGGGTCGCGATGCTCGCGCTCAACTCCATGCGCGAGTATGCCCTGTACGTGACCGGCGTCTGCGTCGTCGGGCTCTGCTTCGGCGGGTATCTGGCCCTGTTCCCCGCCGTGACCGCGGATTTCTACGGGACCAAGCACTACGGCGTGAACTATGGCTGGATGTTTACCGCGTACGGCGCGGGCGGCATCTTTGGACCGTTCCTCGCCGCCTGGCTCATGCGGGTCAGCGCGCAAGTACCCTATTTCGTAAAGGATGCGGCCGGCAACAGCATCCAAAAAACGTTTACACTCGGCGATTACCATCTGGCCTTCATAACGGCTGGCGTGATGTGCCTGGCCGCCGCCGTCCTGGCCTTGTTGCTGAGGGCCCCCAAGCCGTTGCAAACGGCTCCGGGCCGCGCCGCGTAAGAGGCGGCCCGTCGTTCGAGCCGCCGCGGAAATGGTGCCGGCGGGCTGTCACCCCGGCCGAGCCCCGTTCGTTGTGTATTCCCCCGCTGCCCGTTACGCTTTGCATGTTGACCCGCGGGCCGGACTTTGCGGCCGCCGCCGGGGTCGTTACGAGGAGCTGGACTGCTATGGCGAAAACCCGCTGCGACGTTTTCAATCCGGGCCTCGCGCCCGATGGCAAGAAGAAGATCCTCTGGTCCGATCGCGACATGCCCGTCCTGGCGCTCATTCGCGCGCGGTTTGACAAGCAGAAACCGCTGCGGGGCGTGCACATGGGCTGTTGCATGCACGTCACGTCCGAGACCGCCAACCTGATGCGGACGCTCAAGGCCGGCGGCGCCGAGGTCGCCCTGTGCGCCTCCAACCCCCTCAGCACCCAAGACCCCACCGCCGCCAGCATCGTGAAGGACTTTGGCGTCGCCGTTTACGCCCGCCGCGGCGAAAGCGTGCAGGTCTTCTACGACCACCTGCACGCCGTCATCGACACCAAGCCGCAGAT
>CAIWOY010000241.1 GCA_903914415.1 uncultured Phycisphaerales bacterium | reverse complement strand
CGGTCAATACCCAGGTGCTGAACATCCACCTGCGGATGATCGCCGACGAAGTTGGGCCGCGGGTGCACGTGGTACTGGTACTGGACCAAGCCGGCTGGCCTGTGGCCCAGGGCCTGCAACTCCCCGCGAACATCACGCTCCGGCCGTTGCCGCCGTACGCGCCGGAACTCAATCCCGTCGAACGCCTGTGGACCTGGCTCAAGACGCACCACCTGAGCAATCGGGTCTACGCCGACTAGGACGACCTGCTTGCGGCCGGTACCACCGCCTGGAACCAGCTCACCCCGAGCCGCATCCGCTCCATCTGTCAGACCGCATGGCTACAGCGCACGAATTAACCTGGATGCGTATTAGAGCGCCAGCGCTGCCGCGCGAGGCGCACAGTGGGCTCAGCAGACCGTCCCCGCCCGCCCCTCGTACAACTGCTCGGCGAAGTAGCTGCTGCGGACGAAGGGGCCGCTGGCGACGGCGGCGAAGCCGAGGTTGCGGGCGATTTGCGCGAGCTCGTCGAACTCCTGCGGGGGGTAGAAGCGCTCGACGGGAATGTGATCCTCGCCGGCGGTCGGTTTGAGGTATTGGCCGATGGTCAGCAGGTCGCAGCCGACCGCGCGCAGGTCGCGGAAGACCTGGAGCAGCTCGGCGCGGGTCTCGCCGAGGCCGACCATGACGCCGCTCTTCGTTTTGAGGTGCGGGCGCAGCTCCTTGGCGATCCGCAGCGTCTCGAGCGACCGCGGGTACTTGGCCTGCGGGCGCACGCGCTTGTGCAGGCTCGGCACGGTCTCGACGTTGTGGTTGAAGACGTCCGGCCCGGCGTCGAGCACGGTCTGCACGCACTCCCGCCGGGCGTGGAAGTCCGGCACGAGCACTTCGACGGTGGCCTGCGGCAGGCGGCTGCGGACCGCCGCGATGCAGCCGGCGAAATGACCTGCCCCCTCGTCCGGCAGATCGTCCCGGGCAACGGAAGTGATCACGATGTGCCGCAAGCCGAGCTGCGCGGCCGCCTCGGCCAGCCGTTCGGGCTCGGTGGGGTCGGGCGGATCGGGGCGGGCCGTGGTCACGGCGCAGAACCGGCAGCGGCGGGTGCATTTCTCGCCGAGGATCATGAACGTGGCGACGTGGCGCGACCAGCACTCGGTCAGATTCGGGCAGCGGGCCTCGACGCAGACGGTGTTGAGCTTCAGACCGTGCACCAGCCGGCGCGTGGCGCTCAGGGCCGCGCCGGCGGGCAGCGGGCGTTTCAGCCACGCCGGCAACCGCCGCGCACGCGGTGCGGACCCCAGAATCGGCAGCGAAAGAGGGCGGTCCATGATCCTCGGATTGTAGTGCATTGCCTCGTTGAAATCGCGGCGCATCCGAGCCGCGACATTCATGTCGCGCGGTCCGTCCGCGCGGCCTGAAGGCCGCGGCTCCAGCCGGTTTGAATGCAGCGGAGTATCTCCCAGGCACTGCTATGGCGAGCCTGGACGCGGCGCGCACTATTCTTCGGGCTCGGGTTCCACGGGACGCGCGCGCGGCCCGCGCCGGCGATGCTCCATGAAGAACGTGATCCGATCGCCGAACGAGTCGCCCAACTCGCGCCGCAGCAGCGCTCTTGCCGCCGCGATGGCGGTCCGCCGCGACAGGTGGATCAGAACGATCTTTTCGTTGTTGAGCCGCGGCAGCAGCGCCGGCAGGTCCGTGACGTGGACGTGGCAGCCGGCCCGCGCCCGGTCGCGATGCTCGGCTTCGACGAACGTGCATTCGAGCAGCAGGATCTTGCTGTTGCGGACGAAATCGAGGGCGAGGAAATCGCCGACGGCCGTGTCGCCGCAGTAGGTGACGAGGGGGATTTCGACGCGGCGAGTGATTTGCACGCCCTGGCGTTTGAGCTCGACGAGCTGGGGTCCGCTAAGGTTGTGATACTCGTCGATCAGCTTCTGCCGGACCTCGATCGCGGTATAGCCAAGCGCGCGAACGGTCTGGCGGTCGCGTCGGCGGCACGGGTGGTTGACCTCGAACGGGCGCACGAGCAGGTCGCGCCGCAGCGGGATGTCCTGGCCGGGTTCGGCGGGGTGGATGTTCGCGGGCGGCTCGTGGCCGTCGATGTCGGCCCAATCCCGGAGCAAACGCCGGATCGGCTCGACGAGCGGGGGCGGGGCGTACAAGTGGCCGGGCTGGTTGTCGATGAACATGCGCTGCGAGAAGTAGTAGGCGATGCCGGCGGCGTGATCCATGTGCCCGTGCGTCAGGAACACGTGGTCGACGCTGAGGACCTCGCGCTGCCCGCGGCCGATGTCGAACGCGAGGTTCAATTCGGGCGCGACGATGAAGGTCTCCTCCCCGGCGAGCGACGAGCCGAGCAGGCGCAGGCCCTCATGCGTGAATTCGGCGATGGGCGTAGCCACGGGAGGTCGAGTTATACCGAGCGGTCGTGAGAAAGTCCCGTGGAGTCGAATATTTTGTTTGACACGCTTGCTATTGTGGTTCAGACTTTGTATAGTAACAACCTGTGGTAGTAGCGTTACCAGGCGCGGTAGGCGCGATCTGCCAGGTCGACGGCGGCCACGCAGGAATAAGAAGCGATTTGGATGGGAACCTGCGCGGCGGAGTGAACGGAACCAGGGCGAAATGCGGTGTCCGTTCTGCAAGGAAGACGACGACAAGGTCATCGACTCGCGGTCAACCGACAGCGGGCGATGCATTCGTCGTCGTCGCCGGTGTGCGAAGTGTCACCGGCGTTTCACGACCTACGAACGGGCCGAGGACGCCATCCGGTTGGCCGTGATCAAGCGCGACGGGTCGCGCGTGCCGTACGACCGTAGCAAGATGCTCGAAGGGATCCAGCACGCGGCGTACAAGCGACCGGTCACCGCGGAGCGCCTCGAGCGGGTAGTGGACGAGGTCGAGGAGTTCCTGGTCGCGAGCTTCGAGAAAGAAGTCTCCAGCCAGACGATCGGCGAGAAGATCGCGACCGTGCTGCGGCGAGTGGACAAGGTGGCGTACGTGCGGTTTGCCAGCGTGTACCGCCAGTTCGAGGACGTCGGGGACTTCATCGACGAGGCGCAGGACGTCATCGAGCGGGCGGCGGACGAGGTGCCGGGGCAGGGCAGCCTCTTCGAGGGTTCCACGGAGCCGTGAAACGCTGCAGACAAATCGTGGTCACCAAGGGCGACGGCAGCGTGGAGTGTTTCGCCGCCGCCAAATTGGCGGCGTGCTTGGCACGCGTGCTGGCAGGCCGCTCGTACGACCCGCGCCTCTCCGGCCCGTTGACCCGGGCGGTGGCGCTCCACCTGCAGGACTGGGCGCTGACGGCGCCCCCCACGACGCAGTACGTCTTTGACTGTGTGGGCTCCGTACTGCGGCAAACGGGGCTGAGCGACGTGGCGGACGACCTCGTGCACCATCGTCGCCTGCGCGCGGCGCGCCGCCATCGCACGCACGTGATTGAGCGTGTCGACCAACCCCCCGGGCGCAGCAAGCCCTGGCGCAAGCTGGCGCTGGTCGCGACGCTGCACGAGCGTTATGGGCTGCGGCACGCGGTCGCGCGCTTCCTTGCGGGACAGATCGAGTCGCAGGTATTCGCCTTGAACTACCGCCTAGTTACGAAGCCGTTTCTGGCGGAACTGGCGCACAGCGAAGTGTCGGCCTGGGGGCTGGCCGACGAGGTTGCGTCCCCCGCGGGCACCGATGCCTGCCGTCATCCAGTCGCCCCGGGCGACGCAGAGCAGGAGAACTAGACCGACACATCACTAACGGCGAGCGGCATGCTCATCGGCAGCGCCACGGCCGGAACAGTCGCCCGAGTTTGTGATGTCGCCATGATGGCCCGGGGCTCGTAACGTGCCACGGGATGGCTTGTTTCGGATGGCCGGCGGGCGATAACGCCGGCGATACGAAGCCGTTACGGGCTCCTTCATAAACCTCCGTTCCCCTGATGCCCCTGGGCACCTTCGGATGTCGAGGGTCGAAGGGCGAGTCGAGTCCCGCCCACGCCCACGCTCGACTCGCCCACCCCTTTTTTGGCACCCTGCCACGGCCCCCCACGCTCGCTATAATGTGCTTGTCCAGCGTGCCCCGACGGAGCCGGCGCCATGCGTGTGCCCATGACCGACGAGCCGCAGCGCTACCGCGGCCTGTACATCTTCGACTTCGGCGAATGGGCCGCGCTCGGCTACACCGCCGAGGAAGTCGCCCTGCTGCTGGAAAGCGAAGCCCACCGCGCCGGCAAGGTGTACAAGATTGTCCGCGCCACGCCCGACGGACAAATGGAGCTCCGCGGCGTCGCCCCGGAGCGCTTCCAGCTCGAAAGCGGCCTGATGTTCAACCGCGGCGAGTTGCCTGCGGCCCGGGCCGATTTCGCCCAGTTGCAGCGACTGGCGCTGGCCGACGCCCCGCCCTGCCGAGCGATTCTGCATCTGGCCGACCGTGGCACAAGCGACGGCGTGGCCCGGTACGTGACGGCGCTCATCTACCCCGCGGAGTATGAGGACGAAGTCGGCCAGTGGCTGCTGGCCACCGGGTTCGCCGGCGGCGACCTGGTTGAAGGCGGTCCCAGCCACGTCACGAACTACTACGCCGAAGACAAGACGATTCTGGAGCGGCAGCAACTATGGAGCCGGACGGCGATCCCATCCCGTTCCCGCGACGAGGTCCTGCGCAGCGTACGGCACGCCGTCCAACGCTGAGCGCCTTCGGACGGCTGCGGGCCGCGCTGCGAAACCAAGTCTGGCTGTGGGCGACGTGGCTGGCCGGACGGCGGCGGGCCCGTGCGGCGCTCGAGCACGTGCAGCGTCACGACTATCCTCCGCAAACCCGCGGCCGGGGCGTCCGTATGACGGCATGGCTCCGTGACCGCCTGCGGCCAACGTGGCTGCGCGTGCGGCACGCCTCCCAGGAAGATACCCGCGCCTAGCGCCGCGCCGGGGTGCTCGTCGTGGAAGGACGTGGTGGTTGATCCCCGCTGCTCTCGTCATTGGCGCGTACCTGCTGGGGGCGATCCCGTTCGGATTGCTCATCGGGCGGGCTCGGGGCGTCGATGTGCGCACCCAGGGCAGCCGGAACATCGGCGCCACCAACGTCGGCCGCGTGCTGGGCCGCAAGTGGGGCTACCTGTGCCTGGCGCTGGACATTCTGAAGGGCTTCGTTCCGACCCTGTCCGCCGCGCTTCTGCTCCGCGTCGACCAGGCCGACCCGCGGCAGCAGCTCCTGGTCCTGCTCGTTGCCGTGGCGGCCGTGCTCGGGCACGTATTCCCCGTGTATCTAGGCTTTCGGGGCGGCAAGGGCGTCGCGACCACGATCGGCGTCGCTTTGGGGGTCTGGCCGTACTTCTCCATCGCGATGGCCGCGGCATTGGTCGCCTACGCGCTGGTGCGCTTCACGACCGGGACGGTGTCGGCGGGGTCGCTCACGCTGGCGGTCGTTTTTCCGCTCGCGCTGCTGGCGTACTTGCGCTGGAGCGGGCTGTCGCTGGCCGACCACTGGCCGCTGCAAGCCGTGGCCGTCCTGCTCGGACTCGTGATCATTGTCCGGCATCGCGAGAACATTCAGCGCCTGTTCCGCGGCCGGGAACTCAGGGTGCGGAAGTAGCGGCGGGCCACCACCGCGGCAGGACGAGCCGGCGGCCGTCCGCGGCCGTCACGGTTTCGAACGGCGCCGCGTAGACGCGCATCAGCGCCTCCGGAGTCAGCACCTCCGCCGTGGGTCCGTCGGCCACCACCTGCCCCGTGCGCAGCGCGACCACGCGACCGCCCAGCACTGCCGGCAGCTCCAGGTCGTGGCTGATCACGAGCAGGCCGCGACCGCCGCGCAGCCAATCTCCGAGTATCCGCAGCAACTCGATTTGATACCCCGGGTCCAAAGCGGTGTTCGGCTCATCGAGAAACAGGAGCGGCGCGTCCTGCGCGATCGCCGCGGCGAGCAGCGCTTTCCGGCGCTCGCCTCCACTGAGCGCGTGAAATGGCCGCTCCGCCAGCTCGGTCAGACCGCACAGCGCCAACGCCCCTCGGACGGCCTCATCATCGGCCGGTGCGCATCGTCCCAGCCAGGCCAAGTACGGGAAACGTCCGTCGGCCACCACATCCCACACCCGGAACGGCGGCACGTGATCCACGTTCTGCGGCACGTACGCAACGAAGCGACCGCGCTGGCGCGCGGACAGCCGCGCCGGGTCGCGGCCGTCCCAGCGGACCGCACCCGCCGACGGCGGCAGCAGCCCCAGCAGCGCCAGCATGAGCGTCGTCTTGCCCGATCCGTTTGGCCCGACCACCGAGACGCACTCGCCGGGCCGCAGCGCGACGGTCACGTCAGCGAGGACGCGACGGCCGCCGCGAGAGACGCTCAGCCCGACGCATTCGAGGCGCCAATCCGCCTGGTTGGCGCGCAACGAATCACTCATGGTGCTCACCGCGGATGGTCTCGCACAGCGCCTCGAACGTGTATGCCATGCGCGGCCCGAGAATGAAGTACTGTGGTCCGACCAGCACGTGCACGCGCTGCTGTTGCACCGCGCGGAGCGGTCCGACTTTCGCCCAGACGCGGCGGGCGTCGCTGTCGCCGCCGGAGCGCACCGCGCGGTCCGGTGCCAACTCGACGATCACGTCGGGATCGGCGCGCAGCACGAACTCCAGCGACAGCGGCGTGAAGGGGCGTCCGGCAGACTCGGCCACGTTGCGGTGCCCCGCACGTCGCAGAAGATCGTCGTAGAACGAGCCCGGGCCGGCCGCATCCACCTGCATCGGCGGATCGGGGAGCGGACCGGTCAGGAGCAGGACGCGTGCGGTCGGACCGCCGGCGAAGCGACGGGTGACCGCGTCGAGGTCCGCCTGGAGTGCATCGTTGAGGCGCTGCGCCGTTACAGTGCGACCGGTGAGCGTTCCGATGCGTTCGACGGCGGTGAACAGGTCCGCGAGCGAATAGTCGGGGACGGACTCGAAGCGCAGCCCAAGACGCGACAAACGGTCCGACACGGCGCGGCTCGTCCCGGATACGACGATCATCTCCGGCCTGAGCTGCAGCAGCGCCTCGACGTTCAGGTCGTTCAGGGCCCCGATCGACGGCACCGCCTCAATCGCCGGCGGGTACGTGCAATACCGCGTGCGGCCGACCAGGCAATCCGCCAGCCCCAGCGCACAGCAGATCTCCGTGACGTTCGGCGCGGCACTGAGCAGCCGCGGGCAGGGCACACGCTGCTCCTCCGCCGCCACGGCTGGCCGCAACACCCAGTCGTGCAGACCGCTGCGGTCCGAGGCAGGCTCTGTGGGCTGCGACGCCGCGGGCGCCGGCGACCGCTCGCACCCCCCCAGCAGCCCAAGCCACAGTGCCGCAAACGTGCACGCCGCCCGTCTCATTGCGGGTTGTCCGGCACGCCCGGCAGCAGGCGCTTGACCAGGATCGCCGCCAGCACGGCGGACTGCACCTGGCTGTTCCACGACGCGTCGTTGCCGAAGATCTCGAACACGAGCCGCCCCCGCCGAAAGAGCACGCCGATCTCCGTCCAGCAGCCCACGTCGCCGCTGTGGAGCGGCTTGGCGAGCACGGGGTGAAAGACCTCGTACGCGGCGCGGGCGTATTCCACGGACTCGAAGGCGAAACACCGCACGGTCAGGGTGCGCTCGGCATGATCCTCGTGCGTGTACTTCGCCAGCCAGACGCGCGTGGGCGTGTGCCGGGCCCACGCTTCGGCGTCATCGCCGAGCCCGGGTGCGGCCTCCGCGAACGACCCGGTCCACACCTCGCCCGCGAGTCGCCAGGGCGCCGCGACCCCGGCGGTCGGAAACGCCGCGCGGACCTCGCGGTCTGCCGGGGCGCATCCAGTACACACCACCAACGTCAACGCCCCGGCCATGCGGATCACTCGTCGTCGTCCTCCTGGACCCACGGGTTGGTCTCGCGCTCCTCGCCGATGGTCGTCGGCGGGCCATGCCCCGAGTACACGGCGGTCTCCTCCGGCAGCGCGAACAGGTGCTCGCGAATGTTCGCCAGCAGCCGTTCCATCGAGCTGCCCGGAAAGTCCGTGCGGCCGATGCTGCCGGCGAAGAGGGCGTCGCCGGTGAAGACCACGTCCGCGGCGGGGCAGTAGTATGCGGCTCCGCCCGGCGAGTGGCCGGACACATCCAGCGTTTTCCAGGTGAGCGGCCCAAGCGTCAGCGTATCGCCGGGGACGACGGTCCGCGTCGCGGCCGGCACGACCACGTTCAGGCCCATCGCCGCCGAGAGATTGGCGCGGGGATCGCGCAACATGTGCTGCTCGGCCCGCGGCACAACGACCGCCAGGCCCGGATACGCGGCGAGCAGCTTGGGGATGCCGGCGATGTGATCCGGGTGCGCGTGCGTCGCCAGAACGGCCACCGGCGTGAGCTTGCGCTGCTGAATCGCCGCCAGCATCCGCTCGGCGTGCGGGTCGAACCCCGGATCGATGATCCACGCCTCCGGACCGTGGTCCGTCCAGAGCAGGTATCCGTTCTCTTGGAACGTCGGCTCGACGAACCCGTCGATTCGCAATGCGCCGTGTGTCTTCATAACTGGGATTCTATGGCGCCGCCGGAAACCGTGCGAACACCGCCATTTGTCAACCGCGCGCCGCCGCGGTACATCTTTCGGATGGCGTGCGGTGGAACCGCCCGGGCGTGGCGTGGCCCGAACGTCCCGGTTCCCCGCTTCGGCCCTCTGCCGGGAGCCGCATGACGCAGCACCTGTTCGGCGAGCTGCTCGCCCTCGCGACGGCCGTCACCTGGGCCTTTGCGGTCGTCCTGTTCAAGCTGAGTGGCGAACGCATTCCACCCCTCGCCCTCAATCTGTACAAGAACGTCGTCGCCCTCACGTTGCTGGGCCTCACCCTGGGCCTCTCGATCGCTGCCGGACACGACAGCCTCAACGTGCTCCGCGCCTGTCCGCGCGGCGATGTGTGCCTGCTGCTGCTCAGCGGCATCATCGGGATCGCGCTGGCGGACACGCTCTTTTTCCACGCGCTCAACCGGATCGGCGTCGGGCTGATGGCCATCGTCGATTGCTGCTACAGCCCGCTGATGGTGCTCTTCGCGTGGCTGCTCCTGGGCGAGCGCCTGACACCCTGGCACTATGTCGGAGCCGGGCTGATCGTGACCGCGGTATTCACCGCCACGCGGCACGACCTGCCGCCCGGCCGCACCCCGCGCCAGATCGCCGTTGGATCGTTGCTGGCCGTGCTGGCGATTGCGTTGATGGTCTTCGGAATCGTGATCGTCAAGCCGATTCTGGAGAGCTTCCCGTTCCTCTGGGCGACCGGGCTGCGCCTTGCCGCCGGCACCGTCGCACTCGCGCTCTTCGCCCTCCGCGGCCGCAACTGGCGCGCGCACTGGGCCGTCTTCCGACCGGCGGCGAGCTGGCGCTACGCGCTGCCCGGCTCGTTTCTCGGGGCCTACTTGTGCCTGATGCTCTGGATGGGCGGGCTGAAGTACACCTACGCCTCCATCGTCGGCATCCTCAGCCAGACCAGCGTCGTCTTTCAGGTCGTCCTCGCCACCCTCATCCTGAAGGAAGCGTTCGGCCGGCGGAGGATCGTGGCCCTCCTGCTGGCCATCGCCGGCGTCGCGGTCGTGACCCTGAGCGAGCGCCTGCAAGCGGCAGCGCTCAAGCTCCCGCTGTAGCCGCCCGCATCATCCCGCGCCGCTGCGCAGCCACACCAGCAGCATGTTGTACGCCGCATGGCACCCCGCCGAAACGCCCAACCCGCGGCCGATGAAGAGGATGGCGAGATAGACGCCCGCGACAGCTCGAAACCAGAACGCCCCCCACCGCAATGGTTCCCACCCGATCGGCTGGAAGTGACAGCGCGCAAACACGAGCGACGCCAGCGCGGCCGCCGCCCACAGCGCGCTGGTCCCCCGCAGCCGGGCGACCTCGACCAGCAGCCACGTGAGCCCGCTGATCAGCAGCAGACGGAATACCAACTCCTCGTAGACCCCCGCGCCGAGCGCCTTGACCAGCTGCGCCGGCACGCCCGCGGCGACGACCTCGCCGCGCTGCGGAAACAGCGCACTCAGGATCAGCAGCGGGACCGTGAGCACCAGGCTCTCCAGCACCATGCCCGGAAAGACCCAGCCCCGCACCGTCCAGCGGTCGCGGCTCAGCCGGTGCCAGACCAGCAGCGCCACCACGAGCATGACCCAGGGCACCCACGACCCGAGGAACCCAAACCAGCCCAGCACCTCCCGGATGCTCTGCGGCACGAGCAGGTCCCGCCCGACCGCCTCCCCGCCCGCCACCGACAGCGCCCCGATCTCGTAGATGGCCGCCAGCGGCAACAGGAACAAGAGGCAGTGCGCGGGGCGACGTGTTTCCCGCCGGTAGCGCCGCCACCATGGCCGCCGACCCGGCGATACGCTCTGCCGCAGCGCGCGAAGCAGACCCATCATGGCGGGCATTATTGTCGTCAGGCTGCCGCTTGCACAGCCCGATGGGCATGCCCGGGAATCTCACGTTCACGGGCGGCGCATCTGTCCCTGCATCGCGCCCGCGCGAATGGTGCCGTCCCGCAGGTCGATGACCAGTTGCTTGCCGGTGTGCACGTCGAACTGCCCGTTCTCCAGGTTCTCGAAATAGACCCGCGCATCCGCCGCGTCGTTGCTCCGCACGGCGATGCGCGATTGCTCGCGGTTGAACTCGATCCACGCCGCGTTGACCTCGCGCACGCGCGGGCCGTCTTGGTCGCGCAGGTACACGCTGCCCGACGCCATCAGCGACGCGAGCCGCATGGGCGCACGGGTCAGGCCGCCGCCGCGCTGCGCCGGCTGCGACTGGTCGTCCACCGCAAACCAGCATTCGAGCCGGTCGCAGTCCAGCGTCGCGGTGCGCCCCTGCGGCGTCTCGACGCTCTGCGGGTCGGCGACGGCCTTCGGCAGCTTCTCGCCGAGGTCGACCATGTCCGTCCCCGTGCGGTGCACGAACACCACCGCGTCCTGAAACACGACCGTGTCGCGCCGCTGCGGGCCGTCCGGCCCCAGCGTGTACGTCATGCGGCCCGTGCACTGCATCGCCGTCTGGCTGGCCCCGCGGCTGAGCAACGCCGACGGCAGCCCTAGCACCTCGCCGGCCGACTGCTTGTCTTCTACGCCCCGGCGATCCGTCATCAGCAGTTGCGTCAGCCCGGTCGTGAAGATCTGGCGGTTGACGATGTCCATCTCGAGCAGCGGCGCGGAGATGCTGGAGTGCACGATCGGCTCGGCGTCGTCGGCGCCGTAGCTCTCGCTCGAGACCAACGCGTTCTCCGCCACCAGCCGGACCGGCTCCTTCCGCATCCGCTCGGGCTCGTCCCCCAGGCCCGACAGGAAGCGGTCGTCGGACGCGGCGGGCGCCTCCGTCGGCCCGACTATCCGTCGGGCCTGCTGCCACAGGTCACGCCACGACGGCGCCGCCGGCCGCGTGGCCGAACCCGGCGGCGGCGCGACATCCTCGAGCAGCAGCGTCAGTGTGTCGCTCTGCAACTGCTCTTCGTCGCTGGTGGCGGCGACGTCCCCCTCGAACCGCACGGTGTTCTTGCGGCCGTCGATGTGCAGCAGCTTGCGGCTCGTCACGACGACCGGCGTCGGGTCCTTTCGGCGCTGCCCTTGAAAGCTGCGCTCGGACTTGAACGCCAGCCGCGACGGCCCGTCCACGTGCAGCGTCTGCGCGTCGCGGTCCAGATCGATCCGCTCGCCGCGCACCGCGAACGGCTCAGCGTACACCAGCCCCAGCTTCTCGGGCGTGCCGGTCACCGTCGCGGACGCCAGCCAGTTGGGCTCGACAAAACTCCCGGTGATGCGTTGTCCGCGCGCCGCCCGCTTGTGCTCCGGGTCAAGCAGCTCGGCCCGCCCGACCACGTCGAGCGTCTGCACGACGAAGTCCGGGCCGGACTTCTTGCCTTTGGGCGCCGCGGCCAGTTCCGCCGTGACGTCATCGCCGCGGATGCGGGCCTTGCCCCGCGCGAGCTCCACCGCCCCCTGGGCGTGCATCCGACTTGGGTACAGCACACGCTCGGGCGTGCGGTCAAAACTCAGCTCCAGGCGCTCGCTGTCCACGGTGCCATCGCGGCTCGCCAGGCGCACCGCGCCGGACGCAGTCGCCGTATCCAGCAGCTCCTCGATGCTCTGATCGCCGGCGTCGGGCCGAAACCCGACCGCAAGCTGGCTGGCGGTGAGCTTCTGCTCGCCAAGGTCCACGTGCACGTCGCCGACGAACATGGCCGACTCGAGTCGCTCAAATTCCATGACCGCCTCGGCGGCCGGACGCGTGCTGGCGGCGTTCTCCGCGATCTTGAGCTCGCCCCAATGTTCGGCGCGGATCGTCGCGGGCTTCGTGCCGGCCGCGCTGCCCCGCCGCGAGCGCAGCTCGAGCGGGCCCACCAGCTTCACCAGGCGCGCCACGCGGTCCACGTACACGCCGGCGGCCGTCGCCGACATCTTCTCTCCGAGCGCCAGGTCAATGGTCTGATTCGGCAGCGGCTCCAGCCAGATCCGCCGCGTCTCGTCGTGGTACTCCACCTGGCCGCACAGGATCGTGCCATCGCGCCGGGTGAGCGTGACCGGCGTCCCGACGGCGGTGAAGTGCATGCGGTGCCGGGCCGCGGTGAGCGGGGCCTCGCTCGGCGTAAGCGTCAGCTTTCCGGTCCACCGCACGACGAGGCGGTTGCCGCCCTCGCGCGCCGGCCGCGTGCTCGGCCGCGTCGCCGCGGGACGCAGCAGACGCCCCGCGCTCGCCCCGATGTCAAACAGCAGCCGCACTTCATTCGCCCGCATCCCGCCGACAACCTCTTCGTCGCGGTACTGCTCGGCGACGATGCCCCCGGCCAGCGTGCCGACGTACGTCGTGAGCCGGCGCGGGCGGGCTTTCCGGCGCTCCGATGGCTTCGACTCCGGTTGCGTCGCGGCCGCGGCCTCCGACCGATCGGCGGCTTCCGCGTCGGCCGTATCCACCGCATCGAACAGCCCCGTCGGCCTGAAAAACACGAACTCCTCGCCGTGCGCGAGGCTCAGCGTCTCGACGCGGTTGTCCGCTTGGTTCCACACCAGGTCGAGCCCGCTGCCCGCCACCTCGAATTCGTCGCTCTCGATGAAAACGTGGTCGGCGGTCCGCAGCTCCCCGCGGTCGAGGTTGAACTCCAGCCGGTCCAAGTGCATTGTGATCAGATCCTGCGGGCGCTCTTCCTTCGGCGTACGCTCGGGATTGGTCTCCCGGTCGATGATGATTCGCACGTTGCCCGTCAGCCAGCCTTCCTTCGGGCGCATCTGCGAACGCTCGATGCGGTCGGCCGTCAACTGCCCCTCATCGGCCAGGATGGTCGCGACCATCCCGCTCGGCAGGACCATCGCCAACTCGGGCTGCGTCGCGTGGATCTCGTTCTTGGACCCGGGCACCGGCTGCCAATCCTGGCAACTGAACAGATCAGTGGGCCGCCCGGTCTGCTCGTTGTAGCGCCGGAAGACGATCTTGCCGCCCGCCGGCACCGCCGCATCCTGCCCGATGCGCATCGGCGCCCCCGTCTGCGGCAGCGGCGACGGGATTTGATCGGCGGAGGAGTTCGCCTGCGGCCCGGCCGGCGTGCTGACGAGCAGCGTGTAGCCGACAAAGAGGATGACCAGCACGGCCAGGGACGACAGGGCCAGGACGACGTTTCGCATCATCTCGCATCACGCTCCGCGGCCGACCCTTGACAGGCCCTGGGCCGGTCAACGGCCGGCGTCTCGGGTGTCGGTAGCCCATAGTGCCGCAGCACCTCCGACCAGCGGCCCGACGCGCGCAGCACGTGCTCGACCGCTTCGCGCACGGCCCCGTCGCCACCGCTCCGCTTCGTGACCAGCCGCGCCACAAGTTTCACCTCGTCCACGGCGTTGGCGACGGCCATTGGCAGGGCGCAGCGCTTGAGCAACGGCACGTCGGGCAGGTCGTCGCCCAAGACCGCCACCTGCTCGAATCCGAGCCCGAGCGGGGTCAGCACCCGCTCAAAGTCGCCGAGCTTGTCCACGCTGCCCTGTACCACGTGCACGATTCCCAGCTCCCGCGCGCGGGCCGCGACAGCCTCCGACGTCTTGCCGGAGCACAAGACGACCACGCCGCCCAGCCGCTGAAACCAGCGCAGGGCGAAGCCGTCGTGCACGTGAAACGCCCGCGTGCCCTGCCCGCCGTCGTCCCAGTACACGCGTCCGTCCGTCAGGACGCCGTCGACGTCCAGGCATAGGCAGCGGATGTCCAGGGTGTCGGCCATTCGTTCCAAGGCCACGCGTCTCGCTCGCGTTTCGGGTCCATGTGCCGCCGCGGCCGGTATCATAACCCCGGCGCGCGGGTTGGGGTATTCGCCGCCGGGTTTCGAAGCCCGCCTGGGCCGGGTAACGTACCGGCCCGGCTCCCGTGCCGGGCTCAGGTTTTTTACCTAAATCGCCCCGGCGGGTGGGCTTGCGTCGCAGCGTGTGGTATTATCCCGCTGGACACCCGAACGGAGGCAGCCATCTATGGCGTTCGAAGACAAAGTCATCGTGTGCAGCGATTGCGGACAGGAATTCACCCATTCGGCGGACGACCAACAGCGTTACGCCGAACGGGGCTTCGCCCATGAGCCCAAGCGGTGTGGCGAGTGCCGCAAGAAGAAGAAGGCCGAGGGCGGCGGCGGCGGCGGCGGCGGCGGTGGCCGTAGCCGGCCCGGTGGCTCGAGCCGGCCGCCGTCAGCGCGTGGCGACCGTGCACCGCGCGAGTCCTTCGAGGTGGTCTGCGCCGCCTGCGGGGTAACGACGACGGTCCCGTTCAAGCCCGCCGGCAACCGGCCCGTGTACTGCCGCGAGTGCTACCGCACCATGCGCGACAAGGGCCCGGCGACCGGACCGTAGTCCCGCCGCCGCGAAGTGCCCGGACAACGCCCTCGCGACCCCGTTGTGCGAGTTACGCTGGCCAATGGGGGATTTGTGTATTGCCAGGATGATGGGGATGCGTGGGGGTCGCGCTCACGTCGCGGGGTGGCTCCGCCGCCAGTAGGCTCGCGCGATGAGAATCGCGATAGCCGCCAGCACCCACCACACCAACCCGCCAACCACGACGCTCACCAGGCCGGCCAGCGTGCTGATGAGGAAGCGGGCGCCGCTCGTCCACGCGTGCCGGAGGGATTCGAGCAAGTACGCGCCGAGCCCCGGCTCGGGTCGCGGATCGGGGGCATCACTCGCGCGGATAATCACGAGCACGGTTGCGAGCGCGACCAGCCGGCCGAGCTTTTCGCGCTGCGCTGTGAGCTGTTCGATATTCTGCCGCACGCCGGCGATGCTCTGCCGCAGCTCCAGGATTTCCTTGAGCGGGGCGTCCTGGCGTTTTTCGAGAAGCTGGAGCAGCTCGGTCTCGACGCGCTGCTCGTTGCGCAGTCGGGCCTCGACATCAACCACCTGCGTGGTCACGTCCTCGCCGCTGGTCTTTTCCAGGCGGACCTCGCCGAGCTGCCGGAGCTCGTTGAGGATCTCGGGCAGCCGCCCGGCGGTGACGCGGAACGTGAGGTTGGCTTCGGGGCGGTTGGGATCGCCGCCCAGGCCGGAGTCCTCGATGTATTCGCCGCGGGCCTCGCTGATGAGCTGTCCCGCCCTCAGGAACGCGGCCCGCACGTCCTTGGTGAGCAGCTCCATCGTGGCTTTGCGGATGACCTGGCGGTCGAGGGCGGGGGTGGCGTCGGTCGGGCGAGCGTGGTCTGGGCCGGGGCTTGACGTCTGGCGGGCCCTGCCATAGGAGCCCTCCGCCACCAATATCGTCCCACCCGCAACGGTCGGCCCACCGGCGGAATTCGCTGCTGCACCGGGCCCTGCGGCGCACGGTGCGGGCGGCGCGGGCGATCCCATCACGTATCCGGTGCCGAGCTTCACGCCTTCCCCGAAGCGCCGGGCTTCGTACGGCCCGGCGCGATACCTTTCTTGCGACGACAAGCTTGCCAGTTCGACCTTCGCCGCCTCACGGGCGCCATACAGGGACGGCAGCACAATCGCGAGCACCACCGCCGCGGCGACCAAACCGAGGGGCGCGAGCTTGAGGACACGCAGTACCCATGTTGCGCCTCGGTCGGTCCCAGCGCGCGCCTGCCGCAGCGCCCGCCGCCAGAGCCCCGGCGTCTGCCCGGGCCAGACCGTCAACGCGGCGAGCTGTCTTTCGAGTTCGGGAGATGGCGTGTCGCTCATGACGATGCCTCCGCGCCCAACGCGGCGCGTAACTCAGTCAGGGCGGCGTGCAGCCGCGATTTCAGCGTGCCCAACGGCACTTCGAGGATCTCGGCCGCCTGCTCGTGCGTCAGCCCGTTGTGATAGCACAACAGAACGACCGCCCGCTTGTCGGAATCGAGCTGGCCAACGGCATCGCGCAGAACGCCATCGCGGTCGGTCGTCTGCGCCGCTTGCTCCGGGCCGTCGCCGTGAGCCGGAAGCACGTCGAGCGGCCCGTCGGCGTTTCCGCCGCCGCGCGCATGGAGCAGCGAGCGGCACTGGTTGAGCCCGATGCGATAAAGCCAGGTTTTGAAGCTGCTGTTACCCATGAATTGCTTTCCGAAGCGGATGACGCGCACCCACGTCTCCTGGACCGCGTCGCACGCCAGGTCCGGGCGGCGGCCAAGCAGCCCGAGGGCCAGCCCCAGCAGCGGGCGCTCGTACCGCCGGGCTAGTTCGCCCACGGCCGCCTGGCGTCCGGAGAGGAACTCGGCCAGGAGCTGCTCGTCGGTCTTTTTCGCGTCAGTGCTCGCCGACATACCGTCCATTAGACCGCGCCAGCCGCGTTTCGGTTCAGCCAAAAAGCGGCGGATTTTGCGGCGAGTGCCGGGCCGACGGGCGGTTCAAGCCCGCGGCCTGCCGCTACAATCCGGCACGAGGGCTGTACGGAGCATTGCGAACGACATGAACGCCATCCTTGCCGGAAAGTACGCCGCCTTGCAGGAACGCCTGCGCCGCCTGGGATCGTGCGTCGTCGCGTTCTCCGGCGGCGTGGACAGCGCCCTGTTGCTGCGGGTCGCCGTAGAGACGCTGTGCCGCGACAAAGTGCTGGCGATCACCGGCCGCAGCCCCAGCGTGCCGAGCGCGGACCTCGATTCCGCTGCCGCCCTGGCGGCCGAGATCGGCGCACCGCACGAGTTTATCGCCACCGCGGAGTTCGACGACCCCGCTTACGTCGCGAACCCGGCCAACCGCTGCTACTTCTGCAAGACTGAGCTGTACACCCGCCTGTCGCGGCTCGCGACCGAGCGCGGCTTCAACGCCGTCCTCAGCGGAACGAACGCCGACGACCTGGGCGACTTTCGCCCCGGCTTGCAGGCCGCCGCAGAGCACAACGTCTACGCTCCGCTGGCCGGCGCCGGCATCGGCAAGACCGAGCTGCGCGCCTTGGCCGCCGAGCTGGGCCTGTCGGTTCACGACAAGCCTGCCTCGCCCTGCCTGTCCTCGCGCATCCCCTATGGCGAAGAGGTTACGCCGGAGAAGCTTCGCCGCATCGATGCCGCGGAGACGTTCCTGCGCGGACTGGGCTTCCGTGAGTGCCGCGTGCGGCATCATGACCAGCTGGCGCGGATCGAGGTTTGGCCGGCGGATTTGGCGCGTTTTGCGGACGCGGACTTGCGCAGCCGCATCGACGCCCGGCTGCGCGAGCTGGGGTTCCAGTACGTCGCGCTGGATTTGCGCGGTTTCCGTTCTGGGAGCCTGAACGAGGTGCTCGTCGGCCGCCGGCTCGGCCCCCAGCCTTGACGGCAACCCTCCGTTTCCCGTGTTTTGGCGGAAATGCGCGAAATCAGGACAATTAAGATATCAAATCGGCGGAGTCTCCGGGGACCCGGGCGAACGCCAATTGATTCGGTTTCCGAACAAATCTGCTTATATAATCCTTGCAGTACGCCGCCCCGTGTGGTAATTGTCTATGTAAGTCGTGTATCTGTGTCCGCGGAGTCTGACGCGGGTGGACCGCGCCCGGCCACGCGGCGGCGAAGTATAATCAGTCGTGCGGGGTCGAGCGTAGACGCCCTGTGCCGCGACGGCCCCGCACCAACTCAACGGAAGAACGCCATGCGAAAAACTGTGACCCACCGCAGGTCGACGTTTACGCTCATCGAGCTATTGGTCGTCGTGGCCATCATCGCCCTACTCGTTTCCATTCTCCTGCCCGCCCTCGGCCGCGCCCGTGAGCAAGCCAAGTCCATCAAGTGCCTGTCGAACCTCAGGACTCTCGGACAGGGCATTATGCTCTATGTCGCCGCGGAGAGAGACGTGCTGCCCGGACGCCTGCACCCGGCCGTGTTCCGGCAACTGACCTACGAAGGGCTGGCGGGGTGGTATCCCCAACTGCTCCAAAGCGACTTCACCTACTATCAGGAGCGTCAACTCGCCTGGAAGCTGCGCAGGTCCTTCAGCGACCTAGGCGGCGGGTACAACACCGTTACGGACCAAATAACGCTCTGCCCGACGGGGGTGGGCATCAACCCCGAGTTGAGCTTCAGGATGTTCAGCCAGACGACTGGCAAGGTCATCCCCCCCACCTATTACGTCATCAACAATTGGGGCCCGCTCGACTCCGATACCGAGGGGAACACGCCTACCGGCAACACTCGCCCCACGAATCCGCCGTACTACTTCGGACTCAGCCCGCCGCCGCCGGGAACAATGCCCACTTCGTCTGACCCAAACATAGACGTCCAGTTGTGCCTGCGCCCAAAGAGCCTTACGGAGGTCCGAAAACCGCAGGAGGAGTGGGCCATAGCGGACGCGTGGTATCGCGCAAGGACAAACGCCGGTGCCAAGGAGCTGCAGCAGGAGGGACCGTACCAGTCCGCGTGGTCGGGCGAGGGCTTCCCCGTGTGGGCACCACACTTCTCCAAGGTGGGAGATACGTTTTCCTACCTCGCTCCGACGGCCCGCTCCGCCTACGCTGTCCAGGTGCGCAAGGGCAAGAGGGACGGCCGCACAAACACCGTCTTCTTCGACGGCCACGCCGCCGGGATGCCCTCGAAGTCGTTGTACCAAACGACCGACCCGACCCATTCCGCGCCTATACTGTACGGCTTCCGCGGCACCGTAAACCCGCTGATGTACACGACGAAGCCGAACAACGGGTTCTGGCAGTCCGGCTGGGAGTAAGGCGCGGCCGAGCGCGGCCGGAAGGCCGCCGATCAAAGTACAGGACCACCGAACCGGCGCGACCCCGCGCCGGTTTTTCTTCGGCCGCACCTGCCATGCGGCGCGCCTACCGGCGGCTCGCCACCCAGCCGCGTCGAGTCGTCGCCCTTGATGGACACGTGGGGGCCCCCATAGGATATCGGAGGTAGTCGCCGGGGCTGGGGCGCAGCTCTGGGTACTCCGTTAGCGAGGCGCGTTGACGGGCTCCGCGTCGGGGCCCCAGGCTTCTTGCGAAGGAGGTTGCTCATGGATCGTAGAGGCATTGAGGGTCGTGGAGAGCGCGCGAACGGCGCGAGGCGCGGGGGCGGGGAGCGGAGATGGGTTATCCGCGCAGTGGCGGGCCTCGGCGCGCTCGCCCTGTTTGTCGCGAGCGCGTCCGGGCAGCAGTGGACCATCACCGAGCTGCAGCACCTTCCCGGAGTGCCAGAGGCTCAGGACGCGGCATACGCCGTCAACGAGTCCGGCGTGGCGGTCGGGTACTGCTATGGGCATTGGGCCGTCGGCTGGGTGGATGGCCTGCCCTACGAACTTGGACGGTCGCACCCTGACGCGTTTGACAGCCCGGGGCGCGGTATCAATGACAGTGGGGTGGCTTGCGGGTACTACGAGGCGCACGATGGCCTGTACCATGCGTTCGTATCACAGGACGGGGTGGCGACCGACTTGGCGTGCTACTCGGGGCTGACAGAGACGTTCGCGTACGGGATTAACAACGCCGGCGTCGTCGTGGGCGGCGCAACTTGGGGATTCACCGACGCCGTATGCTGGCAGGGCGATCAGGTCGAACCCCTATACTCTGACCCTAACAGGGCAGTGGACGCGTGGGCGTACGCGATAAGCAACACGAATCCGCCTCAGATCGTCGGGTACGTGGCGTGGTGGCTGCCCTGCGAACTGCAGGTGAGGAACGCCGTCGTGTTCCACGGGAATAACGTCGTTGAGTACCTCCTCGACCCGAATCTCGACAGCGTAGCGTGGGCGGTCAGTGACAACGACCACGTAGCCGGCCAGTACGGCAATGTCAACGGTGTGCGTGCGGCCCTCTGGCGGAAGGTCAACGGCTCCTGGCAGATGACCGACCTCGGCGCAGGCCAGGCGTCTGGCGTAAACCGCTACGGCCAAGTCGTGGGCCACTGCGGCACCGAGGCCTGGGCCTACGTCCGCGACGGGTGCGGATGGCGCGCGCTGAGTGACCTGCTGGACCCGAACTCAGGGTGGTCGTTGTTCTGGGCCTGGGCGGTGAACGACAAGGGTCAGATTGTCGGGGAGGGCGTCCACAACGGCGTCGGGCGGGCATTTCTGATGACGCCCGCCGGCTGCCGCGGGGACATGAACTGCGATGGCCGGGTCACGTTCGCCGACATCGACCTCTTCGTCGCGGCGCTCGCCGGCGAGTCGGCGTGGGGGTGTCGGCCCTGCCCGTGGATCCACGCGGACATCAACGGCGATGCTGCCGTCAACTTCGCAGACATCGACCCGTTCGTCGCGTTGATCGGAACGACGTGCCCTTAGCCCGCGGGCCGGTCAGCGGCGCCGTGTTTCTCCAGTTTGGGCGCGTGTGGTCCGCGCAGGGGCTCGACGCCCACCCGCGTGCGGGCCCGCGAGATTCCGGACTTTTCCCGGCCACGCGCCGGCCGGTCCGGTCCCTGCAACCAGGCCACGCCCTCCAGCAGGCCACGCAGCGCCTCCCGGCACGAGGCCTGCACGTAGAGGGCCAGGGCGATGACGTAATACACCACCATGTGGGCCGGCAAGTCGCGTTGTCGCCGACTGGCCCGCCCGCAACGAGCGAGGATTTCCTGAACCTGCGTGGCCGGAAAGGTCTTCGCGATCACTCCCAAACTGGTGTAATCCGCAATCCGAGCCCCCGCGGGAAGTTCCGCCAGCGTGCGGGCCATGAACCGATCCTCCTTGATTCCGGCGCCAAGGAGGCAGTACAGCACGCATGCGTCACGAAGTGAACAGTATTACGGCTAGCGTGAAGAGCCAGAGCGTGACGGTCGCCGCCCCGGCGCCCGGCCTCTGGCCGCCGCGGCTGGATGACCTGCGGCCCGAGTTCCTGCCCAGCGCGCCGGAGCCCGGTTGGATCTGCACGTGGAACCTCGATGGCGACTGCACGCTCAAGAAAGACGTGGCCGCGAGCGGCGGCCGCGACGCGGCCCGCGTCGCCTACGTGTGTAGGCAGCAGGCGCTACTTGCGAATTCGAGGGCGAGCAATGGAGCGAGCGCCAGGGCCGCATTAATCGCCGAAGCGATAACGCTCCCCGGGGCCTACACCCACCCGCGGTCTTTGCACGCCTGTGCGACACGCGCGATCGCGATTACGTACGCCGCGTCGCGCATATATAGCTTGCGCTTCTTGGCCATGTCGCTCACGGCGATGAACGCAGCGGTGATCAGCACGTCGAGCTTGCCGAGCACTTCGTCCTTCTCCCAGAAGTAGTTCATGTTGCTCTGGACCTGCTCCAGGTAGCTGCACGTGACGCCGCCGGCGTTCGCGAGGAAGTCGGGGATCACGAAGATCCCGCGTTCCTGCAGCACGTGGTCGGCTTCCGGGGTTGTCGGTCCGTTTGCGCCTTCGGCAATCAGCTTGACCCGCTTCGAGATCTTGCCCACGTTCTCATCGGTGATCGAGTGTTCCAGCGCGGCCGGGATGAGGATGTCCACGTCCTGCTCAATCCACGCGTCGCCAGGTAGCCTCTCGTAACCGAGGTCCACCGCCTTCTTTTTGTCCAGCGTGCCGAAGCGGTCGGCGATCTTGCGCAGCGCAGCGAGGTCGACGCCGTCCTTCTTTCGATACGTGTAGGCCTGCTGGTCACCCTCGTCCCAGCACGAAACGCAGACGATCTTGCCGCCAATCTGTTGGTACAGGTCAATCGCGTGCTGCGCGACATTGCCGAAGCCCTGCACACTGGCAGTCGTGCCCTGCGCCCGGATTCCAAGCTCTTTCAGCGCTTCGCGCAGGGTGAAGACGACGCCGTAGCCGGTGGCCTCGGTTCGCCCCCGCGAACCGCCCATGCCGACCGGCTTGCCGGTGATGAAGCCGGGATACCTGCCGCCGTGGATGGTCTCGAACTCGTCGAGCATCCAGAGCATGTGCTGCGCATTGGTCATGACATCGGGGGCCGGCACATCCCGCACCGGGCCGACGTCGCGGGCCACCGCACGGACCCAGGCGCGGCATAGGGCCTCTTGTTCGCGCATGCTGAGACTGTGCGGCGAACAGATGATGCCGCCCTTGCTGCCGCCCAAGGGGATGTCGACAACCGCACACTTCCAGGTCATCCACATCGACAAGGCCCGGACGGTGTCGATGGTTTCTTGCGGGTGGAACCGGATGCCGCCCTTGCCGGGCCCGCGCGCATCGTTGTGCTGCACACGGAAGGCGCGGAAGACCTTCATGGTGCCGTCATCCATCCGGATTGGCAGGCTGAAGTGGTACTCGCGCATGGGCTGTCGCAGCAGGTCCCGGGTGGGTTGGTCGAGACCGAGCAACTCGGCCACCTTATCAAACTGGGCCTGGGCCATCGCAAACGCGTTGAACGGCTTGGAACTCATACAGGACATCCTCTCGCACCCCGCCGCCGCGCGCCGCGCGTCTGTCTCCCCCGTCGCGACCGCCTGATCTACTGGCGCCTGGTGGGCCGGACGGTCGGTGAACTGGTAGGATAAGCGCAGCCTGGGCGAGCGTCAATCTGAAGCGGGAACCGCCCACACGCGCCTGCGCTGGCGACGCCCCGCCGCGACAGCTAGAATCGCGCGCCGGCGACGGACGTCGCCGCAGCGCTAACCAGGATTCCGGCCGATGCCGAATAGGACACGACGCAATCATGCCGGCGTCTGAGGCACAGGGCGGTTACCCGTCCTTCGACCGCAAGTTCTTGGAGTCCGACCAGAACTTCACGGTCATCGGTGGGGGTGCGCTCGGCGGCAAGGCGAAGGGTCTGGGATTCATCAAGCGAATCCTGGCCCAAGCGTGCCCGGCCGGCACATTTCCGGACGTTGAGATCAGCATCCCGCGGTTGACTGTGATCGCCACGGATGTGTTCGCGGAGTTCATGGAGCACAACGGGCTGCATGAAATCGCGCGCTCCGATGCGCCGGATGACCGCATCGCCCACGCGTTTCAGAAGGCCGAACTGTCCCCGCTCATCCTGGGCGACTTGCGGGCATTGATCGCGGAGATGCACACGCCGCTGGCGATACGGTCATCGAGCCTGTTGGAGGATGCCCTGAGCCACCCGTTTGCCGGCACGTACGCGACCAAGATGATTCCGAATAACCAGCCGAACGTGGCGGCTCGCTTTCAGCGGCTGGCCGAGGCGATCAAGTTCGTCTATGCGTCCACGTTCTTCCGCGACGCGCAGAGCTACCGGCGGGCCATCGGCCAGCCTGACGCGGATGAGCGCATGGCGGTCATTGTTCAGGAGGTCGTCGGCCGGCTGCTGGGCGCGCGATTCTATCCCACGATTTCCGGGGTGATTCGGACGTACAACTTCTACCCGACGGGGCCGGCTCGTCCCGCGGACGGCGTTGTCAATCTTGCGCTCGGCCTGGGCAAGATGATCGTGGACGGCGGGGTGACGTGGACGTACTCGCCCGCGTATCCGCGCCACAGTCCGCCGTATGGGTCGGTCCACGAACTGCTGAAGAACAGCCAGACGACCTTTTGGGCCGTCAACATGGGGCCGCCGCCGCCATACGACCCAATCAATGAGGCCGAGTACCTCGTGCAGGGTGACCTGGGTGACGCGGAATACGACGGCGTCTTGCCGCAGATCGCGTCCACGTACAACGCGGAATCCGACCGGCTGAGCATCGGGACTGGCGTGTCTGGCCCGCGTGCCTTGACCTTCGCGCCGATCCTTGACCTCGAAGACGTGCCCGTCAATCGGATCATCGAGCGGATTTCCACCGCCTGCAAGGAAGCCGTTGGCTCGGATGTCGAGATCGAGTTTGCGATGACGCTGGGCCGGACAGGCACGGAGGCACGCCGGTGCGAAGGCCGTGAGGGAGAGGCAGGGCGACCGCCACATCGCTTCGGATTCCTGCAACTGCGGCCGACGCGCGTGGCCGACGAGCTTGTGGAGGTAAGCGAGAACGAACTGAGCGGCCCCTCGGTCTTAGTCGCGACTGAGACGGTCTTGGGCAACGGGACGTACGACAACATCTGCGCTGTCGTATACGTGAAACCGGACGTCTTTGAGGCCAAGCACACCCGAGCGATCGCGGCCGAACTGGATTCGGTCAATCAGCGGCTCGTGTCCGAGGGGCGG
>CAIWOY010000240.1 GCA_903914415.1 uncultured Phycisphaerales bacterium | reverse complement strand
TGGCCGACGATTGGCCATTGCTGGTGACACGTCGTCGTCGCCTGCACAACGCCGCACACCCTGGGGACCGGGGACACCAAAACACATTCCGATTACGGACCCAAGGCGCGCCTGCCGCCGAAATAACCGGTTCTGGCCGCCTTTCGCGCTCCCTTTGTGCGCCCGCATCACCGTAGGGCAGGTCGCGTCTGTGTGCGACCCGCCGGGCGCCTCGATTCTGGCGCACGGCGGGGATCAGAGCCCAGAGCGCAAGCGACGGGTTCCCGGCCAGCGCGCGCCAACCAGCGCCTTCTTCCCGCCGCTGCCGCCCGGCCGCCAGCTTCGAGTGCTGCCGCGCGTCGCGCGGCTGCGGCGTCCCGCGCCCCTTCCCGGCTCACCACGGCCTGGCTTCGTATGCCACGCCGGCCTTCGCCAGACCAGACCACCCGCCGCGTCTACAAAGAGTAGTCACACCCCGGGCGCCAGCGGGCGGCCGAACCCGGGCGAAATCGACGAACCGCCGGCGGGCGTCTATCCTTCATTAGCGCGCCGTGCCGGTCCGCGGCGCCGCAATGGAGCCGCCATGAGCAGCCACGATGCCGATACGCCGACCAGCGCCCGCCGCACCCCAGCCAACCGGCTCGGTTTGGACTACCGGGCCGTGCCCGCGCGGCGCGTGGGCGGCCGCATCGTCGACGTGCACACGCATGTCCACAACACGCCGAGCACGCCGGCGTTCTTCGAAGCGGCGGACAGGTACCACATCGACAAGATCGTGTCGATGACGCCGCTGGACCAGGTGGACCTGCTGCGCAGGTCGTACTCGGACCGCCTGGACTTCATCGCGATTCCGCGCTGGCGCGAAATGAAGAACTCGGCCGAATTCTGCCGGCAATGGCAGGCGGACTTGGAAGCGTTCCGCGAAAAGGGCGCCCGCCGCATGAAGTTCTGGGTGGCGCCGCCCCTGCGCGGCGAGTACGGGCTCACGCTGCAAGCCCCCTTCTTTCGCCCGCTGATTCAGCAGGGCCTGGACCTGGGCTACGACTTCATGGTGCACGTCGGGGACCCGAGCGAGTGGTTCGAGCCCGGCGGCCGGTACGCCGACGCGGCGCGCTACGGGACGAAACGCGAGCAGTACCCGCAGTTGGAGCACTTGCTCGAGACGGTGGCGCCGCGGATCGTCATCGCGGCGCACCTGGGCGGGTCCGTTGAGGACCTTCCGTTCCTCCAGGCGCTCCTGGACCACTACCCTAACCTGCACCTGGACACCAGCGCCACGAAGTGGGTCGTGCGCGGGGTCGCCCGGCAGCCAGAGGCCGCCCGCGACTTCGTGCTCCGCAACCAGGACCGCCTGCTCTTCGGGAGCGATCTCGTTGTCGCGGCGAGTTACGATTTCGACCACTACGCCAGCCGCTACTGGGTCCACCAGATGCTCTGGGAGAGCGATGGCCGCGGAGAAAGCCCGATCGAGGACGCCGACGCGGACGATCCGCCGCGGCTAGCGGGGCTCGCGCTGCCGCCGGAGGTCCTCCGCAAGCTGTACGACGAAAACGCGACCCGGCTAGGGTATTAGGACAGCGAGTGATATCCTGGAAGCAGGCCCGGCGGCGCCCGGTCGAGTTGGCGGCCCGCCGCATCCGCGGAGGTCAGAGGCGTGCGTCCGCACAATTCGCGGCATTCGGATTTGTCACGCCGCCGCATGCAGTGGGTCCGAGCGCAGAAGGCGGGCTATGTGACGCTGTGGCGTGGTGTCCGTGCGTTACTGGTTTGGGGTCCGCCGACTCTCTTCCTGGCAATCTGGCTGGTGGGGTTGCTGATTCGCCTGTTTATCCAGGACCGCGGCCCGGAGTTCATCGGCGACTGCTACTACGTCACGCCGCCGATTGCGCTCAGCGGCCTCGTCCTCGCGGCGGGCCTGTGGTGGCTGATCGCGCGACGTTGGCGGTTGGCCGCGGCGACGCTGGCGGTGGGCGTCGGCTTTGTGATCTGGGCCTACCCGCACACCTGGTACGACCACGCCGCCGTACCCGCGCCGGCGGGCAGTCAGCGCGTGCTGTTCTGGAACGTAGCGCACGGCGTCGCCGGCTGGACCAACATCGCCGCGCAGCTCCGCGCACGCAATCCGGACATCATCGGACTGGTCGAGTCCGTCCGCGAGTTGCCCCGACTCGAGCACGATGCCGCCGTCATCTGGCCCGAACTCCAGCGGGCGGCGGCCGAGATGCAGGCGTTCTGGTCCGAGCAATTCCCCGCGCATCATGTCGTGGTGCTGCCTTGCGGCATCAGTTTGCTGACCAAGGGCGAGCTCGCGCAGGTCGAAGACGGATCCCTGGTCCCCAACGGACGCGTCACGCAGGGACACTACTTACACGGCCAGCTCGCTACGCCGGAGCGGACGCTCCACATCATCGTGGTGGATGTGGCGTACATCCCCGGCACATCCCGGATCGGGCCGTTTCGCGACCTCAACCAACTGCTCGCGACGCTCGACGGCGAGCCGGTGCTGCTGATCGGCGACTTCAACACCCCGACCGATTCGGTCTTCCTCGAACCGCTGCGGGCCCGCTTCCTGAATGCTTTTGAGTGGGCGGGTCAGGGCTACGTGGCCACTTGGCCGATACCGTTGCCTGTCCTCGCGCTCGACCAAGCCTGGTTCAACGGGGGAGTTCGGGTCGCCCACTGCGTCCACGGGTGGTCGTGGGCCTCCGACCATCGCTCGGTCGAGTTGGACATCGCCGTCGCACCCTGACGGGCGTCGCCGCCGACTGTCGGTAGACCTGCGCAGTGTCCAACGCGCGTCCGTCACACGCGTCGCCAGCCGGCGCGCGCCGCGAACGCAGCGCCACTCACGACTAGGAGCGTGCTCGCCGGTCCCGGCCCCACCACCCGCGCAGCGTCGTCCGCCGCGGCCGGCGTGGCACGGAACACAGACTCCCGACCCAAGCCGGAGGGTTCCCGCGGCGGCGGCACCGAACGGCGACCCGCGGCGGAGAGGCTGCCCAGCCACTCCACGCCCGGCTGTGCCTCCAATAGCGGTAGTGTGCCTGGCATCGCAGTCCGATCGAAGGCTCCGGCGATGTCGTTCGGCTCGGGCGACACAAACAGGATCCGCTCTCCGAGTCTCCACACGCTGGGCGAATCGCTGAATCGCGGCGGCTGGCGGGTCTGGTCCGCGAGCGCGCCGCCTCCGCCCAGCAAGCATGTCGCCAGGAGCACGGTCGCTGTGGTCGGTATCCTGCGGGCCACTGTTGCCACCTCTCTCCGCGACGGCCCGGTGCCAACCCGGGCGCGGTGCGTACTCGCCGCGCGGCTCCCACGCGGTCGCGGAGATTCCTCACCCTAAGCGTTCCAAACGTGATTTGTTGCGGCAAGCCGCGCCGCAGCAGCTTTGTACCGCGCCGGCTTCGCAGCGACCCGGGCCCAATAAAACCCGGCCCACGGAGGCGCCAGCGCCCGTCTCGCCGAACCACGTCCGATTGTCGGAAGTAGGCCCGCGATTACCCCGATCACTACTGGAGAGACCGTGCGGTCCGACTGCGTACGCTGCCGTTGGCGTCCGCCGTGCCGCCCGGCCCCAGCCCGGGATTGTGAAGAACAGCCATGGCCATGAACCTGCGCATCTGCCTGTTCGACAAAGCGGCGGCCACGAACACGCCGTTTCGAGACCTCTTCGGGAATCTCGAGGACGTGACCATCGTCGATCACTGTGCCCACTGGAACCAACTCCAGCAGCATCTTCAGTGCGCGAGCGTCGATGCGGTGGCCGTCAACCTCGATGCCGGCCAGGAGACCCCGCGGTTCCTGTCCATCCAACGGATCGCCGAGCTCGCGCCCGACTGCGCGGTCGTCGGTGTCAGCGGCGAGACCAACCCGGACTTCATCATCGGCGCGATGCGCGCCGGATGCACGCAGTTCGTCCGCACGCCCGTCGACCCCGTCGACCTCAACGCCGCGCTCGAGCGCATCCGCAAGCGGCACCTGCCCGTGGCGGAAGGCTGCCAGCAGATCGCCGTCATGGGCGCGCACGGGGGCGCGGGCGCGACCACGCTCGCGTGCAACCTCGCCCTGGAGCTGGGCCACGTGACCGGCCGGCACGCCGCCCTCGTCGATCTCGACCTCCAGTTCGGCGACATTGCCTGCGCGTTCGACCGCACGCCGAAGTTCTCGATCGCCGATCTCTGTCGCACTGGAGCGGAGATCGACCGTACGCTCGTCGAAACCGCGCTGGACGCGCTGCCCAACAACGTCTCGCTTCTCGCCCGGCCGGAGACGCTTGAGGATTCCGAGCAAATCCAGCCGGACGCGGTGGAGCACGTGTTCCGCGCGCTGGCCCAGATGTTCCCCTTCGTCGTCGTCGACCTGCCGCGGGCGTTCACCTTCGTCACGCTCAGCGCGCTGAATCTGTCGAACCGCATCTTCCTGGTCTCGCAGCTCGCGGTGCCGTTCCTGCGCAACGCGACGCGGATCTATCACGCGCTGCTGCACACCGGCGTGAAGGAGGAGTGCATCGAGTTGGTGCTCAACCGCTCGAACGCCGACCACGAGCGCATCAAGCCCGCCGACGTCGAGAAGCACTTCGGGCGCCCGGTCTTCGCCGTCATCCCGAACGACTACAAGCACGTGACGGCGTCGCGCGACCTCGGGCACCCGATCCAGGCCTCGGCGCCGAACAGCCCGGCCCGGCTCGCTATCCGCAACCTCGCCCGGCGCCTCGCGACGGCGCACCTCGGCGCCGACGTCCTTCCGGGCGAACGCCGCGGCTTCCTCGGCCTGTTCGGCAAGAAGCGGCCCCAAGCGATGTCGGCCAAGGGCTGAAACAGTGTGCCCCGAGCCGCCGCTCGCAGCGCAACTGCCGTACAAGTCAGCACTTACGCACAGATTGGCCGGTGGCGCAAGATTCGGGCGAGATTCGCCGCGGCGAGCCTTGACAGCCGCGGCGCCCCTGTTAAAGTACACTGCTCGCCGCGGCTCAGTGGACATACCGGTCCGCGAGCCGATGCGGCTGGCGGCGGACCGCGAAACCCAGGCGGCAAACGCCGGCCGCAGGACAGTGGATCGCTCTGACCGGCGGAGTTCGCGCGGCCGTCGGGCTGTAGCACAGCGGGCTCGTAGCTCAGTTGGTTAGAGCGCGTCCCTGATAAGGACGAGGTCACAGGTTCGACTCCTGTCGGGCCCATCGAACCGACCGTCGGCGAGCGCCGGAGAGCAGCGTGAATCTCGGCGTGTTGCAGTACATCGCGGTCGCCGCTATACTCGCCTTCGTCGTGTGGCGGCTGGCTCGCGGTGGCGGAAGCTGAGGCCGCGGGCAATGTGACTAGGCGTGGCCTAGTCGAGGATCCCGGGGCCGTAGCTCAGTTGGGAGAGCGCCGCGTTTGCAACGCGGAGGTTGCCGGTTCGATCCCGGTCGGCTCCAGTCGGCAACCGGGCCTGTTGAGCCGTGCGTTTCCGGGCACCGCTGCGGTGCCTGGAAACCTGCGACTGGCAGGAATCGGCTGGCGGCTCAGAGCCGAAAGCTGAGAGCTTTTTGACAAGTTCATAGGTGGGTGTCTAGGTATCGACGCCGGGTTAACGAGTCGGTGCCGGCGGTCGCCTCTGGCGGCCGTGCGGCCTGAACTCCGTTCTCTCTCAGTGGAGATAGGTGCGGTTTGGCCACAGCGTTTCATAAATGTGGTCAAGCTACTAAGAGCGTATGGTGGATGCCTAGGCGTGCAGAGGCGATGAAGGACGCGGTAGGCTGCGATAAGCTCCGGGGAGTGGTCAAACATGCTTTGATCCGGAGATCTCCGAATGGGGCAACCCGGTTCCACTGAGCAATCAGATGGGATCACCGGCGGCTGAATGTATAGGCCGTCTGGGGCGAACCCAGGGAACTGAAACATCTCAGTACCTGGAGGAAAGGAAATCAACCGAGACTCCGCGAGTAGCGGCGAGCGAAAGCGGAACAGCCCATGAGTCGTTGCGAGCTCAGCCCAACGTTCTGGAAAGGGCGACCACAGAAGGTGACAGTCCTGTAGGCACACGGCGAGCGACGGCGATTGAGTAGGTCGGATGTCGTGGAACTCTGACTGAAGATGCGGGGCCCACCCTGCAAGGCTAAGTACTCCTGCACGACCGATAGTGAACGAGTAAGGCGACTGAAAGGTGAAAAGCACCCCTGCTAGGGGAGTCAAAAGCACCTGAAACCATATGCTTACAAGCTGTCGAAGGCCGATTTCGGGCTTGCCCGAACGGCTGACGGCGTACCTCTTGGATAATGGACCGGCGACTTGTCGTATGCGGCGAGGTTAAGTGCCTCCGGCACGAAGCCGAAGCGAAAGCGAGTCTGAATAGGGCGTCTAGTCGCATGCGACAGACCCGAAACCACGTGATCTACCCATGGCCAGGTTGAAGGGACGGTAAAACGTCCTGGAGGACCGAAGCCGTGAACGTTGAAAAGTTCTGGCATGAGCTGTGGGGAGGAGTAAAAGTCTAATCAAACGTGGAGATATCTGGTTCTCCCCGAAATGTCTTTTGGGACAGCCTCGGGACAACTACACCGCGGGGGTAGAGCTACTGACTGAAACGGCGGGCCTTTCCGGCTACGCCCTTCAATCAAACTCCGAATACCGCGGTGACTATCCCGGGAGTGAGAGTGTGGGCGCTAATGTTCATGCTCAAAAGGGAAAAAACCCGAACCGTCAGCTAAGGCCCCCAAGCTACGCTCAGTGCGTAAGGAAGTTCGTTTTCTGAGACAGCCAGGATGTTGGCTTAGAAGCAGCCACCATTTAAAAAGTGCGTAACAGCTTACCCGTCGAGAAGCTGGGCGCCGATAATGAACGGGACTAAGCATGAAACCGAAGCAGCGGACTGGTGCGGCCTGCGGGCCGTGCCAGTGGTAGAGGAGCGTTGGTAGGGAGATACAGGCCATACCGTGAGGAGTGG
>CAIWOY010000239.1 GCA_903914415.1 uncultured Phycisphaerales bacterium | reverse complement strand
GCGCTGTGGAATGGCCTGGTGGCGCGTCTGCGACGTTGGACGGCCATTCCCGCGATCATGGACTGGCCGACGTTCGTTGGTCATGATCGCCGCGTCGCCGCGTGAAACCCGCTGGAAATCAAGTTCTGCGGCGGACTGCTAAGCACGGCGGAGGACGAGCGCCGCGACTGCCTTTTCCGGGACCCTGTCGCCCGCTACGCTATGGGCCATGACCCAGTTACTGGACCACCACGAATTGCAGGAGACGTTGGGGAAGCTGGCCCGCGCGATCGCCGGCGCGGCCCCGCGCGGCGTTCCGGTGGCCGTCGTCGGCATCCGCCGCCGCGGTGAGACGCTCGCCAAGCGCCTCCTGCCGCTGCTCGAAAAGGCGGGAATCGCGCCGCTGCACTACGGCGTGCTGGACATCACGCTCTACCGGGACGATCTGACGACGATCGGGCCGAACGCCGTGCTGCGCGGGACGGAGATCGAGTTCGACGTGACGGACACGTGGGTGGTGCTCGTGGACGACGTGCTGTACACCGGGCGGTCGGTGCGGGCGGCGCTCGACGCCCTGATCGACCTGGGGCGGCCGCGGGCGATCCGCCTGGCCGTGCTGGTCGATCGCGGCCTCCGCGAACTGCCGATCCAGCCGGACTTTGTGGGGCTGCGGACCGACACCGAGCCGCATCACGTGGTGCATGTGATGCTGAAGGAAACCGACGGCGTGGACGAGGTGGTGCTGGATGACCGCGCGAACGCGCACTAAGCCGGTGTGGACGCGGAAACACCTGCTGACGATCGCCGAGCTGAGCCGGGAGGAGATCCTCCACGTGCTCGACACGGCGGTCGGATTTCAGGAGGTTTCCACGCGCAGCGTCAAGAAGGTGCCGGCGCTGCGCGGCCGGGTGGTCGTGCTGATGTTCTTCGAGGAGAGCACGCGCACGCGCATGAGCTTCGAGTTGGCGGCGCAGCGGCTGTCGGCGGACACGGTCGACTTCGTCGAGAAGATGTCCTCGACCAGCAAGGGCGAGACGCTGCTCGACACCGCCCGCAACATCGAGGCGATGGGCGTCGACATCATGGTCCTGCGTCATCCTGCTGCCGGTGCCGCCCAGCACCTCGCCGAGCACGTGCGTTGCTGCGTTGTCAACGCCGGCGACGGCCAGCACGCGCACCCGACGCAGGCCCTGCTCGACCTGTTCACGATCCGCGAGCGCAAGGGGCGGGTGGATGGGCTCAATGTTGCGATCGTCGGCGACATCGCTCACTCGCGCGTCGCCCGCTCCGACCTGCGCGGCTTGCAGACGCTGGGGGCCAAGGTCACGCTGGTCGGTCCGCCGACGCTGGCGCCAAAGTCGTTCGAGACGATGGGGGTGCGCGTCACGTCGGACTTCGAGCGTATCCTGCCCGAGATGGACGTAATCAACATGCTGCGCATCCAGAAGGAGCGCATGACCGCCAGCGGCTTTCCCTCCGTGCGCGAGTACGTCCGCCTCTTCGGCATGAACGGCGACCGGCTCAAACGCTGCAAGCCGGACGTGCTCATCATGCACCCGGGTCCCGTGAACCGCGGCATCGAGTTGGCGGCGGACGTGGCGGACGGCCCGCACTCGAGCGTCCTACGGCAGGTCACCAACGGCCTGGCGGTGCGCATGGCGGTGCTGTTC
>CAIWOY010000238.1 GCA_903914415.1 uncultured Phycisphaerales bacterium | reverse complement strand
GCGCTGTGGAATGGCCTGGTGGCGCGTCTGCGACGTTGGACGGCCATTCCCGCGATCATGGACTGGCCGACGTTCGTTGGTCATGATCGCCGCGTCGCCGCGTGAAACCCGCTGGAAATCAAGTTCTGCGGCGGACTGTTAAGGCGATGCCCACCCGATGGAACCGCAGGCTCCGGCCGGCGTTGCCCCGCGCGGGCTACAGGCCGTGGCACGGTGCCTTCGAGTCGGTCCAAGCATGTGCGACTGCTGGCTATCCGTCGTCATCCCCGCATACAACGAGACCGGACGCATCGGCGCGACGCTTCAGGCGCTCCAGGCGTGCGCCGCCGCCGCGGGCCGGCCCTACGAAGCCATTGTGGTCGATGACGGCAGCACGGACAGCCCCGCGTCGGAATGACGCGGCCTCGTGGCCATTCGACGCTGTCCTCGTGTGCCACGCTCCGGGGGAACGATCTTCAAGGCAAGACGACCGAGTCCGCCGAAAAGCACAGAGGTGGCCGCCCCCCTTCCGCGCCGGCGCGCAGACTTCGGACATCGTAGACCCGCAGCGACTTCAGGGTGCCACAGTCGAGCTCGCGACACCCGCTCAGAGCGTCGGTGTACGCCGCCCCATCATTCCAGACGAGATAATAGTCCACGCCGTGCTCCCGCAGTTCATGGATGAACTCGGGCGCGCTCAATCCGGCGCGTGACTTGCCCAGGTATTTGCCGTTGAGGCAAAACGCCAGTTGCAGCGACTCCTGCCAGCGGCCGTTCGAGGCCAGGTTGCCGCGCACCCCATGCGCGTCGCGTAGGGCAACGGCCGTGGTGTAGTCGTCACGGCCCAACGAGTGCGTGTCTCGCAACTCCAGCAGCGCCGGCAACGCCAACGCAGCCGCCAACGACCACAGCACTAGCGTCGCGCCTGGGCCGTGCAGCGCACCCGCGCGCAGCAGGCGCTCGACGACGACGGCCGTCAACACGACGCCCACGACCAGTGCATAGAAGAGATAACGCTCTTCGACGTACATGGGCAGCAACCCCGCCGTATACAGCCCGGCCGACAGCAGCAGCAGCCACAGTCCACGGCGCTCGTCGTGATCCCAGTGCCCGCCTCTCAGGTGCTGGAGGCCCACGACCAGGACGACCACCAGAAACGGCATCGCCAAGACCGTGTGCCGAAATGCCATATAGGTGGTGCGCACGACGACCAGAAACTGGTGTTTCAAGGCCGCGGCCGAAGCCCACGGCGCCCAGCGCACCATCTGGTCCGCGAGCGGCGTCGGATCGTCCCAAGAACTCGTGGCATCGGCATGGGGCAGAGCCAGGAGCCCGGCCCAGCCGTGGACGTGCCCTCGGGAGCCGAACGCGTACAGCCGCAGGTTGATTTGCCCCGCACTGCCGAGCATCGTCTGGCCATACTTCGCACGCAGCACCCCGACCCACGGCGCGCACAGGCCCGCAAACACGAACAAACCCGTGACCAGATTGCGGACTACCCGACGCCGGGGAGCACCGGGCCCTGCCCAACGCCACTGGATCGCGTTGACCAACACAAAGTGCAGCAGGAAGAACGGAAGCGCGTAGGCTTTCGCCAGATAGCCCAGCGCTCCCAGAGCGCCCGCAACTGGCCCACGCCAAACGTCGCGGTCGTACGCGGGCGAAACCACGACCGCCAGACCAAAGAGGAGGACGGCCGCAGTTAGGAGGTCCGGACAGACAACGGTCACCTCGCGTGCCAACACAAAGCCCAGCAATCCCACCGAGAGGACGTTGAGGACGTGTGGCGTAACGCCCAGCGTGCGGGCTACTCGGCGCATGGCGACGACCACGGCCAAGCCACACAACCACGTCACGATCTTGGCCGCCAGCAACGCGTTGACGCCGACTGCCAGCCAAGGTACGATCAACCACGAGAAGAGTGGCGACCAATACGCGTTGATCGCGCACTCCCAGTGGCCGGCCAGGTAGCTGCGTGCTATGTCCAGGTAGGCGGTGCCGTCCGGGTTGATGTGGTAACGGTGCGTCCAGATCGCTGCGACGCTGATGCCTAAGTACACTAGAAGAGCGCCGAGCACCAGCCGGGAGTGCCGCTGTTCCTTGTCCTTGATCGCGCTCATGTGCCTGTCTCCGGGACCACACCTGCGAAGTTGCGCAGGAAAGCAGCGAGATGCTAGCGGGTGCGCGCGGCACGTGCAAACCCGTGCCATTTGGATCACCCGTGTGCGTCTGTAAACCCGCTGACCAGCACTGAGAATGGCCGTTGATGACTCTGCAGGAGCGCGGCGGTCGGTCGGACGGCATCGCCCGGTTGCCAGATCGAGTTCGGGTCTGGATAGCGCCCGCCCGGGTATCGAAGCCGCGGGCGCACGCGGCCGCAGCTATCTCGGGAGAGTTTGGAGATCGCGATGAACGTGACAGATACAAGGCCGGAGTCGGTCCCGGACGAACCCCCTCGAAGCGGGCAACCTGCCGGCGCTCCCGCGACCGCCGGGCCCGCGGATGGCAGCGCCGTCGAAGTCTCCTTCGTGATGCCGTGCTTGAATGAAGCGGAAACGCTCGCCGGTTGCATCCAGGCCGCGCGAAAGTGCATCGAGGAAAACGACTTGCGGGCCGAGATCGTGGTAGCCGACAACGGCAGCACCGACGGCTCACAGGCGATCGCGGAGCAACACGGCGCCCGCGTCGTACACGTCCAGGAGAAAGGCTACGGCTGCGCTCTCATGGGCGGGTTCGCTGCCGCCCGCGGCAAGTACCTGATCATGGGGGACGCGGACTTGAGCTACGATTTTTCCGCGGCGCTGCCGTTTGTGGAGCAATTGCGGTCGGGATACGACGTCGTCATGGGTTCGCGTCTCAAGGGGCGGATTGTGCCTGGTGCGATGCCGTGGAAGCATCGCTGGATCGGCAACCCCGTGCTGAGCGGATTGGGTCGGCTCTTCTTCAAGACCCCGATATCTGACTTCCACTGCGGTCTGCGCGCCTTTACCAAAGCCGCCTATCAGCGCATGGACGTTCGCACGACCGGCATGGAGTTCGCGAGCGAACTCGTCATGAAGGCCGCGCTGCGCGGCCTGCGCATGACCGAAGTTCCTATCACGCTGTACAGGGACGGGCGCTCCCGCCCCCCCCACTTGCGCAGTTGGCGCGATGGTTGGCGGCACCTGAGCTTCATGATGCTCATGTGCCCGCGCTGGACGCTCATCATTCCCGGACTGCTCCTGATGATGCTGGGGCTCCTGATTGGGCTAGCGGTCGCCTTCCGACCCCTCGGGCTCGCCGGCGTCACGCTCGACGTTCATACGTTGCTGGCCGCCAGTCTGACGATCACTCTCGGTTACCAGATTCTGCTGGTCGGGCTGGCCGCGCGCCTATATGCGCTGGATCTGGAGTTGGGGCCGCCGCGGGAGTTGCTCCAGCGCGTCCTTGGCGTGTTCACGCTCGAGCGCGGCGTGGTCGCCGGCGCGTCCGTGTTTCTCGTCGGCCTGCTGTTCGTGGCTTACCTGACCGTTGGGTGGGTCGTGCGCGGATGCGGACCCTTGCCCATCGAGCGCACGTTACGTCCGATGGTCATCGGCAGCACGCTGATCGGCCTCGGGGCACAAACGGTGCTGATGTCGTTCTTCTTCCGCATGTTTGCCCTCCAAAAGCGCCGATCGCCAGTGTGACGCTCCGTCTTTCTGCTCACGAGCTCCACGGACCAGACATCGGCCCCGCGCCCGCGCGCACGCGCACGCCGGTGCTGTTCGTTAGTCTGTGCGCCGGCGTCGTCGGGCTGTTCATCGGCTTGAACAGTGCCGGGCAACGCCGAAACACGCGCTCGCAGCTCTCGTGGCTGGGGTTCTTCCTGAACGCGGGGATCATCGCGTTGGCGGTGTGCGCGGTGGTGTTCTTCTACTTCGCGAGAAATCCGCAGGCCAAGTAGCGCGTGCGGCGC
>CAIWOY010000237.1 GCA_903914415.1 uncultured Phycisphaerales bacterium | reverse complement strand
CCGGCGCCGCGGATTACACGTCACTGGCCTTCTACAACGGCGAGCCGTACGTGGCATACGCGGACGGTGCAAACGGCTCCAAGGCCACGGTCATGCGCTACACCGGCAAGAGTTGGGAGACGGTGGGCAAAGCGGGATTCTCGGCCGGTGAGGCTGACTACACGTCACTCGCCTTCTACGACGGCGAGCCGCACGTGGCCTACATGGACGCCGAGAACAAGAACACGGCCACGGTCATGCACTACACCGGCGGAAGCTGGCAGACGGTTGGCACGGCAGGGTTCTCGGCTGGCAGCGCTACCTACACGGTGCTGGCCTTTGATGGCGGCGAGCCCCATGTGGCGTACATGGACGGCGCAAACGGCAACAAGGCCACGGTGATGCGCTACCCCGCGCCCCCCACGATGCAGGCGACGCTCGTCATGTTCAGCAATGTGGGGGCGGGCGGTGCAACCATCGCATGGACCCGTGGCAACGGCAGCGCGTGTGCCGTCTTCATGGCCCAGGCCGACTCCGGCTCCGCCGCGCCCGCGGACAACTCCACCTACGCCGCCGGCGCGGCCTTCGGCAGTGGCACGCAGATCGGCACGACCGGCTGGTACTGTCTTTACAACGGCAGCGGAACCGGCGTCAGCGTGACCGGCCTTAGCCCGGGGACCACGTATCGGGTCATGGTCTGCGAGTACACCGGTTCGGCCGGGAACGAGGATTACCTCACCGGCAGCGCTACCGGCAATCCGGCTGGCGTCCTGACGGTCCCGGCCGCTCCGACGGCGACGAGCGCGACGAACCCGACGGCATCGGGCTTCGCGGCCAACTGGAACGCGACGACGGGTGCGACCGGCTACCGGCTGGACGTGGCCGCCGACAGCGGGTTTGCGGCCTTTGTGACGGGGTACCAAGACCTGGACGCCGGCAACGTGACCACGTACGCGGTCAGCGGCCTCAACGCCGGGACGACATACCACTATCGCCTGCGGGCCTACGATGCCAGCGGCACCAGCGCCAACTCGAACACCATCGACGTGCTCACGGTGCCTGGAGTTCTGACAGCGACGAGCGCGACGAACACGACAGCATCGGGCTTCGCGGCCAACTGGAACGCGACGACGGGTGCGACCGACTACCGGCTCGATGTGGCGACCGACAGCGGGTTTACGGCCTTTGTGACGGGATACGAGAACCTGGACGCCGGCAACGTGACCACGTACGCGGTCAGCGGGCTCGACGCCGGGACGCAGTACCACTACCGCGTACGGGCCTACAACGGCAGCGGCACTAGCGCCAATTCCAGCACGATTAGTGTCACCTTGCTCGCACTTCTGCCCACGGTGACGACCGCGGTCGTGTCGAACGTAACGACGACGACGGCGGACTGCGGCGGTCATGTCCCGGCCGATGGCGGGACAACGGTGACGGCGCGCGGCGTGTACTGGAACACGGCGGGGACCCCGACCACGGCCGAGGCCCACACGTCCGATGGCGCCGGCACCGGCGCGTTCACCAGCCGCCTCACCGGCCTGAGCCCGGGCACAACCTACTACGTCCGGGCCTACGCTACCAACAATGTCGGTACGAACTACGGCTCGGAGCGCTCGTTCACGACGGGCGCGACCCCGCCCACTGTGACTACCGCGGCCGTCTCCGACGTCACGACGGGCAATGCCACGTGTGGTGGCGACGTCACCGCCAGCGGCGGGGCAACGGTCACGGCCCGCGGCGTCTGCTGCAACACGGCGGGAACCCCGACCACGGCCGATGCCCACACGTCGGATGGCACCGGCACCGGCGCGTTCACCAGCCGCCTCACCGGCCTGAGCCCAGGCACAACCTACTACGTCCGAGCCTACGCTACGAATGACGCCGGGATGGCCTACGGCCGGCAGGTCAGCTTCAGCACGGCGGTCGCGCCCCCCAGTGAATCGGGCGCGTCGCAACCGGATCTGCGCATCAGCGTCACCCCGCAGATCACGGAAGCGAGGGTCGGCGACGAGCTGGCCTTCCAAGCCACGGTCGCGAACATCGGCAACGCCGTGGCCACCAACGTCGTGCTGACGTTCCCTCTGCCGCCCAATACTGAGTTTGTGTCGGCGCGGCTGGGCGCGGGCCCGGCGGGGCAGTCCGCGCCACCGGACGCGCGCGTGGAGGATGGCCGGATCATCATCGCGCTCGGCCACATCGCTCTGGATGAGCAGCTCGCGATCAATCTGGTCTTACGGGCGCTGGCCGCCAGCAAGGTCACATTGACCGCGAGCGCGCTTTGCGAGGAGTCCGGCGCACCCGTGACGGCGCAGGCGAATCCCGACGTGGACGTGACCGACGTCTACTGGGAAATAGTAAACACGGTGACCCCGGTAAAAGCCTGCGGCTGGCTGGGCGTGACACCATTGTTTACGTTGTTCGGACTGGCCGAGTTAAAGCGACGTGCGGCGTGGAATGAGCGTCCGCCAGCGACGCGATCCCGGCCGTGCGGGCGGCAACCGCGCGCCAGGGACGGGAGGTGACAATGAAACGTGGAATCGGCTTTCGTTTCGCGGCGGTGCTGCTGGCCGTGGTACTACTTGGGCCGGCCACGGGCTGTGGCGAACGGTGGCTGGCTGCGAACCTGGTCCCCTTCAGCGCCGGCTGGGTGCTGCGCGACTTGACGATGCCAACGACCATTGAGCGGCAGTGCTATCAGAACGGCATCTCGGTTGACTGCGCCGAGTTTCCAGCCGCGCTCGGGCAATGAGCCCGCAGCTCCGTCATACCGCGCCGACACCGCCACCCAGTTACCACCAGCAGCAGTCGCCCCACCAGCAGCCGTGGCAGCCATCGTCCACGACGACGACATTGTCGGACCACCCGTCATCGACCACTTGGATGAGCCCGTCGAGGTAGCCCGGATCGCACGAGATCACCACCGGTAGCCAAGCCCCGAATAGCAGCGCGAGCAGGGCTCGTTTGTAGGCCGGCTTCATAGCTTGCTCTCCAATTGTTGCAACACGCCAGCTACGGTGGACACGCCCCGCCGGCCGACGTTAGGGCCGCCCGCCGCAGCGGCGCCAGGACGACTTGGTCCGAGAACGCCGCCACGCCCTTGTACGCCACCGGGGGCTTCGCATAACCTACGGGTACGCGAGTACATGCGCGGCGGGCGCGCGCCCACCGCGCCCCTCGCCCGCGGACATGACCCGCGGACCGCGTCCTCGGCTCGTAGGCCGTTCCAGGTGCAATCGCAGGATGGATCAACACTCGCTCGAATGCCTGGACTTCTTCCGCATCCGTGACCTGCTGGCCGACTACGCCATGACGGGCCTGGGCCGGTCCCTCGCCGTCGGTATCCACCCCGTGACCCGCGTCGGACTCGTCCAACGCTGGCTCGCCCAGGTGAGCGAGCTGCAACGGCTGATCGAGGAGCGCGGCGTCCCGCCTTTTGGGGGCATCGGCGACATCCGGGAGATCGTGCAGCGCTGCGCGCCGCCGCTGCGGGTGGCGGTGGATGAGGTGGCCCGCGTGGGGACGACGCTGCTGGGCACGCACGCCATGACCCAGTATTTGCGGGAGTTGCCCGAGAGCTACCCGGAGCTGCGGCACCTCGCCGAGCGCATCGGGGATTTCCGCACGATCGCCGAGCGCATCGGGGCCGTGATCGACGAGCGCTGGCAGGTGCGCGACGCGGCCAGCCCGAAGCTACAGCGCGTGCGGGCGGAGATCGCGGAGGCCACGCGCCAGATCGACCAAGTCGTGGCCCGTATTCTCCGCGAGCCGGACGTGCGGCGCCTGCTGCAGTACCCCAACCACACGTTCCACGGCGACCGGATCGTCGTGCCGCTGCGGACGGAATACCGCGGCCGGCTGCCGGGCATCGTGCATCGCGCGTCGGACAGCGGGGCGACGTTGTACGTCGAGCCGGCGGAGGTCGTCGAGCTGAACAACCGCATCAGCAACCTGCGCAGCGAGGAGCAGGAAGAGGTCGGGCGGCTGCTGTGGGACCTCGCGCACGAGATTCACCTCAACGGGCGGGAGATACACAAGACGCTCGAGACCCTCGCGGTGCTCGACCTGATCATGGCCAAGGTGCGCTTCGCCAAGGTCTTCGACGCCCGCTGCCCGCAAATCAACGACGAGGGCTCGTTGAGCGTCCGCGGCGGCCGGCATCCCGTGTTGCTGGAGCTGGCCCGCCAGAAGCGCGCCGGCGGCGAAACCGCCGAAGACGTCGTGCCGATCGACTACCGCCTGGGCGTCGATTTCAACCTGTTGATCGTTACGGGGCCGAACACCGGGGGAAAGACGGTCACGCTCAAGACGGTCGGGCTGCTGAGCCTGATGGTCCAGGCCGGCGTGCCGATCCCCGTGGACGCCGGCTCCGAGCTGGGCATCTTCAGCAACGTGCTGATCGACGTGGGCGACGAGCAGAACATGCAGCAGTCGCTGAGCACCTTCAGCGGGCACATCACGCGCGTGGTGGACATGCTCCGGCACGCGGGCCCGCGGGCCCTGCTGCTGATCGACGAGCTCGGGGCGGGGACGGATCCCGACGAGGGGGCCGCGATCGGCCGGGCGATTCTGGACGAGCTGCTGCGCCTGCACTGCCGTTGCATCGTGACCACGCACCTGGGCGCGCTGAAGGGCTTCGCGCTAACGCGCCCGCGGGCCGAGAACGCGTGCGTCGAGTTCGACGTGCAGACGCTCCGCCCGACGTACCACCTGTGCCTGGGTGAGCCCGGCAGCAGCAACGCGATCGAGATTTCCGCGCGGCTTGGCATGCCCCGCCGCCTCGTCAGCGCCGCCCAGCGCAACCTGTCGCGCAAGGCCCGCGCCCTGCAGGCCGCCATCGACGGCACGCGCGTCGTCAAGCGGCAGGCGGAGCAGGCCCGCCGCGACGCCGAAACGGCCAAGCTGGAAGCGGATCGGGTGCAGACCGAGACGCAGGTGGTCCGCGCCCGCCTCGAGCAGCAGCACGCCGATTTCAACACCTGGGTGCAACGCGTGGTGCACCTGCAGCCCGGCGATCCGGTGCGCGTGCGCGACTTCGACCGCGACGGCCGCATCGTCCGCCTCCGCCTCGATCAGCACCGGGCCGAGGTCGATGTCGGAGCCTTCACGGTCGAGGTGCCCCTCGGCGACGTGCTGCCCCCGCAGACGCCGGCCCCGCCGCCGAAGCCGCGGCCCGCGCCGCCAGCCCCTGTTCACCGCGCGCCGAAGCCACGCCCGCCGCAGCCCAGGCCCGTCGTGGCCCCGGCAGCCGCACGCGCTCCGGGCGCACCGCGCCCACCGGCGCCGCAGGAAAGCCCGCCGCAGCCGGCGCTGCCGTCACTAAGCGATGAGCAGGCGCTGGCACTAAAGCCGATGGACCCGGTGTACGTCCAGCGCTTCCGCCGCGCCGGGCGGGTGATCCGGGTTACGCCGGCCAAGAAGCTGGTGCTGGTGGACGTGGGGCTACTCGAAGTGGAGGTGCCGTTCGACGGCCTGGCGCTACCTGCGCCGCCGAAGGCACCTCGCCCGCCACATCCCAAGCCGGCACCGAGGGAATCGGCCGCGTTGGCCCCCCCCACCGGGGCTGTCACGAGCGCGCAGCCCGTGGCCGCGCCGCCGCCCGTTGCTACGCCCGCCTCAGCGGCGCCCGCTGGCTTGCCGCCGATGGCGATGCCGGCTCCACCCGCGCCGCCCGGCCCGCCGCCCGCTCCCAGTCCGGCAAGCTGACTACACGAAGCCCAGCCGACCGGAGTAGTATGCGCGGGCACCGCGGCTGACACCCCAGTACCAGCTCTTCGGACCGCCGTAGCCCACCGAAATGGTCACCATCCCGGTGAGTGGCGTGAGCACCACGTAGCGTTTGCCGACGACGACGGTCTCGAGGACCGTACCCCCGCTGAAGCTGAGGGTCGCCGGCGTCGTCGTCGTCAGGCCGCCGCCGACGCTGTCGGCCAGCCAGCAGTCGAGCACGCTGTAGGCCCCGGTGACGGCGGCGATGGTGGTCTGGACGGTGTCGGCGACCTCGTTGCCGACGGTGAAGCCGATCTGCACGGCCCAATCCGGGGCCAGCATGTCGGCCAGCTCGCGGATGAAGGTCGCGTGGTTCCGCACGTCGTCCGCGGAGCGCCCCAGCGGGGCGCGGAGTTGTGCGAGCGCCGTGGCGATCTGGAGGGCCGAGGTGTTGATCTGCGCCGCGCTGTACGGCCCGCGTGACAGGTCCGGTCCGAAGAATTCGAGGTGTCCGCCGTCCATAACACACTCCTGCCGGCGCACCGCGCGCCTGTCAGAAGTATACACTAGGAATCCTAGGTTGGCGCCTCGCCGGCACCGTTTGGGCGCCCAGACGCACAGACTGTTGGAGTCTGTGCGTTTTTCGCGGATCCTGGCGCGCGAATCCTCTGCGACTTGGCGCCTTTGCGTGCGATCAGTCCAGCCTACACCTCCCGAAACCGCGCCGTAAAGTGCCGTAGCGACGGCGGTTCGGCCACGATTTCCAGCGGGCGGAGCTGGTCCCGCTGCCCGAACAGCTCGATGATCGCCTCCACCACGTAATCCACGTGGCTCTGCGTGTACACCCGCCGCGGAATCGCCAGTCGCACCAGCTCCATCGCCGGCGGCGTCCCTCCCTGCCCGAACATCACGCTGCCGATCTCCACGCTGCGAATCCCCGCCTGCCGGTACAGCCCCACCACCAGCGCCTGCCCCGGAAACCGCGCCGGCGGAATGTGCGGGCAGAAGTGCTTCGCGTCGATGTAGATCGCGTGCCCGCCGGGCGGCTCGACAATCTGCACCCCCGCCGCCAGCAGCTTCTCGCCGAGATACGCGGTGCTGCGAATGCGATACTGCAGGTAGTCCTCGTGCACGACCTCCTCGAAGCCCTGGGCCATCGCCTCCAGATCGCGGCCCGCCAGCCCGCCATACGTGATGAACCCCTCGGTCAGGATCAGCAGTTCGTCCGCGCGGCGGACCAGTTCCGCGTCGCGCAGCAGCAGCAGCCCGCCGATGTTGACGATGCCGTCTTTCTTTGCGCTGATCGTCGCCCCGTCGGCCAGGTCGAACATCTCGTGCACGATTTCGCGCACGCCGCGGTCCTGCTGCCCCGGCTCACGCTGCTTGATGAACCACGCGTTCTCCGCGAAGCGGCACGCGTCCAGGAAAAACGGCAGCTTGTGCTTGGTGCAAATCTGCCGCACCGCGCGCAGGTTCTCCAAGCTGACGGGCTGTCCGCCGCCGCTGTTGTTCGTGACGGTGACCATCACGAGCGGAATGTGCTCGGCCCCGACCTCCTGGATCAGCGTTTCGAGCTTGTTCAGGTCCATGTTCCCCTTGAACGGGTGCCGCAACGTGGGCTGCTTGCCCTCGTCGATCACGAGATCGACCGCCTTCGCGCCCGTGTGCTCGATGTTCGCCCGCGTGGTGTCGAAGTGGCTGTTGTTCGGG
>CAIWOY010000236.1 GCA_903914415.1 uncultured Phycisphaerales bacterium | reverse complement strand
TGCCGCCATTGCGGTCGCCGAGGTCGACGAAGTCGACGAGCTTGCGGAGCACGTCGAGACGGTCGCCCTCGTCCAGACGCGCACCGAGAGCGTCGTGCTCGACGCCGCCCCAGCCGCCGCGCCCTCCGCGGCCGAGGTCCGCGCGCTGACCGCCTGCGACCTCGCCGCCGTGCTGGGCGAGGTCAAGCACGGGCACGATTCCGCCTCGTTCTACAAAGTGCTGTGCCCGGAGTGCGGCGAGCCGTTGCTGCGGCAGGAAGGCTGCCGCAAGTGCCCGACCTGCGGCTGGTCGGCGTGCTGACCAACGTCTCTCGCCAAGGCGCGAAGACGCAAAGCTCATAAGCGGGCGGTCTCCGGCGGCGACTCGCTCGGTTCCGGTTGGACGAGCCCACATCGCGCGGGTATATGGGGGTATGCCTCCAACCGCCGCGTCAGCGCAGGCCATCCTTGCCGACCTGAACGAACCGCAGCGCCAGGCGGTCACGCACCGCGACGGCCCGTTGCTGGTCATCGCCGGGCCCGGCAGCGGCAAAACCCGCGTCATCACTCGCCGCGCAGCCTACCTCGTGCACACCGGCGTTTCGCCGCGGAACATCCTCGCGATCACGTTCACGAACAAGGCCGCGGACGAGATGAAGCGGCGGATCGAGGCGCTCGGTGTGGCGCGCGGCATGTGGATTCACACGTTCCACGCGCTGGGCGCTCGCCTGTTGCGGGAATTCGGCCCGCTCGCCGACGTGCAGCCGGGCTTTTCGATCTACGATGAGGCCGACGCCCTCCGCGTCGTGAAGGAGGCCCTCGAGCTCTGCGACGTCAGCGAGACGTTCCTGAAGCCCGACACGGCGCGCGAGCGGATCAGTGCGGCCAAGGGGCGCCTGGAGACGCCACGGGACGTGGAGGCCCGCGCGGACTGGCACGAACAGCAGGCGGTCGCGCACGTCTACGAGGCGTACGAGCAGCTCCTGCGTCGCCGCAACGCCGTCGATTTCGACGATCTGCTGATGCGTGTGGCGCTCGTCCTCGGGGAGCACCCGGAAATCGTTGAGCGGCTGAACATCCGCTTCCGCTACGCGCTCATCGACGAGTACCAGGACACGAACCACGCGCAGTACCTGATCGCCCGCTACCTCACGCAACACCACCGGAACATCTGCGCGACCGGCGACCCCGATCAGAGCATCTACGCCTGGCGCGGCGCCGACATCCGCAACATCCTCGAATTCGAGCGTGACTACCCCGACGCGGTCGTCGTTCGACTGGAGCAGAATTACCGCTCCACCGGCCACATCCTGCACGTCGCCTCGCACCTCATCCGCGCCAACCGCCGCCGCAAGCACAAAGAGCTCTGGACGGAGCTCGGGCCGGGCGAGCCGATCCAGGTGTGGCGCTTCGCCGAGGGTTACGACGAAGCCGAGCGCATCGCCGAGACCATCGCCGAACTGCACGCGGCCGGCCGCTCCTACAGCGACTTCGCGATCTTCTACCGCATCAACGCGGTCTCGCGCGGGCTGGAGGAATCGCTGCGGCACCGCGGGATTCCCTACAAAATCGCCCGCGGCGTCGAGTTCTACAACCGCAAGGAAATTCGCGACGTGCTCGCGTACCTGCGCGTGCTCGTCAACCCCGCCGACGAGATCGCCCTCCTGCGGATCATCAACACGCCGGCGCGCGGCATCGGCAAAACGACCATCGAGCGCCTGCGGACCCACGCCGAGCAAACGCGTCGTGCCGCGCCCGCCAGTGACGGTCGCCCGACGTTGCTCGACGTTCTGCGCAACGCGGAGCAGGTGCCCGGCCTCGGTGCCGCAGCGCGACGGATCGCACCGTTCGTGGCGCTGCTGGACCGCTTGCAGACGGCCGCCGACTTGCCCGTCTCGGAGGCCGTGAGTACCGTGCTGACGCAGTCCGGGCTCGAAGCCGATCTGCGCGAGGAGCACGACGCCGGCGGCGAGGATCGCCTGGCGAACGTGCAGGAGTTGGTCACCGCGGCCATGCGCTATGAGGAGGAGACCGAAGAGCCCGCGCTGCGGGACTTCCTCAACCGCGTCAGCCTCGCCGGCGATCAGGACCAGGTGGACGAACACGCCGGCGTCGTCATGCTGATGACGCTGCACGCCGCGAAGGGCCTGGAGTTCCCCGTCGTCTTCCTGGTCGGGCTCGAGCAGGGCTTGCTCCCGCACGAGTGGGCCTTGCGGGCCGACCGCGAGGTCGAGGAGGAGCGGCGGCTCTGCTTCGTCGGCATCACCCGCGCCCGCGAGCGGCTGTACATCTCCCACGCCGCCGAACGTGTGATCCGCGGCACGCCCACGCCGCGCAGCCCGTCACAGTTCCTCGCCGAGCTCGACGACGGGAGTCTGGTCTGCGAGGACTTGTCGGCCGCCGACGGCGCACCCGACCGCGCATCGGTAATCGAGGGCTTCGTGCCGGTGGTTGAGGACTTGCCCCCGGAAGAAGCGGCGCGCCTGGTCCCCAAACGGCGTCTGCGCGACCGCGCGGCCCCCGGCGAGGTCGAAGCCGACGCGGTGTCCGGCGAGACCGCCGGTGAGACCGCGCGTCGCTGGCCGCGTCGCCCGAAACCGGCCTCGCCGCCACCATCCGCCAGCACCGCGCCCTACGCCGACTGGCAGCCCGGCACATTGGTCCGGCACGAGCGCTATGGCGTCGGGCAATTGCTCTGGATCCGCGCCGGGTCAGGCAACACGCGCGCCGGCGTGAAATTCGCCGGCTACGGCGAGAAAACGCTAATCCTGGAGTTCTCCCCGCTTCGCAAACTGGAGCGCGGGTAAGGCTACTCGCGCACTGACCACGGCTCCGTCCTAGCCGTGGAAGACCGCGCGCTTTAGCGGCCGGCGCAGGAAGAGCGAAGCCGCTCTACCCCGTGGCGGAAGAGGACAGCTTCTCCTTGAGCCAGCGACGCACAAGTCGTGCGGGCGTCGTGCGCCCGCGTTTGGCGATCCGGGCTAACTGGCGCCATGTTTCCTTGTTGATTTCGATCACGCCGACCTCGGGTCGAACAAAGATCGTCTCCACATCGTCGGTCAGCTCGGAAGCGATGTCCGTGGAGTCGTGGCTGTCCCAGAACGCCGATTCCTCGGCCTCGCTTTTGAACTTTGGCGGTTTGCGGGGCATCGACACAGCCACTTCCGTCAGGCCTCCTGCCGGGACAGCGCGAAGGTCGCACCCAGCTTCTCTGCGAATGTCCGCACACGCTCCTCCGCGAACTGCACCGACAGGAAGATCGGATCCCCAAAGAACGCGTCGTGCCATTGCAGGAGTATCTCGTTGTTCGCGTACGCGTGGAAGTGCACGCAAATCTCCGGCGTCGCGTGCGTTTCGAAGAGCGCTGCGAGCCCCTCAGCGGTCTCAAGCGTGAGTGGGACGTGAAAGCACTCTGGCGTAGGCCAAATCGTCCCGCGCGCCACCTTCGCCGGGTCGGACAATTGATGGGACTGCAGGAACGTCCGCACTTTTCCGCTGGGGCAACCGCCTTCGAGGTAGAGCGCCGCCCCGGAGGGCAGAAGCTCCGGCAGTGCCCGGACGAAAGCCGCTGCGTCTTTACGCGGGTGCGCCACTTCCCAGAAAGTCGGCGCGTCCAGACGGATGCCGCTCATGTCGGGCTGCATCCGTCTGAACAATCGCGAAAGCCATCCCGCGGACACCGCGTTGACCCCGCACGCCGTGCTACCGAGCTCTTGCTTACAGCCGCTCCGCGAACACCTTCTGCGCCGCCGTCACGCCGGCGCCGATGTTGAACTTGTGCCCCAGCTTGTACAGGCACTGCTCCAGGGCCCCGATCGCCAGCAGCGTGTCCATCTCGTCCACGTAGCCCATGTGCCCCAGTCGGAGAATCTTGCCCTTGAGTTGGTCCTGACCACCGGCCGACTCGATCCCGTACCGCTTCTCCAGCTCGTTGCGCAGGTCCTTCACCGTGATCCCCGCCGGCGGGCACAACGCCGTCACCGAATCCGACGGCGACTTGCTGAACACCTTCAGCTCGATCGCCTCGCCCGCCGCGCGCGTCCCGGCCGCCATCGCCGCCACGCGCTTCCACACGCTCTCAATTCCATCCTCCAGCAAAATATCGAGCGCCTTCACCAGCCCGCGAATCAGCAGGTGTGCCGGCGTGAACGGCGTGTCGTTCTCCTTGGCCATCTTCCGGGCCTTGACCAGGTTCAGGTAGTACGCGTGCTGCGTTTTGTTGTTCTCGATCACCGCCCACGCCCGGTCGCTCACCCCCAGGAACCCCAGCCCCGGCGGCAGCATCAGCGACTTCTGCGCCCCGGTGATCGCGATGTCCACGCCCCACTCGTCCGGCTTCAGCGGCAACGCCCCGGCGGACGTGATGCAGTCCGCCAGCAGCAGCTTGCCCGCCCCGTTCGTGACCTTGCCGATCGCCTTCAGGTCGCACGCCGTCGCGGTCGACGTCTCGCTGTGCACGACCATGACCGCGGTGATCGCGGGGTCCTTCTTGAGGAAATCCGCGACCATCTCGGCCGTCGGCGCCGTCCCCCACTCAACCTTGTGCCGGATCACGTTGATGCCGTACTGCTGCGCGATCTCGCCCCAGCGCTCGCCGAACTTCCCGCCCTCGAGCGTCAGCAGCTTCGCCCCGGGCGGGTTGCAGCCCACGATCCCGGCTTCTGCCGCCGCCGTCCCGGAGCCCGTGATAATGATCACGTCGTGCTTGGTGCACAGCACCTGCTGCAGCTTCTCCGTGGCTTGCTTCATGTACCCCTTGAACCAGTCCGTCCGGTGGTGGTGAAACGGACGGGCCATCTCGATCAGCACTTCCTCGGGAACCGCACACGGCCCCGGCGTGAACAGGCGGAACTTTTTCATGGCTTGAAACCTCGCGTGTTTGAACTCCTACCGGCGGTGCCGCCGTAGCAGTTGGATATGCTACCCGACCGGCCGTCGGGTCGCGAGCACGGCTGAGCCGCGCGAGTCCGAAGCCGGCGAAGCACCACCTGGAAACCTCGCCCGCGTCGGCTATACTGCCCCTTCTACCTTCCGGACCAAGGCGCGACTATGGAACTGCGCGAACTGCTGACGCCCGATCACATTCGGGTGCCCCTCCACGCAACCGACAAGATCGGCATCATTACCGAGCTGATCGACGTGCTCGCCAGCAGCGGCGCCCTCAGGAACCGCGACGCCGCCCTCGAAGCCCTGCTGACGCGCGAGACGAAAGGGACGACCGGCATCGG
>CAIWOY010000235.1 GCA_903914415.1 uncultured Phycisphaerales bacterium | reverse complement strand
TGTTGTCCGCGACGCGGTTCGTTCGGCCTCGCAAGCCGCGATTGACCCCGCTGGGTAACTTGCCGCGCTCGCCTGACAACCCCCGTTGCCCCCACAACGGCGCCGGCGTCGCTCACGCCGGCCAAACCCGGCAACCCGCGGTCCGCCGCCGCTGTACTGCCTCACAAAAGCGGCGACATTCCTGGAGTGGGGCAGGCGTCCCTGCCTGCCCACGCAGGCCCGCCGGCCTGCTCCACTTACGTTCAGATTTCTTCGAGTCGCTGCACTAGCTGAAAGCTGACCGCTGCTTGCCATCCCCATGCTGCCCGCGCTGTCCGCGACGCGATTCGTTCGGCCCTCGTTGGCCGACGATTGGCCATTGCCTGGTGACACGTCGTCGTCGCCTGCACAACGCCGCACATCATGGGGACCGGGGACACCAAAACACATTCCGATTACGGACCCGAACCGCGCCTGCCGCCGAAATGGCCGGTTCTAGCCGCCTTCCGCGCCCCCGCTGCGCGCCCGATCCGACCCGCGCCCGTCAGGAAGCGGCCAGCGCGCCCGATCCGAACCCGCGCCGCGCGGCGCGGGCCGCTACACGATGTCGGCGAAGCAGCGCTCGGTGCGGCGGAAGCAGATGAGACCGACGAAGAGGAAGAGCGCGCCGATGGCAAGGCTGGGCAGCAGGAGCAGCGGATCGAAGTGATAGCCGGGGAGCAGCGCCCAGCGCATCCCTTCGACCGGGCCCACCAGCGGATTCAACGAGTACAGCGTGAGCCAGCGCGCGGGGATCGCGGAAAGTGGATACGCCACGGGCGTGGCGAACATCCAGACTTGCACGAGGAACGGCACGGCCTGCGAAATGTCGCGGTAGCGGACGTTGATCGCCGCCAGCGCCAGACCGATGCCCAGCGCGTGCAACGCGGCCAGCAGCGCCCAGATGGGCAGCGTCAGCAGCGGCCAGCCCACCGGCACCCCATAGTAGAGAAGTAGGGCGAAGAACACGGCGAGCGCGCAGACCAGGTCGAGCAGCGTCGCGAGCAGGGTGGAGAGGGGCAGGATGAGACGGGGGAAGTAGGCCTTGGCCACGAGGCTCGCGTTCGCGACCAGGCTAAGGGTCGTCGCCCGCAAGGCGCGGGCAAAGAAGGTCCAGAGCAGCATCGCGGCCCCGCAGGACAGCGGGTAGGGGATGGTGCCGGACTGGATTCCGGCGAGGCGGTTGAACAGCAGCGTGAAGATAAGCACGCCGATGGCCGGCTCGATGATCGCCCAGGCGGCGCCGAGCAGCGTCTGGCGGTAGCGGACGCGGATGTCGCGCCACGCAAGAAAGAGGAGCAGATCGCGGTGCCGCCAGAGTTCCGCCGAATCGAGCAGCGTGCGTGCGCCGTCGGCGTCGACGACGGTCCAGGTTGGCGAAACGCTGTCGGGACGCGCGGCCATTCGTCGGCCTCACTCCGCCGTGCCGGTGTCGCGGGCCGCCGGAACCTCCTGCGGCGCGGGCACGGGGGCTGGGCGGGCCGAGAGGGCGGCGTACTGCCGCGCACGGGCGCCGCGCACGCGTGACAGGGCGGCGGCGATGCGCGTTTCGACGAGGCGCAGCCGCTCGAGCAACAGGCCCGACGCGGGGTCGCCACGGCGGGTGATGGGCAGCAGCGACCAGCAGGCGCTTTCGTGTGGCGTGCCAGGCGCTGGCAGCTCGGGAAGCCGGGGCGCGAGGGCGGAAATCGGCCGGCTCACGGGGCCGGCCAGGAGGGCGTTCAATGGAGTGCACGCGTCGTCCTCGCCGGCGGCTGCGAAGCGCACCTCTTGCGCCGCGAGCTCGGGCTCGGGCGGAGGCGCGTCGGCCTCTGCGGGTGCCGTCTCGGTGGCCGCATCCGGAAGGGCCGTCGCCCCGGGTGCCTCCTCCGGCAGAACCGACCGAATGGCGGCGCCGAGGCGTGGCAGCTTGGGGTCTTTCAGGCGTGGCCGCCGGGGGCGCGGGCCGGTGATGGCCTGTACGGTGGCGAGGATATGGGGGGTGTCGATGGTGCGGCATTCCGCCCCGTAGGCTTCGACGAGGGCGTTGTCGCAGATCTGGTTGATGAGCGCGGGGTTTCCGGCCGAAAGGCGATAGACCATGTCGAGGGCGGCCGGGGTGAAGGGCGTGTCGTCGTTGCCGGCCCGCGCCAGGCGGTGGCGGATGTAGGCCTCGGTGTCCGGGCGTGCAAAGGGGGTTAGCTCACAGGTGCGGAAGATGCGGCGGCGCAGGCGGACCAGGCTGGGCCGGGCAAGGCGTTCGACGAGGCTGGGGAGTCCCATGAGGATCAGCGTGGTGGGGCGGGTCGCCCGGAATTCGCGTGTCAGCAGCGCCAGCAGGTCGGTCCAACTGTGCTTGGGGAGGCCGTCGGCGTTATCGACGATGATGACGTTCACTGGGGAGGAGGAGGTGACGGTCCGCAGCCACGCGGCGAGCGTCGACGACTCCGGGCGCGCCCGGCGCATGGTGTAGGGGCCGTTCATTGTCCCGGGCGCATGAATGGCGACCTCGGTGCCGTCGGCGGGCTGTCCGATGCCGTGAATCCAGAGCACGCGGGCCTTGCGGTTGACGTTGTCCGCCAGCAGCCGCCCGACCAGTGTTTTACCGGAACCCGAGTCGCCGAGGACGACGCCGCAGGCTTTGCCAGCGTGGACGGTGTATTGGACGGTGGCGAGGGCCTCGCCGTGGCTGGAGGTCTCGTAGAAAAAAGCGGGGTCGGGCCGGGCCTCGAACGGAGGCCGGTTCAGATTGAAGTAGCGGTAGGCTTCCATGGAGGGCGGCGCGCTCCTCGGTTTCTGTCCTGATTATCGGTTGGGTGGGGGGGGTGCTATAGGCGTGGGCACGGCGGTGGTTGCCTGACTTCACTGTATATGAGCCCCAGCGGGCCCGCGTACTTCAAGGGAGGGCTGAATCGGTCGATAACTCCGGACGGGAAGCAAAGGATTGGCTGCCGCGGCTAGGGATGGCCCGTTAAAGGGTGATGACTCACTTGCCGCCCGAAGCTGAGGAAGCCGCGATGGTCGTGCGTCGGACCAGGACCGGGCCCGCCAGGGCGCGCGGCCTGCCGCGCGTGTGCGGCGTGATCGGGCTGGTCGTGACGCTGCACGCCGCGGGTTGTGCGAGCCCGCACGACCAGATGGTCGCCTTTCTGCGGTCGCACGAGGCCGAAGTTTCCACGGGACATTACGTCGTTCGTCCGCCGGACGCGCTCACGATCAACGCCCCCGGCGCGCCGGAGGTCGACGGGGCCACTCAGATGGTGCGGGCCGACGGCAAGATCGTGTTGCGGCTGCTGGGCGAGGTGGACGTGGCAGGCCTGACCACGGGGGAGATCGCGGAGAAGCTCAAGATTCAGTTGGCGCGTTACTACGTGGACCCGGAAGTGGTGGTGCAGGTCTCGGGCTACAACAGCCAGTTCTACTACGTGTTTGGCGAGGTCTCTTCCCCGGGGCCGAAGCGCTACACGGGGCGCGACACGCTGGTCATGGCCCTGGCCGATGCGCAACCGACGTTCCTCGCCTGGCGGTCGCAGATCCGCATCGTGCGGCCGAGCGTCAAGGAAGGCGGCCAGAAGGTCATCACGGTGGACCTGGGCCGCATGCTCCAGGCGGGCGATCAGACCATGAACATTCTGTTGCAGGAGGGCGACGCAATCGAGGTTCCGCCGACCCCGCTGGCGTGGGTCGGCCAACGCGTGCGCGAGCTGATGTACCCGGTCTCGCCGGTGCTGGAGGCGTACAACTCGCCGGCGGCGGCGATCACCTCGACGCGCACGATCAACAACGGCGTGGATTCGTCGGATAACCACGAGCGGAGCGGGTTGCTGAGCCGCTTCGCCCGCTGAGGGCTGCGGCAGGTCGGCGGTAGACATGGCGAATCAGCAAGGACAGGCGTTCGAGGACCTGCGCAACACGATCAGCGAGTGTCTGCGCATCCTCCGGCAGCGCTGGCGCTTGGCGATCGTGGGCCTGTGCTTCGTCGGCTCGCTGGCCTTCTGGTTCAGCCAGTACCTGCCGCGCGAGTACGCCGCCGCGACGATCTTCGAGCGCCGCGACGACGTGGTGCTCCAGAACCTGATTCAGGGCAACTCGCCGTACGGGTTCGACCATCTCAAGACGACCATGACGATGGACATGACGGGGTCGCGTGCCCTAGCCCGGGCGCTGGTCACGGCGGGGGTTCTGGCGGAGGACGACTTGGCCGGGGGCGCCGTGCTGACGGAGCGCGAGCGCGCCGTGCTCGATGCGGTGGAAGGGCAGTACCAGGTCAAGACCGACGTGCGGCTGATTCACAGCAGCAGCAGCCTGGACACGATTCGCCTGAGCTGTACGGCGAATGACCCGGCGGTGGCCCGCCGGGTCGTCGCGGCGCTGCGGGACAACTACATTGTGGACACGCGCGAGCGGATTCGGGAGATTCTCGGCGGGACGCGCGAGTTCTTCAGCGCGGAGGTGGCCCGCCTGCAGAAGCAGATAACGCAGGGCGAAAGCGGCCTGCGTAAAGACCTGGACGAGTTTCCCGGGCTCGACCCGACCGACCTGGTCGGGGTCGGCAGCCGGCTGGAGATGCTGCGCGCGCAGCGGGACAACCTGTTCCAGCGCAAGACGGGGCTCGCCGCGGACATCGCGGCCCGCGAGGGGTTTCTGGAATCCGCGCTGGTGTCGTCTGACGGCGCCGGCGACGGCACGGGGGCGGTCCCGCCTGCCGGAGACGCCGCGCTCAACGAGACCATCGACAAGGCGCAGCGCGAGATCGTGGACCTCCTGACGAACAAGCGGATGACCCTGGAGCATCCGGCGGTAAAGGCAGCCCGCGACCGGCTGGCGCAGTTGGAGTTGCTGCGCGACGCCGTGGGCACGGCGCCGGCTGATCTGGGGGCGCCGCCAGCGGTGAGCGAAGCGCAGCGGCAGTGGCGTCTGCAGAGCGCGCGCGTCCAAATGGAGCTTGAATCGCTGCGGAGTCAGTTGACGGTGGCAGAGCAGCAGTTGACGGGGGCCGATGAACGGCTGGAACAGTTCGGGCAACTGTACAGCCGGCTGCTGCAGCAGGACGAGGGCGGGCTTCGAACGATGCTGGACAGCCGCTCGGAGGCGACCCGCGAGCTGAACGTGTGGCAGGGTCACCTAGTCAGCCTGGAGCGCGTGCTGGCGGCCGAGAGCGTTGAGCGGGGCACGCAGTTCACTGTTCTGGAAGAGCCCGAGGACGCCGTGCGGCCATCGAAGCCGCGCGTCGCCTCGGTTTTCGTCGTCGGCTCGGGGTTGGCGCTGGCCGCGGCGGCGCTGGTCGTGGCCCTGGCCGAGCTTTTCGACCGCTCCTTCCGCTCGGTGGGGCAGGTCGGCCGTACGCTTGGCATTCCCGTGCTGGAGTGCATCGGCGTCGCGCCGACGCCGCGCGAGAAGCGGCGGGCGACATTGTCGCTGCTCTTCTGGGCGCCGACGCTGAGTGTGCTGGTCTTGTCGCTGGTGGTTAGCGCGGCACTGGCCTACGCGAGCCTGGCGCTGCCAGGCGTGCACAGCCGCGCGATGCAGCGCGTGCAGGGCGCGCTACAGACGGCCGGCATGGTCAGCCGTGCGCCGGCCGGCCCGCTCGCCGCGAGGTGTCCTCCATGCGCTCAATGACGAAGGTCATGCAGAGAGTTCGGGAGGACCACGTCAAGGCGGCCGACCTGGCCGCGTTGCCGGAGCAGATGCTCGTCGAGCTGCCGGCGGAGTCGGTGGTGCTCGATGAGCCAGCGCCGGTGAGCCGTTTCGTCGCGCCGGATGACTCGGCCGCGGACAGCGTGGCCCCGCCGTCGTCGCCGCCGGTGGACGACCGCACCGTCGCGTGGGATGCAACCCTGGTGGACCCGGTGCTGGTCGCTTTTCACGATCGTTACTCGGCGATTTGCGAGCAGTACCGGGCGGTCCGCGCGCGGTTGCTGACGATGAACCCGCAGCGCACAGCCCAGGTGATCGCGATCACCAGCAGCGTGCCGGAGGAAGGCAAGAGCGTCTCGACCGTCAACCTCGGGCTGGTCATGGCGGAGGGCGGCGAGCAGCGTATTGTGATCGTGGATGCCGACTTCCGGCGCGCGTCGCTGGCGCGGATGCTCGGCGTGGCGGCAGCGCCCGGTCTGGCCGAGGTGCTCCGCGGGGAGGTGGGGTTGAACGAGGCCTTGCAGGCCACGCCCTACCCGAACCTCAAGCTGCTACCGGCCGGCGAGGTGGGGGATCAGGCTTACGGCGACCTGCTGGGGGGGATGGGCACGAGCAGCGCGCTGGAGGAGCTGCGCAGCCGTTTCGACTATACCTTCGTCGACACGCCGCCGGTGACGACGGTGTCCGATGCATGTCTGCTGGCGCCGCACTGCGACGGGGCGATCATGGTGATCAAGATGGGCGGGACGCCCGAGCCGACGGTGCAGCAGGCGGTTCGGGCGCTCCAGGCCAACAACGTGAAGGTCCTGGGGTGTCTGCTGTCGCACTTCCGTAATGGCGGCACGGGTTACCATGCCCACTATTATTCCTCCAGTTACTATCGGCGCTGAGCCGTGCCGCACCGCCGCGCACGGTCCGGAAGTTCGTCGCGACCGCTTCGGGCGCGGCGCGGGCGCGGGCCCGGTGGTCGTGCGGCCGGCGATTGACGCGGCTGCGGCGGCGGGCTGGGCCGGCTACGTCGAGCAGTGTCCGCAGGGGACGCTATTCCACCATCCCGACTGGTGCGCTGCCGTCGAAGAGGCGTTCGGACACCGGCCGCGGCATTTGGTCGCGCGGCGCGGCGAGCGCATCGTGGGCGTCCTGCCGCTGCTGGAGATCAACAGCGTGCTCGCCGGCCGGATGCTCGTCAGCGTGCCATACGGCACGTATGGGGGCATTCTGGGCGACGACGAGGGCGTGTGCGCAGCGCTGGCCGGGGCGGCGGTGTGCCTGGCGCAAACGCGCCGGGCGAGCGTGGTGGACCTGCGCTCGGCCGTGGCCAACGCGCCGGGTTTCGAGCCGGTGGACGGGTACGTCGGATTCGCCCGCGATCTGCCGGCCACGACGGACGAGGTGGCGGCGTTCCTGCCAAAGCGGGCCCGCGCCGCAGCACGGCACGCCCGCGACCGCGACGGTGTGACCGTTCGGCACGACGCGGCGCTGCTGCCGATCGTCTGGCAGCTCTATTGCCGCAGCATGCGACGGCTGGGCTCGCTCAACTATCCGCTGGGGTTCTTCGAGTCGCTGCAGACGCGCCTTGGGCCACGGGCCTGGGTCAGCGTGGCGTGGAAGGACGAGCGGCCCGTGTGCGGTACGGTGAGCTTCATCTTCCGCGACACGATCACGCCGTACATTCTCGGGGCCGACGAGCGGATCGGGTGCGAGGGAGCGGCGAACCTGCTGTACTGGTCGGTGATGGAGCGTGCGGTCGGCGCAGGAGTGCGGCGTTTCGACTACGGGCGGAGCCGGGCGGAGAACCGCGGGGCGGTCGGGTTCAAGAAAAACCAGGGTTTTGAGCCGCAGCCGCTGGAATACCAGCGGTACGTCGAGCCCGGGCGCCGTGCGCCGGACTTGAAGCCGTCCAATCCGCGCTACGCGCTGGCCCGCCGCGTCTGGTCGCAGCTTCCGCTTCCCGTAACGCGGGCGCTGGGTGTGTGGCTTTCGAGGTCGGTTCCAGGGTAGGGATGCCCATGCGTATTCTGATGCTCCTGCCGCGTTTCCCGTATCCGCCGGACCGGGGCGACACGCTGCGCTCCTGGGCGGTGCTCAGCAGCCTGGCCGCGCGGCACGAGGTCTGGCTGGCGTGCGTCGATCACGTCCCGCCGCGTCCGGAGCACCTGGAGTACGTGCGTCGGCGGTGCGCGGCGACAGCGGTTGTGGTGCGATCTTCACAAGCGAGCTTCTGGCGGGGGGTCGGCGCGCTGGTGCGCGGGCGCAGCCTGACCGAGGGTTATTTCGACCATCCGGGCTTCGCGGAGACCGTCCGACACTGGTCGGAGACGGTGCCGTTCGACGCCCTGTTCACGTATTCGTCGTCGATCGCCGCAGCCGCGGAGCACGTCGTCGTCAACGGGCGGCGCATCCTGGACCTGGGCGACGTGGACAGCGTGAAGTGGGTCACGTACGCCCGGCGCAGCCTCCCGCCGCTGCGGTGGCTGCTGGGCGTCGAGGCGCGGCGTGTGGGGCGGCTGGAAGAGCGGGCCGTGTGGGGGCACGATCTGTGTCTGCTGGTGAACGAGCGCGAGCGGCAGAAACTCCAGAACCGGATGCCGCGGGCTGAAACGGCCGTGCTGCCGACGACAATCGACCTGGACGAGTACCCGCCCAGCCCGTTGCCCGGTGCCGGGCCGGCGGGGGTCGTGGGCATGGTGGGCTCGATGTTCTATCCGCCCAACGTGCGCGCGGTGAACTGGTTCGGCCGGTATGTCTGGCCGCGGGTGCGCGCGCAAGTGCCGCGGGCCCGCTGGCTGATCGTCGGGAGCCGGCCGGTGCGCAGCGTGCAACGGTGGGGGCGCTGCCCGGACGTGACCGTCACCGGGTACGTTGCGGACGTGCGCCCGTACCTGGCGTCCATGCGCGTCTTCGTTGATGCGGTGGACGGCGACATCGGCGTGCAGTCCAAAGTGATCGTGGCCCTGGCCGCGGGCCGGGCGTGCGTGGTCACGCCCGACTGCGCCGCCGGCATCGACCACGGTGACCCGCCGCCGTTTTTGACGGCGGTGTCACCGGCGGCGTTTGCTGAGGCGGTGGTCCGCCTGCTGCGCGATGACGCGCAGGCGCGGGCGCTGGCCGCCCGGGCGCGCGCCGTCGCGGCGGCGCACTACAGCACGCAAAGCCAGATGGCGCGACTCGAGAACTGGCTGGCCGGCGACGCGGTGCGCGCGGAGGGTTTCGGGGCGCGGGCGGACGCGGCGGGTGTCAACCCGGAGGTGTTGTCCGTTTGATCCGCGACCGCAACATCGTCTGCATCGCCAGCAGTTGGTTCGACCATCCAACCAGCAAGCACCACGTCATGCGCCGGCTGGCCGAGCATAACAACGTGCTGTGGGTCAACTTTCACGCGTCGCGCCGGCCGCAGCTTACGCGGAGCGACACCGAGTTGGTGATTCGCCGGCTGGCGCGGGCGTGGCGGGGCGTGCAGCGCGTGGCGCCGCGGCTCGACGTGCTTTCGCCGCTGGTGATCCCCATGCCCGAGTCGCCGCTGGCGCGGTTCGTGAACGCGCAGACGGTCGCGCGGCAAATCCGGACGGCGCTCCGCCGGCTGCCGGCGCGGCCGACGCAGCTCTGGTTGTTCACGCCAGACCTGCCGGAGCTGATCGACCGGCTGCCGACGGAGTGCGTCGTCTACTACTGCGTCGACGATTTCGCGGCGTTCGGCGGGTTCAACACGGCGTTGATGGAGCGGCTGGAGGCGCGCACGATCGCCGGCAGCGACGTGATCGTTGCCACCTCGACGCGACTGTACGAAGGGCGGCGGGAGCGCCACCCCAACGTGCACCTGGTACCGCACGGCGTGGACTATGAGCATTTCGCGCAGGTCGCGACGCTGGCGGCCGACGCGGTGCCGGACGACCTGAAGCGGATTCCGCGCCCCATTCTGGGGTACATGGGGCTGGTCAGCGATTGGCTGGACCTGGACCTGATTCGCCGGGCCGCGCGGACCCGGCCGGACTGGTCGTTCGTGCTGATTGGCGACGTGCGCTGCGATGTGGAGGCGATCGCGCACCTGCCCAACGTGCACCGGCTGGGCGGACGGCCGTACGAGCTGCTGCCGGCGTATTGCCGGGGGTTCGACGTGGGCTTGATCCCGTTTCGCATGAACCGCCTGGTTCGCGCGGTGAACCCGATCAAACTGCGCGAGTATCTCGCCGCCGGTTTGCCGGTCGTGTCGGCGCCGATTGCGGAGGTGCTGCCGTACGCGCCGGCGGTGCTGACGGCGGAGTCGCCCGGCGAGTTTCTGGGCGCGTGTCACGCGGCGCTGCGGATGGCGGCGGACGGCAATGCGGCGGCCCGTCAGGCGCTGGTCCGCAGGGAAAGCTGGCGGCAGCGCGTGGAGCGCCTTTCTGAAATCGTGACGGCGACGACCCGCCGGGCGACCGCGCACATCCCGCGGGTGCGGCCGCAGGTCAGCGCCGTGCATTCCGCGTAGGGCCCGGCCGGCCTATCGGCCGGTTGAGGAAGCGCTGTTCCCACGGGGACGATCCGGCGAGTGCGCGGCTTTCGCGTTCTACGTCGGCCGCGGGGGGCCGACGCTGCGTTTGGAGATAGGGGGCCAACGCTACAGGATCGTCAGGGCCAGCACGACAATCACCAGCGTGAGACCCACGATCAGCACGGTCCAGGCTGCGTCGCCTTGGAAACCGGCCGGACCCTGCTGCCAAATGTGGTGTGCGCGATGGTGGGCGTGATGGTGGGGTTGGTGCGGCGGGAGCGTGACGTCCTGGAGGGGGAACGGTTTGCCACAGTTGCCGCACAGGCGCTCGAGACCATACTCGCGCGCCGGAATGCGCTGTTCATGCCCGCAGCGCTCACATCCGACGAGGAAGTGGTCGGGTACGTGCAGAGCCCCGCGGCACCTGGGGCAGCACACGGTGCGCCCGAGACCGACGCTGCTGATCGGTTGCCGACAGGAACCGCAACGCAACTGCGCGTGTCGCGGCTGGGCGCGCGGCAGCACGACGGGACGCGGCGCCGCCGGCGGGGGCCACACGGCTTGAGGGCAGTCCGGCGCGGCCGTGATGACGTCGGAGAAAGAAAGCGCCGGTCTGGCGGCCGGTTGGTCCGTTTCGCCTGGCGCGTCAGCGACGCGCGGCGGTTCCGCGGCGGCGAGGGACTCTCCGTGCTCCCGAACCATAATGGTTCCATCGCCATACTGGTATGGCGGGATTAGCTTCCGAAAACGGGGTCCGCGAATGCTCTGGCGAGCCGCGTGACGGCGACGCGCGTTTTCTGCGCTCGGTCGGCGGCGCCGCCTATCCGATGAGACGGCTATGGAAACCTGTGCCGCCGCGCGCGGCCGTAGGCTTGGGCGGTCGGGGCGGGAGGCAGACGCGCGCCCGTCGACGCTGAACTGCCTGTCGGTCGACGTGGAGGAGTATTTCCAGTGCGAGGCTTTCGCGCGTTGCGTTTGCCGGGAGGACTGGCCGCGGCTGGAACGCCGCGCCAAGCCGTTCCTGGAGCGTCTGGCGGGCCTCCTGGAGCGTTACCACAGCCGGGCCACGTTCTTCGTCCTGGGGTGGACCGTGCCCTACCTGGCGCCGTTGCTGCGGCAGCTCGCGCAGTGCGGACACGAGATCGCGTGCCACGGTGACGCACACGAGCACCTGGGCCGTCTCACAGCGCAGGGCTTGCGCGAGGACCTTCGGCGGGCCCGGATGCGGATCGAGGACGCGCTGGGCGTCAGCCCGCGCGGCTATCGCGCGCCGACGTTCTCCGTGACCCGTGCCACCGCGTGGGCGCTGGACGTGCTGATCGAACAGGCGTTCGAGTACGACGCCAGCATCTTCCCGATCCGCCACGATCGTTACGGCGTGCCGGGGGCGCCGGTCGAGCCGTTCTGGGCGATCGCGCCGTCGGGGCGGCGGATCCTGGAGTTTCCGCCGCTGACGGTGAGGGTCGGGCGGCTGCGCATTCCAGTCGGCGGCGGCGGGTATCTGCGGCTGCTGCCCGGGGCGGTGGTACGCCGGTCTGTGGCGGCGCGGCAGGACCGCGGCGAGGCGGCGATGCTGTATGTGCATCCGTGGGAGCTTGATCCGGGCCAGCCGCGTTTGCCGGCGCCGCTGCTCACGGGCTGGCGGCACTGCGTGAACCTGCGCACCACGGAACACAAGGTCGAGCGGCTTCTGGCGGCATTCCCCTTCGACCGAGCCGACGCGGTGCTGGCACGGCTGTGCGCCGAACGCACGCTGCCGAGCTTTGACCTGCGCGGACGGGGCGGGTGAGCGGCAATTGGCGGGCGACGCCTGCAACGGGGGCCGAGCCTACACAAGCAGACGCTCGACCGGTGCCTGCACGACCTCGAAGTTGAAGTAGTTGGGGGCCACGTCGGAAACGACGTGCCGGCGCTTGCCGGACGGATCGGGCGGAATCTCATCGACGATCCGGCAATCGACTTGAACGTGCGGGCCGAACAGCCCGCGATACCGGGCCTGGATGTGGCCGCAAGATTCCGGCCGGAAGTGGTCGTTGACGACCAGGAAGACCTCAATCCAGTCCAGCCGGCGCTGATGGGTCTTGAACGCGACGAGGCCGGGCAGACCGTGCACCGCGTACGACGAGACCGCGCCGTGACAGAGCCGGCCATCCGGCAAGGCGAGCAAACCGGTGATCTTGCCGCCTTCCAGCCGCAAAACGGGCAGCGGCAGGCCGCACGGACAGGGGTGCGGGAGCAGCCGTCCGACGTCGCCCACGCGGTAGCGGATGAAGGGCTGGCCCCGCGCGTTCAGCGTGGTGCAGACGATCTCGCCGCAGTGCCCGAGAGGCGTGGGGCGGCTACCGGCCATAATCTCGACGTGAATGTGCGGCGAGACGACGTGCATCTGTCCGTGTGGGCAGTCGTGGGCGATCAAGCCGACCTCGCGATTGCCGTATTCGCCGGCCACGGGGGCGCCGAAGACGGATTTGATCTGGGCCGTTTGGTCGGCGGTAAGCTCCTCGCCGGTCAGCACGACCAGCCGCAGGCAGGCGAAGTCGCGGGGACCATAGTGGGCGGCGGCGTGGCGGGCGAGCAGCGTCACGGCGGTCGGGTAGCCGTAGAGCACGCGCGGCTGAAACTGCCGGATTCGCTTTAGGTACTCGTCCAGCTTCGCGGGGGTCAGGTCGAACGCGTCGAGCAGCAGCTCGTTGAGCAGGCGGTCGCGCCAGCGTGTGAGCCGACCGCCGCGTGCCTCGAGCGGCGAGCCCCACAGGTGCACGCGGCGCTCGCCCGGCTGCACGCCGAAGAGGCTTTGCATGAACAGACGGGCGGCGAGATCCTGCGCTTGGCGGAGGCGATCGACGTGGAAGTAGAGCGTGTCGCCGGTGGTTCCGCCGCTGGAGCGGGCAATGAGCCCGCCGGGGACGCGAGGGCAGGTCATGCGCTGCGCGGCGGCGCGTACGTTGGGCTTGGTGAGCACGGGGAGCTTGTTCAACTCCGCGTATGGGTCCACCGCCTCCTGGTTGAGGCCGTGGCGAGAGAACTGCTCGCGGTAGTAGGGCAGGTGCGCTGCGGCGAAGGCCAGCAGGTCGCGCAGGCGACGGGCGGCGTCGGTTTGCACAAGTTCCGGCGTCGCGCGGGCCAGCCGCTGGAGGCTGCGCAGCTCACGCATCGTCGGCCGGCCGCGGAGCCGCTCATGCAGGGGGTAAAGCAGGTGCCGAACCAGCCGCGCGGCGAGGTCGGGGCGGGCCGCGCAGCAGTCGCGGGGCTGTGGCGACGGGGAAATGCGCTGGTATACGTCTGCGATGCGCGCGGCGGCCACGTCAAGGCTATAGGCAGTCTGCACGCGCTCGCGCAGATGCTGCCCGATCTGCCGCCGCAGTTGCGGATCGCGCGCCAGCCGCTTCATCTCGCGTGTTAGCGCAGCGGCATCGTGCGGCGGGACGAGCGGGGCGAGGTAACGGCCGTTTGGCGCGGGTAAGGACGCCGTATCGGCGGCCATAAGCTCCGGCAGGGCGCCTACATCCGTGGCAATGACGGCCAGTCCCGCGGCCGCCGCCTCGAGGACCGCAATCGGCAGCTCTTCATGGTGGCTGGGCAGGACCAGACAGTCGGCGTCGGCGAGCAGCTTCGACTTTGCATCAGCCAGCACGGGGCCGACGAAGCGTACGTGCGGCTGGAGACCCCGGGCATGTGCAGTCCGGCTCCATTGTTCGGCGCCCGGTGCGTTTGCCGGTCCGGCGATCGTCAGCTCGAAGGGAACTCCCGCCGCTCTCAGTTGCGCTGCGGCTTCGATCAGCTCGGCGAGACCCTTGGCGGCCGTGAGGGCGCCGAGAAACAGAAACCGGCAGGTGTGGCCGGACGCCGTGGAGCTGGAGGGCCGCTCAGGCACGCTGGCGACTCCGTTGGGTACCACAGTCATGCGTGCGGTGCCGAAATAGGGCCGCAGAGCCGCTTCCGCCTGGTGCGAAAGGACCAGCACGGCGTCCGCTGCCTCGCAGCCGCGGCGGATCAGCCACCGTCCGAGCCAACGGCTGCCGGCGCAGAACTCGGCGAAGCGCCCGCCGTGAACGTGCAGGCAAACCCGCGCGGCGAGCGTCTTTGCGACGGCGAGGTCCGCCAGGCTGCGATAGAAGGACGTGAAGCTGCACGTGTGGATGTGAACGATGTCGATCCGTGCTTGCCGGATGGTCCGCGCCAGGTGCCAGAGCGCCCGCAGGTGGCGAGCCGGGGCCGACAGCGTGTGCAGCGCTCTGGCGCGGATGTGGCCGGATGACGAGGACACACTGCTTGCTAGTGTCGGCGCGCGAAAGAGCTGGCAGGTCTGGGGCAGGGAGCTGCTCATGAGCGCGTCGATTACGCTGGCCATGCCGCCGATCTGCTCGGGGCCGGGGCCGACCATCAGGACGCGCGGCCGCTCGGTCCGGTGGGCGGGCTGGGCCGCACGCCGGAGGCTGCGAGCGCGGCGCGGCAGGCAGTCGGCGTACAGTTCCTCGTAGTTTCGGACCATCTGCGCGGCGGTGAAGCGCTGCAGGTACTCCGCGCGGGCGCGCTGGGCGCGCGTCCGGGCCGCGGCGGGGTCGCGCAGCACGCGCGACAGGGCTTCGGCAAGAGCGGGCGGCTGGCCTGGGGCGACGAGCAACGCGGTCTCCTCGTGGCGCAAGAGGGCGAAGCCGTTCGCCGCAGGGCCGGGGCCGAGTTGCCCGACGTCTCCGACTGCGGTGGCGACGATCGGAGCGGACTGGCTCATGGCCTCGACGATGGCCAGCGGCATGGCTTCCATGATGCTGGGCAGGCAGAAGACGTCGGCCGCCGCCATGAAACGCCAGGCATTGGCGACGGGCCCTGCGAGCACCGTGTTCTGCGCCAAACCCAGCGACTGCCGGAGCCGCTCGACTTGGCGGTCGTAGGCGGGGTCGCGCTGGGCCCCGACGCACACCAGCCTGACGGCGGGGAACTCGGACCGCAGAAGCGCCACGGCGTGCAGCAGGCCAACGGTGTTCTTTTCGGGGCAGATGGTCCCCACGGCCAGGACCACGGGGCCGGGCAGCGGGCCGCCGCACAGCGCTTCCAGCGCGGAGCGGGCCGCGGTGGGCGTGGGGGTGGGACGATCTATGCCGTTGGGGATGTGCCTTGCGGTGCGCGCCAGGCGGCCGGCCGGAAGTTGCGGGCGCAGTGTTTCGGCGACGATGGTCAGGCGGTCGAGGAGTGGCGACAGGCGACGCGCGCGCAAGCGGTAGTGCGAGGGTGCGCCGAGCAGCGGCCCGTGCCAGGTCTGCACGACCGGCAGGCCGAGCGGCTTGGCGGCCGCAAGGCTCCAGACCGTCGCGGCACTGCTGTGGGCGTGGGCGAGCTCGACGCGGTCGCGGTGCAGCCAGCGGGCGAGTTGCCAGGCGAGCCACGGATCGTGCCTGGCGCTGTGTGCAGCGCGCACCACCACGCCGGCGGCGCGCAGCTCATGCTCCGGCGGTCCGGCCTGCTTCAGACAGTAGACGAAGGCTTGGTGTCCGCGTTGCACGAGGCCGCGCGCGAGGTGCCGTACGACGCATTCGGCGCCGCCGTGCGCCAGGTCGTCGATGAGGAGCGCGACTTTCATCGAGGCTCCGCGGTTTCGTTTAGTCGCCGGTCGCGGCGGGACGTACTCGTCTGCGTCGCGGACGGGGCGGCGGGGAGGGCGTCTCGGCCGGTGCGGCCGGAGAGGTTTCGGGAGATACCGCCGTTTCGGGCTGGTGTTCGGCGGCCAGGTACTTGCTCACGTTGTGGAGGCACATGCCGAAGCCCATGAGGAGCCAGAAGTCCTCGCTGAAGAGGCGCGTCGTGAAGAGCGCGCAGCCGAGATAGCCGAGCAGGGCGGCGCGGATGGCGGTCGCGTGCCAGCCGAGGTGGAAGCGTGTTTGCCAGCGGTAGTAGTGCAGCTCGGCGTGTGCCGGGAGGTCGCGGGCGGTTTGGCGAACGCGTCCGAGTTGGTAGAGCACGGCGGCGATGGCGGCCAGGAAGACGAGCAGCCCCGGCCAGCCGAGTTCGGCGAGGCAGGCCATCACGGTGCTGTGCGCGCCGCGGAGGATGGTGAGGCCGGGCACGTAGTCCATCACGACGTGGTGAAAATTGCCAAGGCCGATTCCGAAAGGGTGGTCGGAGGCCATCTGGAGGGCGGCCTTCCAGTAGGTGAGCCGGCCGATGGCGGCGTTGTCTTGTTGGAAGTCGGTGATGGTGGCCATCCGGTTCCACCAGCCGGGGTCGGCGAGATGACCCGCCAGCAGCGTGCCCGCGACGATGGCCGCGAGACCCTTGAGACGGTAGCCACGCGGCAGCGCGAGCACGCAGGAGTAGGTGACGAGCGCGAGGCCGGCGATGGCGTTTCGCGTGCGGGTCATGATGAGCATGTTGACGGTCAGGGCGCCGGTGAGCAGAGCGAGAACGCGTCCGAGCCAGGAGCGGGACATGAAGAAGACCGCGCCGATGAGGGGCAGCGTGGCGACCAGGTGGACGGCCAGGTCGCTGGACTCCGCGAAGTCGGGGCCGCCGAGGCCGGACGAAAGGCGGCCCTGCTCGAGGACGCCGACGCCGCCGTGCGCCTCATATCCCAGGTACAGCACGCCGACGAGCCAACTGTAGACGACCGCGTGGTATTGGGCCGGCGTACGCACGCAGCGGATGAGGATGAAGAGGAAGATGAGGATCTTGACGAACTTCTCGGCCTGGTACTCGCCGCGCTCGGTCAGGTCCACGCCCCAGGCCAGGCTGCCCAGCGCGATCAGGCCCAGGAGCAGCGCCAGGCAGTACGGCAACGGGAATTGGCGAGCCCCATGCTCCAAGCGGGGTTGGCGCACCAACATGCCGACGGCGGTGGCCAGCGCGACGGTGAAGGACATGCGCGTTCCGAGGCCCTGCACCGCCGTGCCCCACCACTGCGTTTCCGGGTTGAGGTGGTACACGAAGATGTAGAGCGCCACGCCGGCGACCGGGTTGAAGATCGCCGCGCAGATCCCGCCCACGTAGAGGATCAGGAATAGGATGGCCGTCAGCGGCATAGGGCCTCCTGCTCAGCGATCGGGCCGGGCTGCCGCCGCCACGCACGCGGCGCGGCCGGCAACGTCAGCGCGGGCATGGCCTCCGCTGACCGGCAGTACGTGGCGGCTCGGCCGTACCGCGCGGCGGACGCGAGGATGTCGAGAAAACGCCGTCCGGTATCGGCCCAGCGGTGCGTGTGCCGCACCCAGGCGCGGCCGCGCTCGGCGATCGCGCGCGCGTACGTTGGGTTGCACAGCAAGCGGTCCACCTGGGCGACCCACGTCCGCGGGCTGTCGGCGGTCAGCACGTCGAGGCCGGGGCGCGCGCTGAGCCCGGCTAGGGCCCGCGGGGCCGCCACGACGGGGCGGCTCATGGCGCACGCTTCGAGGACCTTGTTCTTCAGGCCGCCGCCCTTGCGGACCGGTACGACGACAACCTCGGCCTGCGTCAGATAGGGCCGCACGTCAGGTACATCCGCGATGACCCGGATGCCCGGCAAGCCGTCAAGCGCCCGCACGGCGGGCGCCGGCTTGCGGCCGACCACGAGCAGCCGCCGCGCGCGTCCGCGGCCGTGAATGTCCGGCCAGGCGGTGCGGACGAACTGCACGATGCCGTCGATGTTTGGCGTGAAGTCCAGGGCGCCGACGAACGCGACCGTGCCGGGTATGGACGGGGCGCTCGTCGGTTGGAAGTACTCCAGATCTACGCCGTTTTGAACGATCTCGATCCGCGCGGCGGGGGCCCAGCGGCGGGCGTAGGCGGCGTCGATTCTGGATACGAAGACTGTGGCTGCGGCCTGCTGCGCGAGGTGGCGCTCGTAGACTGCGTACAACGCCGCGTGCCGCAGGGCCGTCGCCCGGGCGTGCCAACCGTCGTGCTCGGCGGCGCGGAGCGTGCCGAGGACCAGCTCGTCCTGCGGGTTCCATACGACCGGCACGCGGCAGTGGGGTGCGTATTGGCCGGACAGGGCGCCGTTGAGCAGCACGACATCAAAACGGCCCGCGTGCGCCTCGCGCTCCAACCACGCGGCGAGCGAAGCGCGCCAGCCGAAGTGCCGCCGGGCCAGGGAGGCGGCGAGGCCTGCGTGGCGACCGTACGGTGTGGGCCCGTTTATGCCAAGCGTGTTCGGGATGACTTCAATGGCGATGTCCGCTGGCAGGTGCGCGCGGTGCTGAGGGTCGCTCGGCAGCGCCAGCGTGACGTCGGCGTGGCGGGCCAGCTCCTTCAGCACGTGGTAGAGGTGCAGGCGCGCGCCGCTGTCGAGCGGCCACGGCTCGCCGGCCGCGACCGCCAGGATGCGCAGAGGCTCACGCATGAGCGCATTCACGTCGCGACCTCCAGCATCGGTAGGGGCTGACGCGGCAACGCGGCCGCGTGGCTGGCGCGCTCGCGCGCTGGATCGTCGGCCCAGCGTTCGACGGCCGCGAGCACGCGATCGACGGCGATGTCTTCCATGCAGGTCCGTGGCTTGTCGCAACGGCGCCGGTAGCACGGGGAGCAGGCGAAACCGGTGACGATCCTCTCGCCGCGGCCGTAGAGGTCGATCTCGTGGGCGCAGGTCGGACCGAAGAGGGCGATGCAGGGCACCGCGCCGGCGACCGCGACGTGCAGGGCCAGCGTGTCTCCCGTGACGACGACCTGGCAGCGCTCGAGGAGGGCGGCGAATTCCAGCTCGCTGTGGTCGCAGCCGGTATGCAGGACGCCGGGGCACGCCGCGGCGATCTGCGCGTTGATCGTGCACTCGTCGGGTCCACCCAACAGGGCGACGCGCCAGTGGGAGGGCGAAGCTCCTGCTGAGCCGTGGCGGTGCCGGACGAGGCGCGTGGCGAGCTCAACATACCGGTCCGCGGGCCAATTCTTGTGGGCGAACACGCGTCCGGCCCCCGTGTTCAGGCCAATCACGACGTCCGCCTCGTCGACGCCCAGGCGCCGCCAGCAGTCGGCGGCGTGCTGTCGCTCCGGCTCGCCGGGGTACAGGCGGTAGCGCTGTCCGCGGTACGTTAGTCCGCACGCCTCGTAGATGAGTTGCGGGTACGTCTTGCGGCTGTGCCGGAACTTGAGGTCGTCATCGAGACCGAGCCGGAAGTAGTAATCGCACTCGGGATTGAGCGGGTAGGGTGCTCCGAACAGGCTCAGGCCGATGCCGCGTTTGTCAGGCGCGTTGATCCGCATCGCCAGCCCGGCCGGCGCCGGCTCCTTGTCCAGGCTTAGGCACAGATCGAAGCGCTCGTGCTCGAGGTGACTTAGCGTCTCGGCGTCGAGGGGCAGACGCCGGTCGATTAGCGGATGGTTCGCCAACACGCGCACACCGCTCGGACGGCTGACCCAGGTGATCTGACTGTGCGGCCAGAGTTGCTTGAGCCCGGGGAGCAGCGCGGCGGTGCGGATCACGTCGCCCAGCGCGGCGAGCTTGATGAGCAGGATGCGGTGCCCCAGCGGTTCGTACGCTCGGCAGTCTGCGGGGCAGACCCCCGGCACGCCCGCCGCGCAGGGCCGGTCGCCGCGGTAGTTTCGGCAATCAAGCTTCAGGCGGTGCACGTCTGTCGTGTCGGCGGGTGTGGCGCTCCCTGCCGGTCGCGGCTCGGATTGCGAAGTGGACGGGTTCATCGGGGGCAGCCCTCCAGCGCGGTGGTCACCGGCGCGACTGGTTTCAAGCTGGTCCCACACAGGCATTGCTCGTATGTCGCACAGATGGCTTCCGCCGTCCGCTCCCAACTGAAGCGCGCCAGTTGCTTGTAGCCGCGCGGCACGAGACGGGCCGCGGTCGGCGGATCCAGCAGTTGGGCGATGCCGGCGGCGATGCTGGCGGGGTCCTCCGGGTCGCAAAACACGGCGGCGTCGCCGGCCACTTCGGGCATACTGCTCAGGTTTGAGGTAAGCACCGGCACGCCGCAGGCAAACGCGTCGAGGATCGGCAGGCCAAAGCCCTCGCCGCGGCTGGGCATGAGCAGGCCGCTGGCGCCGCGCAGCAGCGCCGGCAGGTCGCGGTAGGGGACGAAGCCGAGCACGCGGCAACGGTCGGCGAGGCCGAGCCGCTGCGCTTCGCGGGCGAGTTCCTGCTGCACCGCCGCTGGCTCGCAGCCGGCCAGGACGACCTGGAAGTCCTCGCGGACGTGCGGCGGGACGCGGGCGAAGCCGCGCAGGACGCCGTGTGCGTTCTTGCGCGGCGCGCCTCCAGAGAAGCTCAGCAGCCAGCGCTGGCTTAGCCCGTACGCGTCGCGCAGCCGCTGCCGACGACGTGGACAGAAGCCCTGCCGGGCCTCGGCGGCGATGCGGTCGTCCGGAGCCCAAGGGATGACGGTCATGCGGTCGAGCGGGACGTCGAGTCGTCGGCGGAGCGCGTCGCGCGTCGCGTTGGACGGCGTGATGATGCGGGTGGCGTGTCTGACGGCGCGCCGCACGCCGCGCTCGAAGGCGGCCATCTGCTCGGCTGAGGCTTCGCCGGGGATGAGCAGCGGGATCAGGTCGTGGATCGTGGCGACGAAGGGGGCGGGGCACCACTTGGGGGCCGTGTTGGCCGGGAAGTGCACCAGGTCGGGCCGGTCGTGCCGGATCGCCAACGGCAGCCGCACCTGGAGCCAGGCGTCGAAGCGGTCGCCGGGCAGGTCGATGCGCCGCAGGCGGACGTTGGGATGGCGCCAGGGCGGGTCGTGGGGGGCAGTGTCGTCGTCGAGCGGGTGCTGGTGGTAGAGCAGGAATTCCCAGTCGGGCCGGAGGCGCGGGATGAGCCGGTACGCGTCGAGCAAGTTGCGCCCGGTGCCGCGGGGCCGGGGCAGGGTCATGCTGCGGGCATCAAGACCGATCCGTACCACGATAGACCGCGAGCTGGAGGTTCGAGATGGCGCGACCGCCTTGCGGCGGCCGGGAACGCCCCATGCCGTCGGCGCGCAGCCATGCCCGTCCTCAGCTTTCCAGTCTTATCGGTAGCGCGGGCCCGTCCCCTGACGGCGGTGGCGCGGCAGGTCTTGCGCGTCCCAGCGGATAGACCGCGTTCCAGACCCGCCGGGTCGCGAACCAACTCGCCAGCACGAGCAGCGGGGCGGTCGTGTCGGCCCCGTGATCCTTGAGGTACGCGTGGCCCACTTCCACGACGGCGGCCAGCGTGCCGAGCAGGAACAGCGCGAGCAAGGGCCGGCGGCCCTGCGTCAGGCTGAGGCACACGAAGGTGATGAAGGCGTAGAGTCCGCACTGCTGGAACAGGTCCGCCAGCATGACGGCGAACGACACGCGGAAGTGCGCGCGGAAGGGAATCCAATCGAAGAGCGGCTCGTGGCGCAACGCTCCGTGGCGCACGTCGGCCACAAGGCTCCACAGCATCACGCAGAGCAGCGTGCCCAGCAGAATCGTCAGAGGCCAGCGGCGCGGGGGGCTCGACCGCGGCGGCGCATCAGACGTCGCCGGCCGCAGCTCGCCCTGCTCCGGCGCCAGACCAGGCGCCGCCGCGTGAAACAGCGTGACGGCCAGCAGCGCGCCCGCGGCGCCCCCGGCGGTCGCGATCAGGGCTTGCGCCAAACTGGAGACGTGCCCGGCGAGCGCTGCCTGGACGAGCTCCAGCAGCGTGGCGAAGGCCGCCATCCCGACGACCGCGCGGCGGAGTGCGCGGCGCCGATCGTAGCCGAGGGCCCGGCCTTCTCCGGCCGCGAGAAACCCCAGCCCCGCGAAGGCGGCGAACCGACCGAAGCACCACGGGTCGCCCAGCGCGAGCGGCCGATCCAGGCCCAGGATCATCGTCGGCCGCCGCAGGCCCCAGGGCATCGTCATCAGTACGAAAGTGCTGCCAAGTGCTAACCGCGAGGCGACCGACCACACCTGCCGCCGGTCGCGAACGCGGACGAAGACGACGCCGTGCAGGTGCCGCAGCAGCCGTTGGAACGGCACGGCGACGAGCGCGCCGCCCAACGCCGCCACGCTGTTGACGTAGACGTCGGTCAGGCTCGACGAGCGGGCGGGCATGAACTGCTGGAGCAATTCCGTGACGTAGCTGAGTAGCACGGAGGCGCCCCAGGCCCACAGCAGGTTGCTCCAGCCGGCGCGCCCGCGGCGGCGCAGCAGCAGCCGAAACGCGACACCGACGGGTACGTACACGGCCAGGTTGGTGACGACGTCGTTCAGGTCGCTGGGGCGCTGCTCCGGCAGCCAGCGCCAGGCGGCCGTCGGCCGCAGCCAGAGTCCGTGACGGGGGCCGATCGGCCCCAACGTGCCATGGACGATCGTGAGCAAACAGGCGATGCACAGCCAGCGCTGCGCGGCGCGCGTGAGAATGGGGGGCTTCACCAGGTTGCCGGCGTGGGTGCGCGGATCGTCCGCGCGGTCACCGGATCGGCGTGGCAAGCTGGCCGGCGGCATGACCTCGTGTCCCTCACGGGTTGGGGACCGGCGCGCAGCCCGCGGCCGGTCTCGCGTACGCCCGATTCTAGGATTCAAAACGCGGGGCCGGCCGGCCAGGATTGTTGCGCATCAACGGAACGCCGGCCACGAGGCTTGATGGTGCGAAGGTTTTACGGGACGTGCCGGCCGGGGAGGTGGTGTCTCGGAAAAAACCGATCGTATCACAGGCTGAGCCGCGGCCTTCAGGCCGCGCGGGACCACCGCGTGACATAAACGTCGCGGCTCCCATACGTCGCAGTTTCAATGAGGCACTACAGGAGGCGGTGACTCCGGCGTTGGCCGGTCTTGGGGGTCGAGCAGCCTTATTGCCGGCTGCGAATCCACCACCGTTCGGCCAGCGGCAGTTGCCAGCTATGTGGCTGCGTGGTGGGCGACGGGGAGTCGAGGTGGATCATCTCGCGCAGGCAGGCCAGAGCGTGCCCCTCGAACGCGCGCTGCGCCTGATACTGCGCGTCGGTGCGGCGGTGGTCGCCGCGCTGGCGGTCGGGCGCAACTTCCTGGCCCTTCTGGTTGAGGATGGTGGACGAAGCGTGGAGGGTTGCGAGCGGCTGTGCGGACGCCGTGTCGTACATCACGCCGAGCACCTGGGCGGAGTTGGGTCCCACGCGGTTCGGTACGTGAACCAGCAGCAGCGGGGCGCCTAGCCGTTGGGCCGTCGCACAGAGCTGTGCGAGGCTGGTTTCCTCGGGGCGCACGCTGATCGGGCGGAGGAAGACCACCTCGCGGATCGCGCTGACTCCGCGCACCTGTTCGGTCCAGTAGGCCTCCTCCTCCGGCAGCGGGCTTTGTAGCACGAGTTGGCGGTCGTTTTCGGGGCCCTGCGGCAGGAACTTGGCGATCGCCAGCGGGCAGGCGAAGCGCCCCTCGGTGTGCACGTCCGCCAGTAGGCAGAAGCTGTTGTCGGGCGGTTGCAGCCCCGGCGCGAGCTGCGCCAGGTCGAGCGGCGGCTCGTACGCCGCCGGCGGCCGGCCGTGGCAGCCAAGGCAAACGAGCAGTGCGATGAGCGGTAAACCGACGTTGGTGACACGTCCCAGCATGGGCGCGCTCCGCAGTCTTTCCCAGCGGTGTTATCGGGTCCGTCGGGGGCGAACATGCGTAAGCTTTTTTGCGGTTCGTCGGCGCGGCCCGCTGTCTTATGGCCGCGCCGACCGCAGCCGATACTTACTGCGGCATTGGGCTTACACGAGCGTACCGCCGCATGGAGAGCACGGCCGTCACAGCGACACAGTCCCGGTCCACGACCGGACCGACCGGGCGCGTCCACGGTAGTGCGAAGTTCAACTTCGCACTACGGCGTCCGCGGAGCGCCGGGCGGCCACGCCTGCGACGGCTTCTGCTGTCGATGTCTCCGACCACGTGGGTTTGCCTGGACATTCTCATTATCGGGCTGGCGACGCTGGCCGCCCAAACGGCGCTCCTGCTCACCGCGCAGGGCTACGGCTGGATCGCCAATCCGTGGCTGGCGAGCACCGCGTTCAGCGTCAGCATCACGCTGGCGGGCATCGTGTTTGGGCTCTACGAGCGGCCCACGCTGCTGTCGCGCGGCCGGATCGTTTTTCGCTCGGTGATGTCGCTGGCGCTCGGCGTGGTGCTGGCGTTCGCGTGCCTGTCGGTGTTGTTCTACGCGCAGGCCAGCCGCTGGGTTGGCCTCTCGGTGTCGCTGACCTACCTGGCGCTGGCGGTCCCCATGCGCCTACTGGCCCACGAGGTGATGACGAGCAGCCGGGTGCGCCTGCTCTGCGTCGGTACCGGCGAGTCCATTCGCCGGCTCGTGGGCATCCTGCGGAACATCCACAACCGGCACTACCACGTGGTCGGGCACGTCCGCGCGAGCCGCGAGCTGGAGTGGCCGATCACCTGGGCGGCGCGGGTGCCGCGCGAGTTGGGGTTTCGGACCGCGGCCGACGACCGGTTTGCCGAGGACTGCCCGTGCCTGGGCGGGCTGGCGGACGTGGCCGCCCTGGTGGCGGACCAAGTCGTGGACGAGATCGTCGTCGCACCGGAGTTGGCGGTCCATCCGGCCGTGGGGCAGGTCATGGCGGCCTGCCTTGAAGGCCGCTGCCGCGTCACCGACCAGCCCACCTTCGTCGAGAAGTTGCTCGGCGAGGTGCCGGCCGAGAGCATTACCGCCGCGTGGTTCCTGCGGGCCGACGTGCAGAACCACGGCAGCTACGAGGCGGCGAAGCGGATCATGGACCTGCTGGTGGCGGCTTGCGGCCTGCTGGCGACGCTGCCGCTGTGGCCGCTGATCGCGCTGGCCATCCGGCTGGACAGCCGCGGGACGCTGTTCTTCAAGCAGGCGCGCGTCGGCCAGCACGGCCGGGGCTTCACGATCTACAAGTTCCGCACGATGCGCCCGGACGCCGAGCGGGACGGGGCGCGGTGGGCGCAGCGGCACGACACGCGCGTGACGCGCGTCGGACGCTTCCTGCGGCACACGCGGCTCGACGAGCTGCCGCAACTGCTGAACGTATTGCGCGGCGACATGGCCCTGGTGGGCCCGCGTCCGGAGCGCCCGGAGTTCGTCCATAATCTGGAGGAATTGCTGCCGCACTACCGGCTGCGGCACCTGGTCAAGCCGGGGCTGACGGGCTGGGCGCAGATTCACTACGGCTACGGAGCGAACGTGGCGGACGCGCACCGCAAGCTGTGCTTTGACCTGTACTACCTGAAGCACCGCTCGCTGGACCTGGACCTGGCAATCCTCATCCGCACGTTCGGCACGTTTCTGCTGGGGGCACACTAAATCACCGTGCGCGAAACCGCGGCGCCGAGCCGAGCCGGCGTGTCCTCACGCCGGTTCGGCGGGCTGAGGACAGCCCGGCTCTGTTGCGGCATTGCGCACGGTGATTTAGCGCTGTGCATGAGCCAGCAGCTCGCTTTCGGGCTGGCGGGGCGGCGCGGCGACGCCGACCGGGAGCGGCTCGACAGTGACCTGCGGGATTGGCAGCAGGACGGCCGCCGGCCCGCGCGACTGGCAGAAGGTCCACTCGGTGGTCGCGTACAGCCCCGCTTCGACTTCGAGCGCGACCGCGCATTCCACGTAGTCGATGAAACGCCGGTCGGCCTCCGCCAGCATCACGTCCAGGTAGTAACGCCCGGCGACCAGGGGCGGGAGATTCAGAACCAGACGTGCCGCGTGACGGCCGCCCGGCAGCTCGCGCGCCGCACGCGGCGACATGTCGGCGGGCCCCCACAGGACGGGCCGCTGGTCCTGGTCGCGGATGAGGACCTCGAACACCAGGGCGGTATCCCGCTCCGCCTGCACTACGAGGCACAATACCACCGGTGTGCCGTTGCGCACCGTGGCGACCTTGTGGCCATTCTGCTCGAGCCACACTTCGGCCACCCAGCATTCGTCGGCGATCGGGGGAGCTTGGGCGCGGGCGAACGTGGCCCGAGGGTTCACCGGCGTCCCGCAATAGCTCTGGATCACGGGGCCCACGTCGCCGATCTGCGTGATCCGCCCCTGCTCCAGAAGCAGCGCGCGGCGGCAGAGCTGCCGCACGGCAACCATGTTGTGGCTCACGAAGAGGATCGTGCGGCCACTCCGCGCGCTGGCCGCGATCTTCGCGAGGCATTTCTTCTGGAATGCGGCGTCGCCGACGGCGAGCACCTCGTCCACGATCAGCACCTCGGGGTCGAGGTGCGCCGCGACCGCGAACGCCAGCCGCACGTACATTCCGCTCGAATAGCGTTTCACCGGTACGTCGAGGAAGCGCTCGGTCTCGGCGAAGGCGACGATCTCGTCGAACTTGCGCCGAACCTCGTGCCGCTTCATGCCCAGGATGGCCCCGTTGAGGTAGACGTTCTCGCGCCCGGTTAGCTCGGGGTGGAAGCCGGTGCCGACTTCGAGCAGCGTGCCGATGCGGCCGGCGACGACCGCCCGGCCGGTGGTCGGGGTGACGACGCGCGACAAGATCTTCAGGAGCGTGCTTTTGCCCGAGCCGTTGCGGCCGATGACGCCCACGACCTCGCCGGGCCGGACCTCGAAGCTGGCGTCGCGCAGGGCCCAGATGAACTCGCTGTCGTGCTCGGCCTTGTCCGGCGCGCGGCCACGTGCGAAAGGTGCCCGCAGGGCCGCGCCCAGCGCGGTGCGCCACGTCCATCCGGCCGGCCTGGGCCGTCCGATCTTGTAACGTTTGCCGAGGTTTTCCACGACGACGGCGGGTTGGCTCATGGGCGCACTTCTTACCTGCCCGCCGCGGGACAGCGGCGCGCGACGGGCGTGGACTGCCGCCACAGGCGGGTAGCGGACGGCGTACGTTCGTCTTGAGTATCGGGTCTTGGCGCGCGACTGCCGCCGCGGCTACCGCGGCCGGGCGCAGAGTCTGCCGTCCAAGAGGCTTGACGGCGGCTCGCTGGGGCGGGTCAGTCGCTCCGGGAAACCCACCCGATAGGGCTGGCGGAGTTTGCATGGGAGCCCGCCCTCTGAACATCCTGATGGTCAACACCCACCAGACCGGTAGCGGTGCGGCGTCCGTGATCCCCGGTGCGGCGTATTGCAACGGGCGCGTGACGGCGGTTATCCCGACGTATAACCGTGCCGCGCTGCTGCCGCGCGCCGTGGAAAGCGCCTTGACGCAGACGGCGCGGCGACTTTGTGACATTGTAGTCATCGACGACGGGAGCACCGATCGCACGCCGGAGGTCGCCCGGCGGTTCGGCCGCGAGATCACGTATCTCCGGCAGCGCAACGCCGGTGCGTCCGCGGCGCGCAACACCGCCATTCGGGTGCAGCCCAACGAGTTCGTTGCCTTCCTGGACTCCGACGACCAGTGGCTGCCGGAGACCGTTGAACGACAACTCGACGCGATGCGGCGGCACACAGCGGTCGCGCTCGTCGCGGGGCGTGCCCGCTGGCAAAGTCCCGACGGGCGGCAGGGCGAGCCCGACGTTCCGCCGATCCCGCGCGATCAGCCGTTCGACATCGCCCCGCATCTGTTCGAAAGCTGCTTCATCGCGACGCCGTCCGTGATGGTGCGCGCGGCGCACCTGGCGCAGACGCGGCTCTTCGACCCGCGCTTGCGGGTCTGCCACGACCACTACCTGTGGCTTCAGCTCGCGTGTCGCGCGCCCGCCGTGTATCTGGATGCCCACCTGACGACCTACAGCCAGGGCGCTCCGCTGAGTCTCACAAGGAACCGCGAGCGCGCCAAAGTGGAAGAGGTCGCGATGCGCTACCTGCTGCTGCGCGAGCTGCGCCGGCGGCCCGACTGCCGGGCATACTGGCGGCGTGGCCTGGCGCGCGCCCTGGGGCTGCTCCGCGACTGGACGTACCACGAGGGCCGGTACGCCGCCGCGGCCCGCTACGGGTTTCGCTCGCTCATGGTTCAGCCGCGCGGACGAGCGCGCTGGGAATGGGGACGGCTGGCGCATGCGCTGCTGCGTTGCACACGTGGCTGAGCGTCTCGTCCCAGCGGAACAAGCGCTCGGCGACCCGGCGCGCGGCGGCGCCCAGCTCGCGGGCGCGCGTGGGATCCGCGAGCAGCGTGTGGAGCTGCTCCGCGAGGGCCCCGCCCCGTAGCCGCTCGTATAGCAGCCCGCCGCCTTCCCGCCGCAAGAGCCCGGAGATACCGGCGTATGTGCGCGGGGGGTCATGCGCGGGGACGATGACGGGGCGTCCGCACGCCATCGCTTCGCGGATCACGTTGGGAAACGTGTCGTAGTGGCTGGTCGAGATGACGCAGTCGGCGGCGGCGTACCACGGGGCCATGTCAGCTTGTACGCCGGCGAAGTGCACGCGCTGCGTCAGGCCGAGCGTGGCTGCCAACTCGTGCAGTTCGTGGCGCTGCGGGCCGTCGCCGACGATCGCCAGGCGGCCGCGCGGCTCGACCTGGGCCAGTTCGCGCAGCGCGTGGTCAAAAGCCTTATTGCGGTCGCAACTGCCGACGAGCACGATCAGGAATTCGGTGTCGCTGAGGCGGAGGCTGGCGCGCGTCTGCTGCCGCAGGGCGGCTGGGGTGTCGTACCGCCGGCAATCCTCGAGACACACGTGCACGCGTCCGCGGGCCGCCGGCTCGAACGCGACGATTTCGCCGGCGTGCTCTTGCGTCGGCACCAGGACCAAGTCCGCCGCCCGCAGGGCGCTGCGCTCGCTCGCGTGCGTGCCGCGCCGCGCGATCCGCTCCCAGAAACCGGGGCGATCGTCGGGTGGGCGGGTGAAGGGCAGGCAGTTGCTCAAAAGGCCTTGATAGCGAAACAACACGCGCGTCGCGGGCCACGCCTGCCGGGCCGCCACCGTCCAGAATGGCGAGAAGCTGACGAACGCCAGTCGCGGCGGCGCTTGGGCGCGCAGTTGCCGGGCGAGCATGCGCGGAAGGCACCAGGTGTGTACGCGCCAGAGCAGCGGCCGGGGGTCCACGGGCACGTTGCGCTGCGGAATGCCGTCGGCGGTGACGGGAGACTCGGGCTGGCGCGCGCCCATTCCCAGTAGCGTCGTTCGAAGGCCGGCGCGTGTGCACGCCGTCGCCAGGCCGCGACCCGCGATCATCGCGCCGCCCCAGCCGGCGAGGTCGCCGTGACAGCCGACGTACACGTCGCATTTTTCGCCGGCGATGCTCACGCCGGCACCCCCGTCGCCGTCTGTAATGCCGCGGGCTCGCGGTGGGGTTTCGGGGCCGGCGGTGCTACGCCGCAGTGGTTCAGAATACGCGCCGCGGCTTGCTTCCACCGGTAGCGGCGGCGTGCGGTGTGAAGGCCGCGGGCGCCCAGTTCCGCCGCCGCGCGCGGGTCCCGCGCCAGGCGGTTGAGACAGGCGGCCAGTGCCGCGGGCGCGCTGCGGTCGTAGATCAGCCCGCAGCGATGTTCGCGTACGACCTCCGCGAAGCCGGAGTACGCGCGCGGGGGGTCGTGCTCCGGCACGACGACCGGGCGGCCCAGGTCCAGCGCCTCCAGCAGCACGTTCGGGAAGGTGTCGTAGCCGCTGGTCGAGAGCACGCAGTCCGCGGCGGCGTACCACGCAGCCATGTCACGCTGCGCGCCGGCGAAGGTGACCCGGGCGGTCAGATCGAGCGTTTCGGTCAGGCGCTCCAGGGTTGCCCGCTCCGGGCCGTCGCCGACGATCAGGAGGTGGGCCCGGCGATCGACCTGCGGCCAGGCGCGCAGGGCCACGTCGAATGCCTTGTTGCGGTCGCAGACGCCGATGGCGGCAACGAGGAAATCGTCCGGCCGCGCGCCCAGCGCCTGGCGCTGGAGCGTGCGCAGCGCGGACGCGCCGGGCAGCGGGCGAACGCCATAGTCACAGCGTTCCAGGCGTGCGACCGGACGGCGGACGAAGGCGGCGATCTCGTCCATGCTCTGGTGGGTCGGGGCGAGAACCAGGTCCGCCTGGGCGAACGCCAGCTGCTCGGCCCGCTGAATACCCCGATAGTCCACGCGGGCCCAGAGCCGGGCGGGCCGGCGTCCGGGCCAGGTGAAGGGCAGGCAGTTGCTGAGCAGGCACGCGAAGGCAAAGACCACCGGGACGTCGGGCCAGGCGCGCTTGGCCGCGACGACCCAGGTAGGGCTTACGGTGACGAAGGCCACGCGCGGCGGTGGGAGCCGGCGCAGCGAGCGCGCCAGCATCACCGGCAGGCACCAACTGCGCACGCGCCAGAGGGCTTTGGGCACGCCGGTGGGCAGATTCAGCCGTTGTCCCGCGAAAGGACGCCGGCTCAGGGGTGCAGCGTCGTCGACGCCGAGTACGAGGCTCGTGTGCCCGAGCTGCCGGAACGCATCGGCGAGCCCGAGCGTGAATGCAAGCCCGCCGCCCCAGCCGTACACGTTGCTGTGGCTGGCGATGTAGAAGTCGCGAGTTCCGGCGGCGCGCATGCTCACTGGTGGTTTTATCGACCGATACGGATTGGAGGCATGAAACGTGCGCCCGCGTCGTGCGGCGCGTCGTAGCGTCGGCCCGGGCGCTGTGGCGTCGGCCCGGGCGCCGTAGCGTCGGCCCGGGCGTTGTAGCGTCGGCCCGGCCGTTGTAGCGTCGGCCCGGCCGCTGTAGCCTCGGCCCGGGCGCTGTAGCGTCGGCCCCCCGTGGCCGACGTGGAGAAGAAAAACGATGCCGCCGCCGGTGGTCGTCGAAGGGCTGGCCTGGGCCACGCGGAACCTGCACCGGCTGCCGGGACGGTGGCGGATCGTGCGCTGGCTGGAGCAGCACGAGGCGGCGCTCGCGGCGTTGCCGCCGAAGACGCTGCGGTTCGCGGGTGACCTCCACGTGCGCGTGCACCCGCGCGACGAGAACGGGCGCAGGATTTACGTGCACGGGTTCGACCCGCGCGAGCGGCTCACGCGTCACTTCATCCATCTGCTGCGGACCGGCGATTGCGTGCTCGATATCGGCGCCAACGTCGGCTACTACACGCTGGTCGCGGCTCGGCTCGTCGGCTCCGCCGGCTGCGTCCATGCCTTCGAGCCGTCGCCGCAGACGCTGCCGTGCCTGCGGACCAACGCGCGGCTGAACCCGCTCGCGAACATCGACGTGCACGGGGCCGCCGTCACGGACCGCTGCGGGCAGACCGAGTTTTTCATGGCCACGCCGGAACGCACTGGGTATTCGTCGCTTCGCGACCTGGGCCGCGCGGCCGGCGGCGTCACGACCGTGCCGAGCGTGACGATCGACTCGCTGCTGGACGACTTGCCCGCCGTGCGGCTGGTCAAGATCGACGTGGAGGGGGCGGAGCTGCTGGCTCTGCGGGGGATGCGGGGCTTGCTCGACCGCGACCGGCCGTTCCTGATTCTCGAGCTGGACGACGGCTTCCTGCACGAGCTGGGCGGCGCGGCCCGGCAGGTGTGCGAGCTTCTGACGGAGCGGGGGTACGAGCTGCACAGCATCGTGGAGCGCGGGGAATTGGTGCCGCTCGCGGCGCCGCCGGTCGAGCGCTGCAACGTGCTGGCGTGCCCGCGGACCGCCGAGGGGCTGGCCGCCGGCCGGTAGCGCACGCGGCGCGGGGCAAGACCGCCAAGAGTGGCAAGCGGTTGGCATGGTTCCGGATAAAAAGGCCGCTGGCGCTGGTGAAAACGCAAGGATGCCAAGAATGCCAAGAGTGTGCGCCCCGTAAATGGCATTCTTCCGATAACTCGCGCGCAGGGGGCGAGGGGCGGAGGGCCGAGGGGGCGCAGGGACCAGGGGCCGAGGCGCGGAGCGGGCATACTAGAAATACTAGCACAGCGGCGGGCGGGGGCAAGGCGGGGCGGGCGGTTTGCGCGAGATTGGCGGCGGGTAGCGGAGATTGGCGGAAAAAAGCAGGGACGGAGGGACGAAGGCACGGAGGGGCGGAAAGTGAATGACGGAGGGCGGATTCGCGGGCGGGGGCGGGGTCAGGGGGCTTGGGCGACGGGGAGGCCGAGGATGCGGCGGCGGCGGCGGTCGAGATTGAGGGCGGTGAAGGGCTCGCCGGCGAAGACGATCTGCGTGGCCTGTTTGCCGTGTTGCTGGAAGTAGTCGCGGAGGTACTCGGTGACGTTCATCCAGCGGATCGTGCCCTCCGAGGTGCGAATCACGAGCATCACCGGGTAGGCGTGCTTCTGCCAGTACTCGGCGTGGCGCGGATTCTTGATGGTGAAGATTTCCTGGTCGTCGCGCTGGCGTTTGTACAGGTACGAGTCGCCGGACTTCAGTTGCAAGTACACGCGCTGGCCGCTCGCCTCGGCGCGGTCGTCCTTGAACTCGATTTCGCCGTCGATGCCCCAGTCGGAGTTGGGCGTGGGGCGGAAGATCTGGCCGGCTTCGCCGGCGATCGCGAAGGCGTGTCCGACCAGGATCAACTCGCGGCTCTCGTTGTCGATGTTGATCTGGGCGCGCTCGTCCAGCTCGCGCACCTTCTGGCGGAACTCGTCGGACGCGAACTTCTCCTCGATCAGGTCAATCAACGGCACGCGTTTCTCACACGCCGCACATAGGATGTCGCGCTTGCCGTCGCGAACGCGGATCTCGATGGCCCTGCGGTTTTCGACCGGCGTGTCGCAATGCGGGCAGACGTACGTCCGCACGCGCGTGACGCTGCCCTCCTGCGCCCGGCGCAGCAGGTGCTCGTGCACGTACTTGATGAACGTGACCTTGGTGTCGTCGGGGACGCCGCGCTCGAAGTAGACAATCAGCTCGGATTGCGCCTCGGCCTTACGGCGCAGCGCCAGGCCCACACGCTTGCCGCCATGTGTCTTGAAGTCCGCCGCATCCTTCCAGAGCTCGTCCTTCTTGAACCCGTCGGAGTAGCTGAGGCGTACGACGAGCGTCGCGTAAATCTCGTCGAGCTTGCCCGCAAAGCCGTAGGTGACGAAGACGTGGGGATGTTCCGGCAGGTCGGGCTTGTCGCGGTTGAAGTACGCCGGAAAGACGAGCAGCGAGCCGGCGGGCGTCTCTTCGCGGAGGCACAAGGCGCGGTCCAGAAGCGTCTGCACGATCGCCCGCAGGAGAATGCGTTCGTCTTCGGGCGCGAGTCGCTCCATGCCCTTGAAGTCCAGGCGGCCATCGAGGACCTGGCGCTCCGGCACCGCACCCATCTCGTCCATGTGCTCGCGAGCCGAGCGCACGATGACGGAGGCATAACGGTTGATCTCGGCCGGCTGGAGCAGGACAAAGTCGCCGAAGTCCAGCTCTTGGATAACGCCTTGGCCCTGCATGAGCCCGACGACGGCCCGTAGCTCCTCGGCTCCGATGGTCACGCCGGGCAGCGCCAGCTCGAGGCGCTGGCCCAATTCGGACATGCGGATGAGCACGCCGCCGCCTTCGCGCACCGCAATGATGGCATCCTTCAGCGTCTTGAACAGCGCATCGGTGGCCGTCCATGGCAGCCGGTCCCAGGGGATGTGCTCCGCGATGGCTTTCTTCAGCTCATTGCAGCCGTCGGCGGTCTTGGCGGCCGTCTGGAGCAAGCCCACGAAGCCGTGATCGCGGCAGAACTGCTCAAAGCGTTTGCGGCTGACGGTGATGCCGCCGCGATCGCAGCGGGCGGCGACGAGCAACTTGGGTGGGCGGTGCTTGACCGCCGCATCGAGCGCCTGCGACCAATGGGCCAACGTGTCAAAGGGACTGTCGTCCTGGGGGTCGAAGACCACCACGCCGAGCGAGGTCTCGTCCATATAGAGTTGATTGATCAGGCGGTAGTCAGGCTGGCCGGCGAAGTCCCAGAGCCAGACTTCACGCTCCAGGTCGTCGTCGGCGTGGCCCTCTGCCGGCAGGGGCAGGCGGGCAATGTGCATGCCGTGGGTCGATTCTGTCGCCTCGAAGCGGTCTTGGCAGAGGCGCAGCGAAAGACCGGTCTTGCCCACGCCAGTGTCGCCGACCAGGACAACTTTGGCGTTCGTGTAGCGGCGGGTAGGCGCGGTTGGGCCGGAATCCAGAATCGCCGTGAGGTCCCACACACGCAGCGTTTTGTCATCCGAGCCCGAGATGATGCGGCGCCCGTCAGGGGTCACCGCGATGGCGTTCACACGAGCTTCGTGCCCGAGCAGCGTAGCGAGTGACCGCCCGGACTGCAGATCCCACACCCGGACCGTCTCATCCAATGAACCGGAAATGACCGCGCGCCCATTGGGCGTCACCGCGACGGAGCTGATGGGTCCCGTGTGCCCTTCCAACGTCGCGAGTAGCTGAGCCGAATCCAGGTCCCACACCCGCAGGGTGTGGTCCCATGAGCCCGACACGATGCGGCATCCGTCGGGCGTCGCTACGACGGAGGTGACGGCATCCGTGTGTCCTCTCAATGTAGCGAGGGGCCGGCCCGACTCCAGCTCCCACAAACGCAGCGTTTGGTCGTTCGAGCCCGAAACGACACGGTGCCCGTCCGGCGTCACCGCGACGGCGTTAACACAGCCTGCGTGTCCGACCAACTTCGCGAGTGGCCGCCCCGACCCCAGGTCCCAAACCCGCAACGGGCTCGACTCCGGGTCGCATCCCCGCGACACGCCCTCAAACGAGCCTGAAACGATGCGCTCCCCATCCGGCGTCACAGCGAGGGAGAGGACAGACTCGGTGTGACTGTCCCACGTCGCGAGCAACTGACCTGAGTCCAAATCCCACACCGTGAACTTGGACGGGGCGGAGATGACACGGCGTCCGTCGGGCGTCACGGCGACGGCATTGCTCATGCCTTCCTCTTGCAGCGTGGCGAGTAACCGGCCAGAGTCCAGGTCCCATACCAGGAGTGTTTCGTCGCTGGAAGCCGAGACGATGCGACGCCCGTCAGGGGTCACCGCGACGGATAAGACCATGCTCTCGTGACCTTCGATCGTCATCAGGGCCGTGGGCCGCCGGACTCGGGCGCGCGTGGTCTTCGGCGGCTGCCGCGGATGAGTTGGGCGGTGCGGGGCGGGATGGGATGCGGTGCCGGATGCGGGCGGCGGAGCGGGGGCGGTAGGCGCACTCGGGCCGCAGGCCGTGAGGACTTCCTGATACGTTTGGTCGGACTGGCCGCGCCAGTCGATGTAGCGGAACTGGGCCAGGGTCACCGGAAGGTGGCAGTCGGTCGCCAGGAGCGGGATGAAGCGGCGGCCCTGGTTCGTGGGGTCGCGGAAGATCAGCGAGTAGCTCTCGAACTTCGTCCACTCGGACGCGAAGAACGCCGGGGTCATGAAGAGCACGAGGACGCGCGATTGCTCGACGCCGTGGGAGATCGCGAGCGGGATGTTGTCGCCGGCCTTGATTTCCCAGTCGTCGAACCAGACGCGGAGGCCGTCCGCTTTGAGGCGCTCGGCCAGGCCGCGCACGGCCGGGCGGTCCGGCGAGGCGTAGCTCAGGAAGACGTCGTATGTGAGCAAGTCGGGCATAGGTGGATGCTGGGCTTCGAAGACTCAGCCCAGCCTACAGGTCACGTCGTATTGCAGCGGCTCGGACACGGCCCGCTCCCGGCAACGGCTGGCGAATTGCCCACCCGGGCGAGGGCATCGTAGCAGAAGCGGGGACGGGGGCCAAGGAGCGCGCGGACGTGGGACGAAGTGGAACTTCGTGCGTACCGGGGGGCGGGGGGCGAGATGGGAATCACGCACCGGTGCAAGGAGGCGTCTTGGCGCGCGAGACCGACTGGCAGTTGCAGGCCGCGCTCCCTGCCGGTCGCGGCTCGGATTGCGGGACGCTGCTCGATCACACGGCGGGCGGAAGCGAATAGAATACGTGTTTCCGCGCTGGACGGAGCGGTTATGTCGGAAGGGTCGGCCGTTGGCCGCGACGGCACGCCGGTTGCGCCGGTTGCCCCCGTTGTACCGGTTACGCCGGTGACGCCGTCGGTGCCCGCGTCGCAGTCCGTCGAGCCGCAGGTCCTCAATCGGACGCTGTGGATCTCGATCAAGGACGGCGTGGCGTGGTCGGTCATGGTGGGGGCGGGGGAGCGCTATGTCAGCGCATTCATCATCCTCGGGCAGGCCGGACTGACGCGCATCGCGGGCATGCACGCCCTGCCGGGGCTGGTCGGCGCGGTCGTGCAGTGCTTTGCCGCCGACATCGTCGACGCCGCCGGCCGGCGCCGGCCGTTCTGCGCGGGTTCGGCGGCGGCGCAGGCGCTGACGTGGGTGCCGTTTTGTGCGGGCATGTTCCTGCCGCCGGCGATCGGCTACTGGCTGATGCTGGCGTCGTTCGCGCTGTACATTGGGTTCGCGAACTTCGGCGCGCCCGCGTGGAACAGCATGATGGGGGAGCTGGTGCCGGCGGACCGCCGCGGGCGTTACTTCGGGCTGCGGAACGGGGTGATCGGGGCCGGTCTGATCGTGTCGTCGCTGGCGGCCGGGGCGTGGGTGACTTACGGGCGCGACCGGCCCGGGCTGGCCCATCTGGGCCTCAGCAGCCTGAACTTCGCGTTCCTCACGGTCTTCGCCGTGGCGATGCTGGCCCGGCTGGTCTCGGCCTATTACCTGCACCAAATGCACGAGCCGCCGTACCACCGGCACCCTTCGGACCATTTCACGCTGCTGGATTTCATTCGCCGGGCGCCGCGGGCGCATTTCGGGCGGTTCGTTTTCTACTGCATGGGGCTGAATGCGGGCGTGGGCTTCATCGGACCGTTTTTCTTCTGGTACATCCTGGCCGAGCTGCACTTCAGCCCGCTGGCGTTCGCGGCGATCGGCGCGATCAACTGGCTGGCAAACTACGGTTCGTCGATCGTGTGGGGGCACATGGCGGACCGCGTCGGCAACAAGCGGGTGCTCGCGATCGGCGGCATCGGCCTGGCGCTGGTGCCGCTGCTGCTGCTGGTCTCCGACCACTTCTGGTGGTTTGCGATCGCGCAGGCGTACGACGGGATCGTCACGTCGGCGTTCAGCATCGCCAGCGCGAACTATCTCTTCGACGTGGTCACCGTGCCGAAGCGGGCCCGCTGCAGCGCCTACAACGCGCTGTTCGGGGCGGCCGGCACGGCGGTGGGGACCTTCGGGGCCGCGCTGGTCGCCACGTGCACGCCGCTGCCGCTGCACGTGGCCGGCGTGACCATCGGGCATCCGTTCGTGCTGCTGTGCCTGGGGTCCGCGTTGCTGCGGCTGCTGCCGAGCCTGCTGCTGCTCGGGTCGTTCCAGGAATTCCGCTTGCAGCGGCCCGTTTTTGCGACGCAAGGGACAACGACGCTATGATCCAGGGCAGACCGCGGCGGGCGCGGCGGCCGGCGGCTTGGCATGCGCAACGGGCGGCCGTGATTTCCTTGCGACATGCCCCCGGCGGCGGGTATTGTTCTGGTGGCGCTGCGCGGCTGAGGTGGGCGCGCGCCGGATGACGATCTTGGAGTTTCTGAAGGAGCAATCATGCGTTCGACTCGAAGCATCGTGGCGGGTTTGGGTGTGCTGTGGTTGGCGGGCCTGTCGGCGCCGGCCCTGGAGCTGGGCGACGACGCGCCGCCGCTGAGCGTGAAGAAGTGGGTCAAGGGCGGCCCGGTCGATCTGAAGGAGGGGCGGGGCAAGAACATCTACCTGATCGAGTTCTGGGCGACGTGGTGCGGGCCGTGCGTGCGCGGCATCCCGCACATGACCGAGCTGCAGAAGAAATACAAGGACAAGGGCCTCGTCGTGGTCAGTATCTCGAGCGCCGATCGCAACCTCGAGACGGTGACGAAGTTCGTGGAGCTGATGGGGTCCAAGATGGACTATACGGTCGGGTACGAGGACAAGGGCGCGGCGCCGACCGACAAGGCCTACATGGACGGGTTCAAGAAGAAAGGCATCCCGCAGTGCTTCCTGGTCGACAAGAAGGGCAAGATCGTCTGGGAGGGCAACCCGTTGCTCGACCCGGACGAGGTGATCGCCACGGTCGTCGCGGGCGAGTACGACATCAAGAAGCTGGGCGAGATCGGCGAGCGGGCCGCCAAGCGCAAGATGGAGCAGATAGAGGCCCAGGAGGCGGCGATGATGAAGTACTTCCAGGCCATGGCGGAGTCGGTCGACGTCAAGGCGAATCGGGAGCTGGGCGAGAAGACCATGAAGCTGATCGAGGGCGACGCCGACCGGCTGAACGAGTTTGCCTGGCGGATTCTGGCGGACGAGGGTCTCAAGGGCCGGGACCTGGAGTTGGCGTTGCGCGCAGGCAAAGCCGCCAACGACCTGACGAAGGGCGAGGACTTCACGACGCTGGACACATACGCTCGCGCCCTGTTTGACAACGGGAAGGTCAAGGAGGCTATCGAGACGCAGAAGAAGGCCGTCGAGCTGGTCAGCGCGAGCAAGGACGTCCGTAAGGAATTCGAAGAGACGCTCAAGAAGTACCAGGACGCCGAGAAGAAGCCATGACATCGGCGGGCGACCGACCCGACGGCCGACTCGCGGGGGCCGCGTCCGTGCTCGCGCCGGCGTGGGTGGGCGTGCGCACGCCGGTCGTCGGCGTCCTGCACGCGCCGCCGCTGCCGGGCGCACCGCGCTGCGACCGCGACCTGGCGGCCATCCGCGAGTTCGTGCTGCGCGACGCCGAGGCGCTGGCCGCTGGCGGCGTGCACGGGCTGCTCCTGGAGAACTTCGGCGACGCCCCGTTTTACCCGCATCGCGTGCCCGCGGCGGTGGTGGCGTGCATGACGTGGCTGGCCGGTGAAGTTCGCCGCCGTTGGGGTCTGCCGCTGGGCATCAACGTGCTCCGCAACGATGGCCGCAGCGCGCTGGCGGTCGCGCACGCCGTGGGGGCGGATTTCATCCGCGTCAACATCCTGTGCGGGGCGCGCGTGACGGACCAGGGCCTGATCGCGGGCATTGCCCACGCGCTGCTGCGCGACCGCGCGCGGCTCGGCGCCGCACGGATCAAGATCCTGGCCGACGTGGACGTGAAGCACTCGACGCCGCTCGGCACGGCGCGGCCGCTGGCCGAGGAGGTGGCCGACACGCTGGCGCGCGGCGGGGCGGACGGAGTCATTCTGTCCGGTAGCGGGACCGGGCGGCCGACCGCGGTTGACGAGCTGCGCACCGCGAAGGCTGCGGCGGGCCATGCGCCGGTTTTCGTGGGGAGCGGCGTCACGGCGGAGTCGGTTCGCGACTATCTGCCGTATGCCGACGGGCTGATCGTGGGGACCGCTTTGAAGCGTGACGGGGAGGTGGGCCATCCGGTTGACGCAGGCCGCGTGAAAGCGCTGTTGCGGGCGGTTTCGTAGGCCCGCGCGCGGTTTAACGTTCGACGCCGAGCGACCCGCCGCAGCGGACGAGTCGTCGGCGTCGCGTCTTGGACGTTATGGCGCTCTGGCCGACCGCGGGGCGGCTACGGGCACATCGAGCCGATCCGGGCGACGAAGGGGTCGATGTCGGCGAACGTGACGTTGTGGTCGCCGTTGCAGTCGCCGTTGAGCCACGGACACGGGGCGTGCGTCCAGGCCGACTCGCCGCTGAGGGCCTGGACGAACAGGTCGATGTCGGCAAAGGTGACTGCACCGTCGCAGTTCATGTCGCCCGGACACAACCCGGACGGGCAGGGGTTGGGCGTACAGGTCGTGCCGGCGCCCTGCCATGTGCCGGTGCAATTCGCCTGTGTTACGAGCGTGCACGAGCCGTTCGGGAAGCAGCACGCGCCTTGCGGCTGCGGGCACGGGTTCGGCGTACAGGTCGTCCCGAGGCCCTGGTATGTGCCGCCCGCCTGCGTGCAGAGCGCAGGTTTCTTCAGCTCGCAATGCCCGTCGGCGAAGCAGCAGGCCCCGGGTTCGCATTCATCGGGAATCCCATTGCTGTTGACGTCCTGGGCGTTCGACAGGGCCGGGTACGCCACCGTGACCTGAATCGTCGTGGGGGGGGTCGAGCCGCAGGCGGTCGGATTCATGTTGGACGTGGGCGTCATGGCGATGGCCACGTTGCCGCCGCCGGCCGCCTTGAGCGTGTTGTACGTTGCGGTTGGGACGGTGAGCGTGTCGACCTGGTTCGGCGAGCACGAGAAGTAGCCCGTGTGCCCGTACGCGGTGCCGACGGCCTGACTGTTGATGCTGACGTTCACATACTTGGCCGTCGAGAAGAGGTCGCCGAGCGCGCTGAACGTGAGCAAGACGTTCCCGCTGGCGTCCGGCGCTGCGTACAACGTGAACGTATGCACGGTCGGATTACCGAGCGGCGTGTACTGGGGCGACGCCACCTGGAAGGTGGTGGACAGGTCGCACACGTCGGGGATGCCGTTGCTGTTGCAGTCGCCGCACCACGGGCTGCCGTTGCAGTTGGCGATATCGCAGTCGTCCGGAACGCCGTTGCCGTTGCAGTCGAGCGAATACCCGCTGGCGATGTCGCACGCGTCGGGGATGCCGTTGCTGTTGCAGTCCGGCTCGCACTCGTCGGGGACGGCGTTGTGGTCGCAGTCGAGCGAGTACCCGCTGGCGGTGTCGCACTCGTCGGGGATGCCGTTGCTGTTGCAGTCGTGGCTGGTCCCGCTCGCGAGGTCCACGGCATCGTCCTGGTTGTTGTGGTTGCAGTCGAGCCAAGTGGTGAATGAGCGGTACGCCGGTGTCGAGATCTGTGTACCGACGCCCACCGCGATGATGCGCCAATAGTAAAGCGCTTGCTGCGCCAGGACGTCGCCGGTGAGCTGGTACGACGTGGCCGTAATGCCGGTGCGCTCCGCGGCCAGCGCCGAGAAGTTCGGATCGGTGGCAACTTGCAGTGTATATGTAAGGGCGTACGTGGACACGGTCCAGGTGAAGGTCGGGCTCGTGCTCACGGTGGTCGCGCCGTCGAGCGGGGAAACCAGGTTGAACGGCTGCGGCGGATTGTTCATGCTGTAGACCGCGTTGTAGGCGCTGATCAGGCCCCACCCGTAGAAGGTATCGTAACCCACCGCGCCACGGTCCTTGCAGGTGTTCTGCATGATCATTGCGACCTGGGTGGGCGTGAGGCCGCTGTCGACCGAGAGGACCAGGGCGGCGACGCCGGCGGCGTAGGGCGACGAGAACGACGTCCCGTCCACCTGTCCGTAGGAGCTTGTGCGTTCGGTGGTCCAGATCGCCACGCCCGGGGCGGAGAAGTCGAGGCCGGTGCCGTAGTTGCTCCACGAAGCGCGGTTGCCGGTGCGATCCACCGCGCCCACGGAGTTGACGACGCTCAGGCTGGACGGGTAGGAGATCGACGATGCGCCGTCGTTGCCCGAGGAGGCGAAATGGATGAGGCCGGAGTTGTAGGCCGACGTGTACGCCGTCGTGATGGCCGAAGATGCCCCCCAACCAAAGCTGGAGCTGGTGACGCGGGCCCCGTGCGACACGGCCCAGCTCAGGCCATTGACGAGCCAACTGTCCTGGGCGCTCCAGTAGCCGTTGCAAGGCACGACGGAGACGGCGATCTTGATCGGCATGACCTTGCACCCGGGGGCGATGCCCACGACGCCCGTGCTGTTGTTGATGATCGCGGCGACACAGCCGGCGGTCTCGGTGCCGTGGTTGTCGCAGGGGTTGTTGGGATCGGGGCCGCCACCGGTGCCGTGGCCCGTGGCGTCGTAGCCGTCCACCAGATTGGCCGCGAGGTCCGGGTGATTGAGCTGCGTGCCGCAATCGAGCACGGCTACCTTGATCGAGGAGCTGCCGGTGGTGATGTTCCAGGCCTCGGGGGCGTCCATATCCATGTTCGCGGTGCCGTTGTACTGGCCGTAGTTGTTCAGGCCCCAGAGATAGCCATTCGTGTAGTACGGATCGTTGGGAGTCAGGTGGAACTTGCCCTGGATGACCTTGTCCGGTTCGGCGAACTCGACCTCGGGCATCTGCGCCAGCATGTTGGCTGCATCCAACACCGCGAGGCCGTCCTTCGCCGAGCTGCGCACGCGGTAGACGCCGGGCAGACCGGCGAAGTCACGGTCGCGGACCGTGCCCACGTCCAGGGTTGCAAGGATCTGCTCGGCCCGCTCGGCGGACACGTCGGGCTGGAAGCGCAGCAGGATGTCGCGCGTAATCAGGACCGGAGCCCCCTGGGCGTCCAGCAGGACCGGGGACGTGAAATCTGCCCCGGCCTGGCTCTTGAGCGACTGCATGAGCCCCTGGACCTGGGCCGCGCTGCGCATGGCGGACGGCGTCTGGGCCACCCACCAGTGGTTGAGCGTGTGCCGCTGGATCTGGTCTGGGCCGATCCCGACGTCCGTCAGGGCGCGGCGTACCCCCTGCTCCTCAGCGGCCTGTTCGCTGAAGACCGCGATGCGCGTCGAGTCGAGCTGCAACGGCAACGGTTGCTTGAAGTAGTAGTAAGAATGGGCGGCGGCCGTCTGACCGGTCGCCCAAGCGGGCAGTAGTACGAACGCAGTCAGCAGGGCGGTAATCAATGAACCGAGGCGGGGCTTTGCGAACACAGTAGAACCTCCAGGCCGTATGCGAACCGATGGCCCGCGCGTACATTCCGGGCAAGACTCGGCCGATCTTGCCCGACAATAGAGCGGACCCGTGATCCCAGCACACCTATCCTAGCACTATAACTACACACATCCAAACAAACCCCGCCGGACCCCGTGCGTACGCGGGGTCCAAACACCCTGGCCGACCTGCGTTACGGGCACGTCGTCCCGATCCGGGCGACGAAGGGGTCGATGTCGGCGAACGTGACGTTGTGGTCGCCGTTGCAGTCGCCGTTGAGCCACGGACACGGGGCGTGCGTCCAGGCCGACTCGCCACCGAGGGCCTGG
>CAIWOY010000234.1 GCA_903914415.1 uncultured Phycisphaerales bacterium | reverse complement strand
AGCCTGGTCGTATAGCTAAATGGGACCCCGGCTCCCGGGCTCGACCCCGGAGCGGTTCAAAACCCGAATAGAAGGTTGAGCCCATTCCAGCTTCTTCGCCCTTGACAGGCCCGGCTTCATAGAAGGCACAGAGACACAGAGAAAAAGGCCATTGGGCAGTCCTTCTTTGGGCGGCTTACGCTCGACGGGCTGCAAGACAAGTACTCATCCGAAAGGGGCGGAAAGAAAGGTGGGGCGGGCGGTTTGCGCGAGACTGGCGGGGGGGAGCCGGTTTTTTGTGGGACTTGCGGGAATCTGGGCTTGCCCCGGGCGAATCGGAGGCGGCAGATCGTGTGTGGGCCACGGGCTGCGGGCACTCCGGGTAAACGCCTGGGGCTGCCGCGGCTAAGGCACGTGGAGTAGGCATTGTGGTTGAGGAAATCCGAGCCGGGAGGAGTTTCTTGCGCTTTTCGGTTGACTTTCGGAAAACCCGAGGCATTGTTCATATTAGAGGGTCCGAAAAACAGCATGTGTACGGGCTGCGGAACGGACGGCGGATGAGCGCTAAACTGGTACCGAGCGGAAAGGGTGTGGCCATGAACGCAAGAGCCGTTGGAATCTGGGGGTTAGCGATCGCCGCCGCCGCTGTGTGCAGCCCCGCGCCGGCGGAACCACCCGCGCAGAACAAGCCCACGCCCGCCCAGCCGGCACAGCCGGTGCGGCCGGGGACCCCTGGGTTCCTGGACCCAAACCTGGTCGGCACCAGATACGCCAAGGGCGAGCACGAGTTCGTGTCGCCAGAGCAGCGGGAGGCGTTGGGACTCGACGACACAAGCTGGACGAAGCAGCACGGCAAAGTCCACCCGGACGTGTACGCTGCGCTTGAGAAGGCGGAGCAGGTCAAGGAGCCCTGGCGCGATCCCGTTGGGTTTTCTGGGACCGTGTACGTGCAAGTGCAGCTCAAGCACGAACCGAAGGGCAAGGCCGACTCGCCAGACAACAAGGCGGCGATCAAGCAGCTCGAAACCAAGCTGCTGTCGCGGCTCTCCGCCGCCGAGTTCTACGTCGAATACCCGCTCCAATCCCAGGCGGCCATTCTGGGCTACGCAACCCGCCAGGGCATAGAAAAACTGAAAGCTGATGCCGACGTACTGGCGGTCGGACTAGACTCGCGACCCTTTCCCCAGCGGCCCGACCCGGTCACGAAGGACGACCTACCAGCGCCAAAGCCCGGGGACTCCGCTCGTGGCGGCGACTCGGATGCAAGGGTCGAGCCCGACGTATACCGAGCACTGGCGCTGCACGGTCGGGTCTTCGTGAGGATCGGTCTGGCTCACAAAACCGTCGACGAGGCGCGCGAGAGAGAGGTCGGGCGAGGACGAGCCATAGATGAGGCGGCGCTCCGGGCGCTCACGGCCGACGATTTCTGGGTGCAGTACCGCACGGCCATCCACAGCCGCAACAGGCCCGTGTTGATGGGCGTGGTGACGAGAGAAGGCCTCGAGAAGCTCATCGCGCAACCGGACGTCGATAGCGTGAGATTGGACCGACGCACGTATGCGATACCCTAAGAAGCGGGACGCGTGATGAGGCGGGATCGATCTTGGGCGGGATCAAGAGGGACAACCATGAGGCGGCTCAGCATTACAATAGTCGTTGTCGGCGCCCTCGCACGGGTGGCGCACCCGACCGAGACCAGCGTGCCCTTCATTCACGCTGACGCCGTGCATGCACAAGGCGTTTGGGGAGACGGCGTGACAGTGGCAGTCGTCGACACTGGCGTGGACCGTCTGCCCCTCGGCGGCCGCGTTGTTGGCGGAGTCACCATCCGCAATGGCGTGCCGCGTAACGACGGGGGCCCCGTGTCTTCCAACTACCACGGAACGCAGGTCGCTCTCGTCATCGCCGCCGTCGCGCCTGGCGCAAAGATCTTCTCAGTCCGTGTGTCGGACCGGCCATCCGGTGTAGGTTTGCTCGGTAACGAGGAGGCCGGGCTGCGATACGTGACCGACCTACATCTTGCTGACCGGACGCTACGCGTCATCAACTACAGTCGCGGCAGCACGGGGAGCCTCGATTGCCCCTGCGAGTCCGAGCCGTTCGGGGCGCTCTTCGTCGATGCGCTGGACGGGGGGATTGTTTCGTTCGTGTGCGCCGGCAATGGGGAAGGAACTGTCGACCGCTGCAGCGGTCCGTGGCCCCCCGCGTGCCTCCCATGCGTCGTGCCCGTGGCGGCCAGCTACGATGATCGCTACGGGCCGACCTGGGACCCTCTGTTTCAGTGCGGGGACCTCGTCTCTCGGCCTTACTGGGTCACGTGCTTCTCGCAGCTTGGACCCAACTGCTGCAACGTCATAGCCGCTCCGGGTTGGGACATTACCGTGGCGCCCGGCCTCTGGGAGCACCTTAATGGAACCTCCTTCGCAACACCGCACTGCGCGGGGGTGGCGGCCCTGATGTTCTCCAAGAACGGCTGCGGCAGCCTCAACGCCTACGACGTGCGCCAGATCATCTACAACACCGCCACCGAGTACGACTGGGCCGAGCCGGATTGCCCCGCTGATCCGCGGCCGCGACACCTCAATGCTCTCGCCGCCGTCAACGCCGTGCCCGGCCCCGTCGTCTCCCTGTACGGCGACCTCGACTGCGACGGGCTCGTCAGCGGCTATGACTTCCCCTGGTTTGAAGGATGTATGACCGGCCCCGCCGCGCAGTATCCCGACATCTCCTGCGTCCGCGCCGACTTCCCCGAATCCCGCACCGACGGCGACGGCCATGTGGACCTCCGCGACCTCTACCACTTCCAGCTCAGCATGGGCCCCATGGGCAGCGGCGCCTGCTGCCACACTGACGGCACCTGCTCCATCACCACCGTCTACGACTGCCTCGCCGAGACCGGCGCTGTCTACAACGGCCACGACAGCACCTGCCCCCAGACCGGCTGCATCGTCCCGCGCTATATCAACACCGCCGACCCCGGCGACTTCTACTTCCCCGCCGGCACCGCCCTCCTGCCACCCGGCAACGTCGAGGGCCACCGCCTCGCCGACGACATCACGCTCGCCGACGATCCCAACCACCCTCACGGCCTCGGCGGCTTCCTCACCGGCTACGGCGTTCGTCTCTGCGGCGGAGACCCCAACAGCGCCGGGACGTTCGACGCGACCGTCCAGTTCTACAGCGGCTGCCCGGGCGACGGCGGTACGCCCATCCTCGGGACGGACCACACTTTCTACGACAACCCCGACAATGCCCTGCTCGACCTGTGGGCGGACCTCCCGGCTCCCGTCTACATCCCGCACCGCGTCTGGATGGTCATCGACTTCTCCACCGCCGACGCCGGCTGGGTCCTTGGCGAACAGCCCGAGCTCGGCGACAGCGGGTGGCGCGTCGGCGGCGTCTATGCCAGCGACCCCAACGACCCCACTACCGCGACCTGGATCTGCTGGCTCGGCTTCGCCGAGCACTACCCGGCGTTCTGGGCCGTGCTCGAGTGCGCGCTCTGCCAGGGCGCGGATTGCACGGCCGACCGCTATAGCAACTGGGGGGACCCGTGGGGCAACAGTTATATCTTCCACCCGGTCACTGTGGTGGCCGACGATATCCACTTGGTGCCGAGCGGTCCGCCAAACCTGATCCACTACGACGTGCTGGTCGGTTCGCTGCCCGACGGCGACCCCTACGATGTCACCGCGTCGCTGCACACCGGCTGTCCTCCGGACCCCAATAACAAGATCGCAGGCACGGAGCATAGCTGGAGCAACCTGCCGTCCGGCCAGCTTCACACGTTAAATGCGGACTTCCCGTCCGTTTGGGTGCCCAATGACCTGTGGATGCAGTTGCGGTTCTCGGACCCGAACACGCTCTCGGATCCGAACACGATTGCCGGCTGGATCTGGGCGTGGGGTGCGGAGATCGGACGTACATATGACTACCATGCGGACGGGGATCCAAACGACCCAAACAACTGGAGTTGCAACCAGTATTTCTGCGATATCAGCGGATTCTGGGCGAACCTGACCTTCGGCACTGCCCGCGACGCGCCGCCCGCGCCCGTTACGTCCGTTCAGAGCGCCGTCCCGCCCATTTCGCCGGCCGCGTTGTCGCCGCGGACGCCCGTCGCAGACGCCCGCCCGCTGTCGGAGGAGCCCGGCCTTCATCTCGCCTCCGCCGACCCAACCCACGTCCCCTTCAACACCACGCGTGCCCCCGCCCGCGCCCCCGCCCGTGCTTCGAGAAGTGGTACAGTTACCCTGTATCTCACGTCGTCCGTGGCCGGCCGCACCATCTCCCCGTACACGCGTATGGACTGGGCCATCAGCGCGGAGGTGAGCCCCGCCGGCAACAGCGGCCTGGCTCTGCTCAGCACCGACCTCGTGCCAGATGCCAACAACCCCCCCTTGTTCGATCTCCCGGAGCCGATCTACGCCGGCCCCGGAATGGGGCCCTTCCGCCGCCCCGGCGGCATCACCAACCCGGACCCGAACGACGGCTGGGGCTTCGGCGGCACGCCGGTCGGCACGCCCGGCGCCATGAACCTCGTGCAGATCGGCGGTTGCCAGAACACGTTTGGAATACCAGGCGTCGACGCCGGCCTTCAAACCACGGTGACTCCGGGCATCGGGCAAAGCGGCCCCACCATGATTGTCTCCTCCGAGTCCTTCTGGCCGCCGCAAAGCCCGGGCACCTATACCTTCCGCTTGGAGAACGCGTTCGCCACCCTGCTCGACAGCGTGTCCCCGCCCCCCACGCCGCCGGCCTACTGGCCGGTGAGCCCGGCCGCCGTGGACCTGACCAATGGCAGCTTCAGCTTCACAGTGCGGCTCCCGGCCACCTGTCAGGGCGACATGAACTGCGATGGAAGCGTGACATTCGCGGACATTGACCTGTTCGTGCAAGCGCTGGCCGGCGAGTCGGCCTGGAATCAGAACCAGCCCGGGTGCCCGTGGCTCAACGCGGACTGCAACGGCGACGAGAACGTGACGTTTGCCGACATCGATCCGTTCGTGGCGCTGATCGGGACAACGTGTTCGTGAATCGCGGCGGTCCGTCCGCAGATTGCGCCGATGACGCAGATTGGAAGATAGAGGACGTAAGATCAGACCAGGCGCAGGCCGTGCCGGCTGCGCGTGCGCGGTGATTGAACTGTTCTATTGTCCCGGGGTGAACTCGACGCCGACGAGGCAGTGGCCGTCGCCTGCGGGGACACGCCGGACCACGCGGGCGTCGGGGGGCAGGTGCCAGGTCTCGCCGGGGGACAGGTCGACGATCAGGGAGAGTCGCGTCCCCACCGGCGCCGCCTTGCGGATCGGCATACGCAGGCCCGCGCCGCCGGGGGAGATGTCGACGAGTTGGCAGACCCCCGACCGCGTGCCGGAGCTCCAGCGCACGGGCCCGGAGGCGGGCACACGGATGTAACGTCGACGTTCCCGATAGCGCGTCACCATCCGAACGAACTCCTGCGGGAAGCCGGACGAGCGGCTTCGGTTGGTCCCGGGCGGGCGGCGCCCCGCCGGCCAACGAGAGTTAGGTGGGGTTCTACGTCTGGCAGGGGCGCCGGACGCTGCACCTCGTCCGACAGGGGCGTCGGACGCTACACCTCTTTTGCGGACCTACACCTCTTTTGCGGCCCTGCAGGTATGTCGGCCATGCTGCCACGGACGTTCAATGGACGGATGCTCCCACCCGGCGGCGTGGAGCGCCGGAGCGCCGGCCGATAGCAATCAGGACCCCCGCTGTCGCCCACCGGTTTTCGCGGCAACACGCCGCGTATCGGACGACCCGACCGCTCGTCCCATAGCGCGCTGCCCAATAACGGCAGTTGTGCCCCATCGGAGCCCCGAGCGCGAGCGAGAGGTTGCCGGAAAGGTGCGCATCCTGGCGGAAACCCGTCGCTTGCGCTCCGGGCTCTGATCGCGCTCCGGGCGGCGCGTTGGGCCGTGATGCGACCACACGGAGCGGGTCTACCCCAGCGTCTCCAGGATCTTGGTCATTTCCGCCGCCGCGTGCGTTTCGCCGCGGGCCGTGGCGGCGGCGATGCCGGCGTGGAGCGTTTCGCGGGCCACCGCACGTCGCCCGAGCTTGATCTGGGCCCGCGCCTTTTGCAGGTGGGCCGCGTGATACTGGGCGTCCAGCGCCAGGGTGCGCTCGAAGGCGGCGATCGCCTCCGCCCACTGCTCGAGCTGTGCGCATTCCAGCCCGACGCCATAGTGCACGAACGGGTCGTTCGGATCGGCGGCGGCGAGCTTGCGGAGCTGGTCGAGGCGTGACATGGCGGGGTGCTACGGCTCCCGCAGGTAGCATTTGTCGAAGGAATACCCGCCGACCAGGTTGAATTCCTGGCCGAGCTTCTTGATCCGCTCGACGAGTTGCCGGGCCCGTTCCTTCTCGTGTGCTGCTGCGGCGCCGTCGCCCTGTTTGGTCAGGAAGGGTTCGGCGACGAGCACTTCGAGGTCGCCGCTGCCGGGGCGGACAACGGTCGCGATGCCCTTGGCCGTCAGGAATTCGCGGATCTTCTCGCCGGCCTGCACGCCGGCCGGGCGCTTGGAGAGGTGCTGCACCACGACGTAGGAGTACCCGGGGCGCAAGGCGAACGACGCCGCCTCTTCGTGTTCGGCCGGCTTCGCTTCCGCCGGCGGAGGCGTTTCCGGGGGCGGCTCGGCTGGGACGGGCGTGCGGGGCGTCACGACCGGCCCGCTGCGGCCGGGCTGCGGGGTAGGCCGGGGCGCGACGGGCTCGGCCGCGGGCGGCTCGCTATCCGATTTGCCGCGCAGGACGGCCTGGACATCGGTCGCCTTGGGCGATGGGGGGTGTACGCTGCGCGCGCCCGCGTGGTACGTCGCGATCAGCACGACCACGAGCAGCACGCCGACGGCCGCGAGGTAGGGCCACGCCAGATCGAGCACGACGCGTCCGTTCACGATGCGCAGGGTCGCGTGCGCGGGCCGTGGCGACGTGAACAGGTCTTCGGTCGGGGCGGCCCCGGGTTGTTCCGGACCCGATGACGGTTGGGACGGCGTGCCGGTCTGCGGCCCGGGCGCGGGCCAGGCCTGCGGCTGACCGCCATGCGAAACCAGCTCGTACAAAACCGGACGATTCTTCCGCGAGGCCACGACGAAACTCCCGGGGCGGCGCGGCGCGACACCTGGGCCGCGCTGCTTGCCAGCCATCGTCAATTGTAGGTTTGCACGCCCCGCGCACAACCCCCGGGCGCCGTGCCGGCTCCGGCCCCGGCGGCATAACCCGCGGGACGCGCTCAGCATCCCACCAGCGACTGTCCGCGCAGCTCCGTCGGCACACTCAGCCCCAGCAGCGCCAGCGTCGTCGGCACCACGTCGTACAGGGACGCGTCCAACCGCCCCTGCGAAAGCGACGCGTGCGCGAGGATGTACAGGCCCTGCATGGCGTGGTTGGCGTCGTCCGGCCCGGTGTCGTTCTCGAACGTGTACACGTCCGGGTTCCCGATCGTGCCGACGCTCCGCCAGTGCAGGTCGCCGAAGATCACGATCAGGTCGGGCGGAAAGCCGTGCACGGTCTCGTACAGGTCCTCGGGCCGGTACGCGCGGTTGCCCATCGGCCGGCCCTGATGATCGCAGAGGGCTTCGAGCCGGGCGCCGAGCGTGGCCCGCAGCGTTTCGTACTCATCGGCCGTGACGATCCCGCAGGGCTCGCGCCCGGCGCGATTGATAAAGCAGCGCCCGTAGTAGCCGCCCTCGCCCCACACCTGCGTGCGGCCCCAATCGACGTCGGCCAGCTCGAACTTGCGGCGACCGTCCAGCGGCGTCTTCATCACGAGCAACCCCGCGCGGATCAGCCAGTCGTTCAGGCAGAAGCCGCCGTCCATGCGTTTCGCGCCGTGGTCCGACACGACCCATAGCGCCGTGTGATCCAGGTCGAGGGCGGTCAGCAGCTCGCCGATCTGCCGGTCCACGAAGACGTAGTAGTCGTGGATCGCGTTTTCGAGCGGGCCGCCGGGCTGATAGCGGTGGTGGCGGGGGTCCATGAACTGCCAGAAGCCGTGGTGGATGCGGTCGATGCCCATCTCGACCATCCAGAAGAGCGTCCAGGGGCGTGTGGTCAGCAGGTGGCGGCAGACCTGGAAGCGCTGGGCCGTCATTTTGTAGAGCTGGTCGAGGAGCCCGGTCTTGTCGTCGGTCCGGAACTTCTCCACGTCGAGCATGTACGGACCGGCCAGCTCGGTGAGCTCCGCGGCCAGTTCAGGTGGGAACGTGTACGGGCTGTCGGTGCTCGGCGTCAGAAAGCACGTCACCATGCAGCCGTGCGGCGGCCGGACGATCGGGAACGTCTGCGGCACGCCGACGATGATCGACTCTTTGCCGGCGCGGCCGACGTAATCCCACAGCCGCGGCTGACGGACCTCCAGGTTGGTTGCGATGCCGAGATTCTCGTAGGACCAGTCGCGGCGGTTGCGGAAGCCGTAGAGGCCGAGGGTGCCGGGGTCCTTGCTGCTGGCCATGCAGGTCCAGGCGGGGACGGTGATGGGCGGCATGCAGCTTTCGAGGTTGCCCCAGAGGCCGGACTCCGCGAGCCGGCGGAGGTTGGGCAGGTCGTCGCGCCAGCGCCCGAAAACGAGGCTCGGCTCGGCACAGTCGAGCCCGATGATCGCGACTTTTTCCACGCGGGGCACGGCACGTACAGTACCGCGGCGAGCGCGAATGCGAAACCGGGCGGGCGGGACGGTTGCGCGCTGGGCGGGGTCCAACGCGAACGCCGGCAGTTGACGCCGACGACGCATTGCCGGATTCTGTCGTGCTAGCTATGGCTACCGATGCGAGTACACCGGCGAAGCACCCGCGCACCGACGGCACCGGGCTGATCGACCAGGACCCCTGGCTCGAGCCTCATGCCGACGCACTGCGCCGGCGGTATCAGCACTACCAGCACCTGCGCGAGCGGATTGTCGCCGCCGCCGGCTCGGTCGAGAACTTCGCGCTCGCCTACCAGCACCTCGGCTTCAATCGCGGCGCGCACGACGGCCGGCCCGGCGTCTGGTACCGCGAATGGGCTCCGAAAGCCATCGCCCTGTCCCTCATCGGCGACTTCAACAACTGGGACCGCTTCGCCGACCCGCTGATCCGCGACGACGACGGCGTTTGGAGCGTCTTTCTGCCGGATGAACAGTACGGCGACCGGCTTACGCACGGCAGCCGCGTCAAGGTCCACGTGCACAGCCTCATCGGTCCGCGCGACCGCATCCCGGCGTACATCCGGCGCGTCCTCGACGAGCCGCCGGACCACAACTTCTGCGGCCAGTACTGGAATCCGCCGCAGCCATACGTTTGGAAGCAGCCCAGGCTGCCGCTGAGCGGCAGCCTGCGCATCTACGAAGCGCACATCGGCATGGCCATAGAGGAGGAGCGGGTTGGCACGTACCGCGAGTTTGCCGCGGACGTTCTGCCGCGGATCGCAAAGGCCGGCTACAACGCCGTGGAGCTCATGGCGATTCAGGAGCACCCGTACTACGGGTCGTTCGGCTACCAAGTGAGCAGCTTCTTCGCCGCGTCGTCGCGGTTCGGCACGCCGGAGGAGCTGATGGAGCTGATCGACACGGCCCACGGGCTCGGGCTGCGCGTGCTGCTGGACGTGGTGCACAGCCACGCCGTCAAGAACCTGTTCGAGGGGCTCAACCAGTTTGACGGGACGGATTACCAGTACTTTCATGCGGGCGGACGCGGGCAGCACCCGGCGTGGGACTCGCTGTGCTTCGATTACGGCAAGTGGGAGGTGCTGCAGTTCCTGCTGAGCAACGTGCGGTTCTGGCTGGACGAATACCGCTTCGACGGCTTCCGCTTCGACGGCGTGACGAGCATGATCCACCTCGATCACGGCTTCGGGCGGGATTTCTCGTCCTACGACCACTATTTCCCGCCGTACACCGACGAGGATGCGATCGCGTACCTCGAGCTGGCGAACGAGTTCGTGCACACGCTGCGGCCCGGCGCCGTCACGATCGCCGAGGATGTCTCGGGCCTGGCGGGTCTGGCGCGGCCGGTCGCGGAGGGCGGCGTGGGCTTCGATTATCGCCTGGCGATGGGCATCCCCGACTACTGGATCAAGCTGCTCAAGGAGCAGCGCGACGAGCAGTGGCCGATGGAGCAGATCTACCACACGCTCACCAACCGCCGCCGCCACGAGAAGCACGTCGCGTATGCCGAATCGCACGATCAGGCGCTGGTCGGCGACAAGACGATCGCGATGTGGCTGATGGACGCGGACCTCTACTGGCACATGAAGAAGGGCACGCCGCACCTGGTCATCGACCGCGGCGTGGCGCTGCACAAGATGATCCGGCTGGTGACGTTTGCCTTGGGCGGGGAGGCGTACCTGAACTTCATGGGCAACGAGTTCGGGCACCCGGAGTGGATCGACTTCCCGCGCGCGGGCAACCAGTTTTCGTTCAAGTACGCCCGGCGGCAGTGGTCGCTCGTGGACAATCCGGAGCTGCGCTATCACGCGCTGGCGGAGTTCGACCGCGCGCTGCTCCAACTCGACCGCGACTACGACCTGTTGTCGCGGCCGGACTATCAGCCGCTGAACATCCATGAGGATCAGAAGCTGCTCGCGTTCCGCCGCGGGCCGCTGCTGTTCGCGTGCAACTTCCACCCGCAGCAATCGTATGCCGACTATCGGCTGGGCGTGCCCCTGCCAACGGACTATCGGCTGGTGCTCAACACGGATCAGCCCGCGTTCGGCGGACACGGGGCGGTGGTGGCGAACCAGTCCTACCCGTGGCAGCCGGTGGAATGTCACGCCCGGCCGCAGAGCGTCCAAATCTACCTGCCGGCGCGCACGGCGCTGGTGCTCGCGCCGGCCGGCGAGAGGCCGGCGTAGATGGGCTATCAGAGCCCCAAGCGCCAGCGCGGGGTTGCCGGCGAGCGTTGCGTTTCCGGTTGGCGCGCGTTGGCCGGGAACCCGTCGCTCGCGCTCTGGGCTCTGATCTCCGCCATCTGCCAAGACCCGCTGGTACAGCCGCCCGCTCCCGCGCGGCGCCGGTGACCCGCTGGCTTGACCGGGCCGGGATGGGTACACTGATCGGACCTCGCAAGCAGCGTTTGCTGGCGCGGCGCGGAACTTGGGAACAAAGGCTATTTAGCGAGGATACGGCATGAAAGGGATTGTGTTGGGTACGGGCCTGATGCTGGGGCTGCTCGCGTGCAACGCGGGCTGCGCCCAAAACGCCAGGTTCGGCAACAGCGGGCAATGGACGGGACAGTACTTCGGCGACGTGGGCGTCGTGGGGCATGGCAACATCCTGCTCATCCAACGCGGCTCGCGCGTCTGGAAGCTGTCCATCCAGGGCGACAACAACTTTGTCACCGTGGAGGAGGGCGTCACGCTCAACCGCATCGAGTTCTGGGGCAACGGAAACACCGTCAGCATCCCCGAGAACCTGATGGTCCGCGAGACCCAGATCGGCGGGAACCAGGTCATCCGGCGTCCGATGGAGCGCCGCCCGTCCGAGGAGTACCTGCCGGGCGAGGTCCTGCCGCCCGAGCCGCCGCCGGCCAAGGTCCAACCCCGGGTTGAGCCGCCGGTGGAGCACCTGGCGCCGCCGCCCGAGCGCACGCCGCCACCGAAAAGCGAAGAGCCGCCCCTGAAGTAGCGCGGCCAGAAGCTCATCACGGCCGACATAGTCGTGCCACGCCGCGCGACATGCACGGCGGCACGGCCCTGTCGGCCGTTCGTTTGCTCGCACGGCAAGTTCGCGATGGGTCCACACAGCACCGAGCCCACGGAATCGCGCCCCGCGGAGCGTCACGCCGCGGTCCGCCGCACGGCCCGTGACCACTTCGACCAGTGGGCGCACAGCTACGACCGTTCGCGGCTCAACGAGCTGGTGTTCTTCCCGGCGCTCCGCGCGTGCCAGGAGGAGCTTGTCCGCTGGCAGCAGTGGCGCGGCCGCGGGCCGTTCCGCCTGCTCGACGTGGGCTGCGGGACGGGAACGCTGATCCACACCTTGGCCGCGTGGCCCGAGGCCGAGTTGCTCGTCGGACTCGACTATTCGCCGATGATGGCCCAGCGGCTCGCGGAAAAAATGGCGGGGTCGCCGCACGCGCACAAGCTGCACACGGTCGTGGCCGACTCAGAGCGGCTGCCGTTCGCGGACGGCTCGTTCGACGTGGTCACGTGCTGCAACTCGTTCCATCACTACCCCCACCAGGCGGCCGTGATCCAGGGGTTCCAGCGCGTGCTGCGGCCCGGCGGCGTGCTCATGCTCGTGGACGGTTTTCGCGATAATGTTATCGGATGGCTCGTGTTCGACGTGGCCGTCGCGGGGTACGAGCGGCGGGTACATCACGCCGCGTGGTCGGCGATCCGCGACCTGATCGCGGCCGCCGGCTTCGCGACGCTCCGGCAGCGCAAGCTCAACGTGCTGGCCCCGCTGCTGGTGAACGTGGCGTTACGCTGAGTGGCGTCGCTTTTGCTTGACAGGCGCCCAGCGGCCTCATAGCCTCCAGATGGCTTAGCAGTCCGTTGAAAAAGTAGCGTCGGCCCCCCGTGGCCGACGTAGAAGGCCGAAAAACACGGGTTTTGCGCGGCCGATCTCGACGCAAATGGACTTTTTCAACGGACCGTTAGCCACGTCAAGGAGAGGTGTTGACGTGAATTCCCTCTGGCTGGTTGCGGGGGCCCTGGCGGCGTTCGCGGTCGCGTATCGCTTCTACGGCGCGTTCCTGGCGGCCAAGGTGGCCGTGCTCGACGACCGCCGCACCACGCCGGCGCATCGGTTGCGCGACGGCGTGGACTACCACCCGACGAACAAGTGGGTGCTGTTCGGCCACCATTTCGCGGCCATCGCCGGCCCGGGGCCGCTGATCGGCCCGGTGCTGGCGGCCCAGTGGGGCTTCCTGCCGGGGTATATCTGGATCGTGATCGGCGCCTGCCTGGGCGGTGCGGTCCACGACTTCGTGATCCTGCTCGCCTCCGTGCGGCAAGACGGACTATCGCTCGCGAAGCTCGCGCGCAGCAACATCAGCGCGCTGTCAGGCGTGACCACGTCCATTGCGACGCTCTTCATCGTGGTCGCGACGCTGGCGAGCGTCGCCAGCGTCGTCGTCAGCGCGCTCGCCGAGAGTGCCTGGGGCATGTTCACGATCGTCGTCACGATTCCGGCGGCGCTGCTGACCGGCTTGTGGATGTACCGGATTCGGCCCGGAAAGGTGGCGGAAGCGTCGGCGGTCGGCGTGACCATCGTCGTCCTCGGCGTCATCTTCGGCCAACCGTTCGCGGCGTCGTCGCTCGGGCATACGCTGCTGTTCAGCCCGCTGGCCCTGAAGCTGATGCTGCCGGTCTACGCGGCCATCGCCTCCATCCTGCCGGTCTGGGTGCTGATGTGTCCGCGGGACTACCTCAGCTCCTACATGAAGGTCGGCGTGATCGTGCTCCTGGCGGTCGGCATCTTTGCGGTGCATCCCACGCTGAAGATGCCCGCGACGACGACGTTCATTTCCGGCGGCGGGCCGGTCATTCCGGGGGCGGTCTGGCCGTTCGTGTGCATCGTGATCATGTGCGGCGCGGTGTCGGGGTTCCACTCGCTGATCGCGTCGGGTACGACGCCCAAGATGATCTACAAGGAATCGCACATCCGCCCGATCGGCTACGGCGCGATGATCCTCGAAGGCTTCGTGTCGATCATGGCGTTGATCGCGGCGTGTGCGCTGCAACCCGGCGATTACTTCGCGATCAACGTCGCGCAGGCCAAACCTACCGAGCAGGCGGCCTACGCGCAGATGGTGGCAAACGCGCCCGCGCAAGGCTGGGATCTCGCGCCGAAAGAACTGACCGCGCTGGAGCACGGCACCGGCGAGAAGGTGAGCGTGGACGGCAAAGGCGGGCTGCGCGGCCGCACGGGCGGCGCGGTCACGCTGGCGGTCGGGATGTCGAAGGTGTTCTCCTCGGTCCCCGGGCTGCAATCGCTGATGGGCTATTTCTACCATTTCGTGATCATGTTCGAGGCGCTGTTCATCCTGACCTTGCTCGAGACCGGTACGCGCGTGGCCCGGTTCGTGTTCCAGGAGACCGTGGGGCAGTTCACGGGCGGGCGACCCGCGGGCGGCTCGGCGGCGGCAAGTTGCGCGACGCCGGGCGGGATCGTGCGCCGGCCGAACTGGGGCCTGAATATCTTTATGAGCCTCCTGACCTGCTTCTGCTGGGGTTTCCTGCTGTACCTGGGAGACCTGAAGACCCTGTGGAGCATGTTGGGCATCTCCAATCAATTGCTCGCGTCCATCGCGCTGGCCATCGGCACGACGTACCTGCTCAACCATGCGGCCAAACGCAGCTACGCGCTGTGTACCGCGCTGCCGTTCGTGTTCGTGCTCGTCACCACGGTGACGGCCGCGATCGGCAAGATTTGCGAATGGTGGGGCCAGATCCCGAACCTGCCCGCGGACCAGGCGTTCCTCCTGCGGCTGGCCATCCTGCTGGCGGCGATCATGCTCGTCCTGACCGGCATCATCGCCGTCGACACGGTCCGGCGTTGGATCGGAATCCTGCGCAGCGGGGCCGTGGGGGGCGTGGTGCCGGTCGCGGCGGCTCCCGGTGGAACGGCAAGCCAATAGCCGCACGACGCCGTATACTGGCGGGGCCCGCACGGGTCGTGGAACGCGTGCGGCGTCGGTGGAGTAACCGTGATCGCCCTGCTTGGATTACCGCTCGATCCCGTGGTGGAGAAGATCGTCCTGGGGGCGCTCGCGCTGGTGCTCGTGGCCGTCCTGCTGCATTTCATCGGGCGCTGGCGGGATGCAGCGGCGGCCGCGCGCTTTCGCAACGATCTGCACGCCGGCTTCGAGGAGGTCCGGCTTCAGCAGCAGGAGATCAAGCGGCTCACGGAGCACATCGTCGCCACCAGCTCGACGCCGCGGATCGCGGGGTACGAGCTTGTGCGGCAGATTGAGGCGGTCTTCGGCGAGGGGCAGAAATCGGCGGAGGCGGCCGCCGAGCTGGTAAAGGCCCATGCGGCCCGCAAGGGTGCCAACGCGCTGATTAACCTGCGGACGCAGCAGATACCGAGCGGCAAGTGGGTCGCCGGCGGGGATGCGGTCGTTGTCAAGACCGTCGCGGAGCGCGCCGAGGACAGCGGATAGCGTCGACGCCCGCTGGCCGTTGTGGAAGTCGAAAAAACGCTCGGCCTTCTACGGCCGGCAGGGGCGCCGGCCGCTACATTTCCAGGCGGGGCCACACGGAGGTCGCGGCGACTCACCGCCGGTGGAACTGCCGCTCCAGGTCGCGCAGCGATAGCCGCAGCGTGGTCGGTCGGCCGTGCGGGCAGTGGCTGCTGCGCTCGGCCAGCTCGCGGCGGCGCAGGAGGGACTCGATCTCCGCGGCGGTCAGCGAGTCGCCGGCCTTGACCGCCGCCTTGCACGCCATCATGTCGAGCAGGTGGTGGAGCAGCACCTCCGCGTCGGGACGTGCACCCTGCTCGGCGAGCAGATCAAGCAGGTCCCGCACGAAACGGGCCTGATCCACGCGCTCCAGCAACGTCGGGAAGGCGTGCAGCGCGACGCTCTGCGGCCCCGCGGGCAGTAGCTCGATCCCCAGCCGCCCGAGCGTATCCGCGTGCGTCTCCAGCGCCTCCAGCCGGTCGGCCGGCACGCACACGACCTCCGGCAGCAGCAGCCGTTGCGACTCCAGCTTGCCCTCCGTTACGCGCCGCCGCAGCTCTTCGTAGAGGATGCGTTCGTGCAATGCGTGCTGATCGACGATCATCAGGCCCTCGTCGGTCTCGACGACGAGGTAGCTGTTGTGGATCTGGAGCGCGGGCGTCGTCGCGAGTGGTTGGCCGGGAGGGGTCAGCGGGCCATGTGACTGCGAGACTGGCGGACGGGCGAGGGCCTCGCTCGCAGTGTCCAATGCGGGGCCGGCGGTGTACGCCTGCGCGGGTTCCGCGTGCGGGGGGTCGATTTGCTCCCGATGAGCAGGTTCATGTGCGTCGCGGGCCGCGAATTCTGTCCGCTGCGCCCCGGCGAGCCGGCTCTCGAAGAGCCCACCCCTCGATCCCTGGGTCCCTCGGTCCCTTGAGCCCTTCGTGAAGAAATCGACCATCGCCGCCCGCACGCTCGCGCGGTATGCCTCGTCGTCGCGCGGTGCCTTGAACGTGTGGTCCAGCCGGCTCGACAGGAACTTCTCCCGCAGCGCGGCGAGCACCTGCCCGTGCACATAGTTCGAGTCCTGCCAGCGGACCTCGACCTTGGTCGGGTGCACGTTCACGTCGACCGCATCCGGGCTGATCGTGATGAACAGGAACGCCACCGGGAACCGCGACGGGTCGATCAGGCTGCGGTACGCCTCCTTGACGGCGTGCGAGACGAAGCGGTCGCGGACGTACCGGCCGTTGACGAACACGTACTCCCACTTGCCCGATCCGCGACTCTCCGCGGGCGGCGCGACCAGCCCCTCGACCACCACGCCGCCGCTCTCCCGCCGAATCGGAATCAGGACGTTGGCCAGCTCTTCGCCGTAGAAGTCGGCGATGCGCTGGCGGCGGTCCGGCGTGGCCTCCAGGCGGTGCGTGACGCGCTCCTGGCTCTTGAGCGTGAACGCGACGCCCGGCTGCGCCAGGGCGGTCCGCGCGAGCTGCTCGGTGACGTGGCCCATCTCCGTCTGGTTCGTGCGCAGGAACTTCCGGCGCGCGGGTACGGCATAGAACAGGTCGCGTACTTCGACGGTAGTGCCAGGCGGGGCGGCGCAGGGGCGCGGGTCGCTGACTTCGCCGCCCTCGGCGCGAATCTCCTGCCCCACGTCGTCGTCGCGCCGCCGGGAGACGATCCGCAGCCGCGCGACGGCGCCGATGCTGGCGAGGGCTTCGCCGCGGAAGCCCATCGTCTGGATGTTGAACAGGTCCTCGTCGGCGCAGATCTTGCTGGTCGCGTGCTGGGCGACGCTCAGGACCAGGTCGGCCGCGTCCATGCCGCCGCCGTCGTCCGCGACCTGGATCAGCCCGCGCCCGCCGTCCAGAATGCCGATGTCAATTCGCCCGGCCCCGGCGTCGAGCGCGTTCTCGACCAACTCCTTGACCACGCTGGCGGGCCGCTCGATGCACTCGCCGGCGGCGATGCGGCTGATGAGGGCGGGTGACAGAACACGAATCTGGCCCATAGGTCGCAGTATAGCCCGCTGCGGGTAGAATGCGCAACCGTTGCCCGAGGAGCGAATGACGAGGAGCGCGTAACGAGTTAAACCCCGCGGTGCGGCCGCGCAACTCGTTACTCGCTACTCGCCACTTTGAACTCTCTGTCAGGAGCCTCGCCATGCAGCCGATTCGCGCGTATCTCCGTGAGCACCGTCCCGAGCACCTGAACTGGGCCATCGACCTCTGCCGCATCCCCAGCATCAGCACGCGACCTGAGTGCAAGAAGGACGTGGCGGCGGCGGCCCAATGGGTGTGCGACCTGTGCAACCGCATCGGCCTCAAGGCCCGCGTGCATCCGACCGAAGGGCATCCGATCGTCTACGCCGAGCACTGCCAGGCCGCCGGCGCGCCGACGTTCCTCGTCTACGGGCATTTCGACGTGCAGCCGGAGGGCGATCTGGAGCTGTGGGACGCGAAGCCGTTCGAGCCGACGGTCAAGAACGGGCTGCTGTGGTGCCGCGGGTCGTCCGACGACAAGGGACAATTGCTGATCCATCTGCGGGCGGTGGCGGCGTGGCTGGCGGTCGAGAAGAAGCTGCCGGTCAACCTCAAGTTCCTGCTCGAGGGCGAGGAGGAGGTCTCGTCGCCGCACCTCGTGCCGTTCATCCAGGAACACCTCGACCTGCTGAAGTGCGACCACATCCTGATCTCCGACACGGGCATGTACGAAGAAGGCTGGCCGACGATCACGTACGGCACGCGCGGGCTGCTTTACAAAGAGGTGCGGCTCACCGGGCCCAAGCACGATCTGCACAGCGGGTCGTTCGGCGGCAGCCTGGCGAACCCGGCGAACGTGCTCGCGGCGCTGATCGCGTCGTTCCATGACGCCAACGGGCGCGTCACGATTCCCGGGTTCTACGACGACGTGGTCGAGGCCAGCGCCGCGGAGCGGGCGCAGCTCAAGTCGCTGCCGTTCGACGAGGCGAAGTACGCCGCCGACATCGGCGTGACGGCGCTCACCGGCGAGAAGGGCTACACGGCCAACGAACGCCGGTGGATTCGGCCGACGCTCGACGTGAACGGCATTTACGGCGGGTTCATGGCCGAGGGCGCGAACACGATCGTCCCCAAGGGGGCCGGGGCGAAAATCAGCATGAGGCTGGTGCCGAACCAGAGCGGCGAGAAGCTCGACGCGATCTTCGACCGGACGGTGCGCGAGCGGCTGCCGAAGACGGTGCGGGTCGAGATTCTGAACCACGGCCACGCGGACGCGTACATGGCCCCGCTCGAGAGCAAGCCGATGCAGGCCGCCCGCAAAGCGTTCAAGGAAGCGTTCGGCAAGGAGCCGGCGTTCATCCGCGAAGGCGGGTCGCTGCCGATTCTGCCGAAGTTCAAGATGCTGCTGGGGGCGGACAGCCTGATGCTCGGCTTCGCCGGCCCGAACTGCAACGCGCACGGGCCGAACGAGAACCAGTGCATTTCCGACCTGGACAACGGCGCGGAGGCGGTGGCGCTGCTGTACGGCTACCTGAAGTAGCGGCCGGGCCGTCTACCGGCCGTCGGCAGCGGTCCGCGCGCTCGCGTGGGCGGGGTGGCTTCTCACCGCGAAGGACGCCGAGGACGCGCAGGGGAGACACGGGGGAAGCAGAAAAAACGGCGCGACAGCGGAAGTGCGGGGGGGCGGGGGAAATGGCGAATGGCGAGTGGCGAATCGCAAAGGGCGAAGGGGAAGCAAGCGCCGCATGTCGCGGAGGGGCGGGAAACGGGCGGGGGTTGGTGAGCGAGGTGTCGCCCACGGCGCAGTACGCATACACGGGCGGCCAGCGTGACGCCCATCCGGCCATCGTATCGGGCAACGGCCGTCACGGGCTTCAACACGCGCGCCATGATCCCCATGGACGCGGAGGTACGTCGTCAGCATGTACCGTTAGTGCCGGACGGCCAGACTGGGTAGAATGACGGCAGCGAAGGACGGAAATGGGAAATCCCGAGTCGAGGCCCTGGGGCATATAAAAGGGAAACCACGCTGGCCCGCGTGAGCGAATCCGAACCGCGCCCCGCGAAACCTGTGCCGCCCGGGCTGGCCGTGGCGCCCACCGGAGCCGAGTTGCTCGCGCCGCTGCTGCTGGGGATCTCGGCCGGCCTGCAACTCATGCTAGCCGCCCTGGTCCTGCTCGGTCCGCACCGGGCAAGCGACCCGGCCACCCTGACCGAGTTGGGGCGACGATCCTGCCGCCCCGAGTGGGACATCCCCATCTACGCCGCCGGCTGCGCCGTCTCTCTTGCCCTCGCCCTGCTGACCACGGCGATCTTCCGCCGCACCGCCGCCCGCCGCGCCGCCACGCTCGGACCAGACGATTACCGCGCCTGGCACACACACGCTGCCCGCGTGCTGATCGCTCTCGCCGCGATCGGCGCAACGCTATTCGTGATCCTGCTGCTCGGCAGATTCCCACTGCCCCCCAACAGCACCAGCCCGACGGGCAGCGGCCGCGCGCTACGCCTGCTCAACCCCTCGACCCTCGACGTCGCCGCCTTGCTCGCGCTCGCACCGGCGATGCTCGCCGGTGCTGCCCTTGAGCTGCGCAGCGTTCGCCTCCATCTGCCAGAGCGCAAAGCAACCGCCAACGCCCCCGCCCCAACCGCCGCCCGCTGGAGCTGGCTGCTGGACGCCGCCTGTGCCGCCGTCCTCCTGGCCGTCGTGTTCATTCCCCGGGCGTGGTGGGGAAACGTCATCATCCCGGCCATGAGCGACGAGTGCCTGCATCACTGGAATTTCTTCGCCATGGACCCCGCCCTGAGTTGGCAACGCGGACTCGCGCTCGGGACCGACCGCTATTGCCAATACGGCGCCGGCTGGCCACTCGTCATGGCCGGCCTGACCTGGATCACACCGCTGGCCTACACAACCATGCTCGGTGTCGGTGTGATCTGGGGCTGCGTGTACTTCCTCGGCGTCTACTGGCTGCTCCGCCGCCTCACGCAGCGCCGGACGTGGGCGCTCGCCGGCGCCCTCGCCGCGATCCTGCTCCAGATGTTCAACGGCATCCAGCCGGCGATGGTCCAGTGGTTTGTTCCCTCCTCCACCTGCCTCCGCCATCCCTTCGACGTCTTCGCCGCCCTTGCCCTGCTCCGCTTCGCCCGCACCGGCCGGCGCACCTGGGCCCTCGCCGGCGGCGCGCTCGTCGGTCTGCAGTTCCTCTTCTCCACGGATAACGGCCCCTACCTCGTCCTGAGTCTCGGCTTCGTCATCGTACTGTACCTGCTCAATGCACGCGGCCCGAACTTGCGGCCCGCCTTGCGTGTCGTCGCCGCCACCGCTGGCGCGGCTGCGGGCGTCGCCGCCGCGGTGTTCCTCACAGGGCTGCTGATCGCCAGCCGCGGCACGCTGTTCTCGCGCGCCCTCTGGGCGGGTTATTTCGAGGCGCTGGTCGTCTACCCCAAGCTCGGGCTGGGCCAGGTGCCGCTGGCCGGCGTCGAGGACGGCACGCTGCTGCTCTTCGACCTGTTCTTCGCCACGTACCTGCTAGCGCTCGGCTGGGCTGTGACCCGCGCCCTGCGCTCAGAGCTGCTCGCCGCCGACGCGGCTCTGGCGGGCCTGGCCGCGTACGGACTACTGCACGCCCTGCTCTTCGTCGGTCGCTCGCATCCCTACAACATCTATCACGTCGCCGTCCCCTTCGTCCTCGTACTCGTCGCCGGCGCCGCGCGGCTCGTCGCCCACGCCCCACGCGTCCGGCGTTCCGTCCTCCCGGCCGCCGCCCTCGCCCTCGTGGCCCTCTGGCTGTTCACCAATCCCTCTTTCACTGTCTACCCTGCACTGCTCCGCGTCGGCCTCACGCAGCCCCCCAGGCCCAGCAGCTACCTCTTGCCCGACACCGCCGATGTGCCGGTCCTGCCGGCGTTCGAGCGCCACGCCGCCGTGTTTCGCGCGGATGTGGCGAATCTGCGCAAACTCACGGCGGGCGGCGCCCGGGTCGCCATACTGACCGAGCAACTCGACACCCAACTGTACTTGGCCACGGGTTTGCGACCCTGGGGCCGCTACAACGTACTTCCGGCGTGCTCGTTCACGCAGGAGCGCGTGCAACGCGAAACGCAGCGGCTGGAGACCGACCGCCCGCAATACGTCGTCCTGGAAGCGACGCCGACGAAAAACCCGAATCCCTATCGCGAAGCGGTCACCGGCCGCTACGAGTTGTTGAAGGTCAGTCCAGCGACGGAAATCTGGCGCTTGCGCGAGTCCCCGGTGGCCGGCGCAAAAGGCGAGTAGCGAGTAGCGAGTGCCGAATAGCGAGTAACGAGTTGGGGAAGAAGGGCGGCGGGCGGGCGGGGGCGGAAGCTGCGCGGCGAGGTGCTTCGAGAGTAACACTTCACCCGTCTGCAAGATTGTCTGAGATTTTTGCAGCCTAGCCCTTGCGCCGGGAGCGCGCACGCGCGTATATCCTCGCCATGCGCAGCACGGCGACGCGTTCGGACGCGT
>CAIWOY010000233.1 GCA_903914415.1 uncultured Phycisphaerales bacterium | reverse complement strand
GAGCACCTGCCCACCTCGCTGGCCGCCGGCACGCTCGAGGCCGTCATCGCCGCCATCTACATCGACGGCGGGCTCGACGCGGCCCGCGCGTTCATCGTGCGCCACATGGACGGCGAGCTGGTGCGGGCGACCGACTCGCGGCACCACTACAACTTCAAGTCCCAGCTCCAGCAATGGGCCCAACGCGTCATGCACGCCACGCCCCTCTACGAGCTGCTCGACGAGAAGGGCCCCGACCACGCCAAGTGCTTCGAGGTCGCCGTCTCGATCGGTGGACGCCAATTCCCCAGCGCCTGGGGACCCACCAAGAAGGATGCCGAGCAGAAGGCGGCCCGGCTCGCCCTGATCACCGCGGAGGAGCTGGGCGAGACCGCCCACGACGACACCGGCCTCGCCTAGCGCGCCGTCCCGGCGCGCCGGGATGCGCCGGGGCCGCCGCTACGTCTGGCGGCCGCCCCGGGCCGCCCCGGCGCCGCCGGGGCTGTCGTTCTGAAGTCCCGCAGCCGGGATCTTTGCGCGCCGCGCAGATTCTCCGGCCGTCTACGGCCGACACGGGGGTCGGCCGCTACATTCACGGGGATCGGCCGCTACATTCATGGGGGTCGGCCGCTACATTCGCCGCCCGCCGTTTCCCCGGGGGACAGATTGAGCACCACCTCGGTCGCCCGCGTGTCGCGCACCAGTGGCTGTCCCGGCGCGCCGGGACCCGCCGAGCCCGCCACCGGAAACGTCACCGTGAAGCTCGTTCCCGCCCCCGGCCGCGACATCACCCAGATGTGCCCCCCGGCATGCTCGACCACCTCCCGCACGATCGACAGCCCCAGCCCCGAGCCGGGAATGCGCGCGGCGATCACGTTCGGACCGCGCCGGAAAGCCTCGAAGATCGGCGCGTCCCCCAGAACCTTCCCGCCCGAACGCAACAACGCCGGGTCGAGCCCCATCCCCGTGTCGCTGACGTGCACGCTGACCGTGCGCGCCTGGTCGTACGACGTCTTCTTCGTCACGGCGATCCGCACCCGCCCCGGCCCCGGCGTGTACTTGATTGCGTTGTCCAGCAGGTTCCCGATGCAGTCCTGAAGATCCTGGGGATCCACGCTGATCTGCACATCGCCGTCCGACGGCGTCCACAGCGTCAGCTCGATGCCCTTCTGCTCCGCCAGTGGACGGAAACGCCGGCATAGCTCCGCGACGGCACCGTAGACTTCAACCTCCCGGCGCGCCGGGACGCGCCGGCGAACCGCGTCCGCGTCCTGCACGCGCGCCAGCGTGAGCAGCTCGCCCACCTGCCCGAGCCCGTCCTGCGCCCGCCGCGTGATCTTCTCGCACGTCGCCAGAATGCCACGCTCATCCGTGACCACCCGGTCCCGGATCAGGTTCGCGAGCGTCTGCACAATCGCCAGCGGGCTCTTGAGCTGGTGCGCTGCCATCTGCATGAAACGCGCCCGGCGACGCTGCAAGTCCTCGATCGCACGCCGCGACCGCTCCAGCGCCACGTTCACCTGCTTCAGCCGCGCCTCATGGTCGCCCAGCAGCTTCGTGATCCGGACCGTGAAGTACAGCGTCCCCAGCACCGCAAGCACGTCCACCCCGATCATCAGCAGCACCCATTCGGTCCGCTCGTGCAGGCCCAGGGGCCCGAGGTGCGGCAGCAGCGGAAAGTGCGGCAACCACCCACGCCACTCCCCGATCGTCAGGCTGGCGTAGAGCAGCACCGCCCAACAGCTCTGCAACACCGCCTGCCACCGCTCCAGCAGCAGCGCGCTGATCGCCACGTGGAAAACGTAGAACACCGACATCGGGTTCTCGGCCCCGCCCGTGTAATGCAGGATCAGCGTCAGCAGCAGCAGGTCCACCGCCACCTGCGCGTTCGCCAGCACCTCCGCGTCACGGATCGGCACCGGCTCGTCTCCCGGCGCGCCGGGACGCGCCGGGACCGCGGCACTGAACCGCCGCCGCAGCAGGCGCGAGATCACCGTCCAGACCACGTTGACGGCCGCGACCCCCAGCACGCTCAGCAGCAGCGCGGCCGGACGGTGCGCGGTCCCGGCGCGCCGGGACAGCGCAAACCGCTCGACCGCCAGCTCGCCCAGCGCCAGAGCCACGAACAGCCAGCGCAGCCGGATGAACCAGTGCAGCCGCAGCAGCACGACCAGCGTGCCCGCCCGGTACGACTCCTGCCGCGCACCCGCCTGCGGTGCCAGCACGTTAAACGCTTCCTCGGCCATTGCGACCTGCTCAGGGCCCACCCACCCCACCGTGGGACCCGACCACCGATAGTGTACGCCAACGGCGCCGGCCTATTCAAACTCGGCCGGCGGCAGTCCGTCCGCCACGTCGCCCAGCGTCGCCGCATCCACGATGCGAATCTGCTGCCCCGCGCCCAGCTCGATCAGCCCGGCGTCGGCCAGCCGCCGCAGCGTCCGCGACAGCGTCTCGCTCGTCAAATTGAGGTGGCTCGCGAGGTCCTTCTTCAGCATCGGCAACAGGAACGGCTCCCGCCCAGCGCTCGGGTCGGCCGCCAGCAGGTGCCGCGCCACGCGCCCCGTCGCGTCGCGCAGCACCAGGTCCTCCAGCAGGCCCACGAGTTGCCGCACCCACAGCGCCATGCCGCCCAGCAATTGCAGGCACAGCTCGTGATGCTGCTGCAGAAGTTGCCGGACGCGCTCCGCGGGCAGCAGCACGCAAGTTGTGTCCTCGATCGCCTCCGCGTGCGCGGGACACGGCAGGCTGCCCATCACCGCCACCTCGGCGAACGTCGCCCCGGGCTCGGCGAAGTGCAGCACCAGGTCCTTGCCGCTCGACGCCACCTTGTAGACGCGGACCAGACCGCTGCCGACGCAGTACATGCCCGGGCACTCGTCGCCTTGGCGAAAGACCGTCTGGCCCTTGCGGAAGTGCCGCAGCACCGCTTCCCGCGCCAGGACTTCAATCCAGTCGTCGGATAAACCCCGCAACAGACGGCACTTACGAAGCGTGTCGCGTGCGGCGGACTCCGGGGAGCCGCGGCATTCATGTCGCGCGGTGGGCGGCTGTGGCAAGAAAAACTCCGTCCGTTGATCCAGATCAAGGCCCTTCGCGGGGTATTGTCCGAAACTCATCGACGTGACGCAAGGCGGCGGGCCCATCTCCGTCCCGCGTCACGATGACGGAGCAGACCATGATCCGCGAGATCGTGACGATCGACGAGGCGCTGTGCGACGGCTGTGGCGTGTGCATCCCCGCGTGCCACGAAGGCGCGCTGCAGATTGTGGACGGCAAAGCTCGTCTTGTCTCTGACAAACTCTGCGATGGCCTGGGGGCGTGCCTCGGGCATTGTCCGCGCGGCGCGATCAAGATCGCGCACCGCGAGGCCGACGCGTTCGACGATGCCCTGCCCCGGCCGGCGCCGCCGCCCGGGCCATCTGCGCCGGTCAGCAGTGGTTGCCCCGGCAGCCGGTTCACCCAGTTCACGCCGCGGTCTGCCGCGGCGTGCCCCACCCGTGCCGGCGAGACCGCCGCACCTGGACAATCGTCCGAACTCACCCACTGGCCGGTGCAGTTGCGCCTGCTTCCGCCCCAAGCCGCGGTCCTGCACGGCGCCAGCCTGCTGGTCGCGGCCGATTGCGTCCCCGTCGCTTACGCCGACTTTCACGCCCGCCTTTTACGCGGCCGGGCCGTCGTGATCGGCTGCCCGAAATTCGACGATCTACCCGGTTACGTCGACAAGCTGACGGAGATAATCTGCGCTAGCGGGCTGCGCGAGATTGTCGTCGCCCGCATGGAGGTGCCCTGCTGCGGCGGCATCGTCGCCGCCGTCCTCGAAGCGCGCTGTCGCGCCGGCACCAATACCCCCATCACTGAAATCGTCGTCAGTACCCGCGGCGAGGTGCTCGCCGAGCGTAATTTGCCGGCCCAACTCGCCGGGTAGTCCCGTTTCTTCTTCAGCGCTGTCACGAAAGGGAGTCTGAACGATGTTCTGCAATCAGTGTGAGCAAGCACGCGGCGGACGAGGCTGTTCGGATGTCGGCACCTGCGGGAAGGACGCCGACGTGCAGTCGTTGCAGGAGACGCTGCTGTATGGCGTCAAGGGCATGGCGGCCTACGCCCATCACGCCCGTCGGCTCGGAATGGTCGACGAGGCGGTGGACGCATTCGTCGAGGAGGCGCTCTTCGCCACCGTCACGAACGTGAACTTCGACATGCAGAGCCTGCTGGAGCTCGTGCTGGAGTGCGGCAAGCAGAACCTCCGCGTCATGCAGATGCTCGACGAGGGTCACACGCGTCGGTTCGGCCAGCCGTCGCCCACGACCGTGCGTGAGGGCACGCAGGCCGGCCCCGGCATCCTCGTCACCGGCCACGACCTCCTCGACCTGTACGACCTCCTCGTCCAAACACAGGGCACCGGCGTGAACGTGTACACCCACGGCGAAATGCTGCCCGCCCACATGTATCCCAAGCTGCGCGCGTTCAAGCATCTCGCGGGCCACTACGGCGGCGCCTGGCAGAAGCAACGCCAGGAGTTCGCGGGCTTCAGCGGCCCCGTGCTGGCCACCACGAACTGCGTGCTCATCCCGCCGGCCTCGTATGCCGGTCGTCTGTTCACCACCCGCGTCACCGCGGTCCCGGGCGGCAAGCGCCTCGCGACGAACGACCTTTCTGAGGTCATCGCTTGCGCCAAGCGCTGCCCGCCCCTGCCGGAGCGCCTGGTCCGTGAGTCGACCATCGGCTTCCACCACACCGTGCTGCTCGGCCTCGCCGACAAGATCGTCGCCGCCGTCAAGGCCGGCAAGCTGCGTCACTTCTTCCTCATCGGCGGCTGCGACGGTGCCGAGCCCGGCCGCAACTACTACGCCGAGTTTGCCCGCCACACGCCCAAGGACACCGTCGTGCTCACGCTGGGCTGTGGCAAGTACCGGATTCGCGAGGAGGAATTCGGGACGATCGAGCTTGACGGCGCCGGCCCGGTGCCGCGGTTGCTTGATATGGGGCAGTGCAATGATGCGTACGGTGCTATCCAGGTCGCCGTCGGGCTGGCCAAGGCGTTCAACTGTTCCGTCAACGACCTGCCGCTGACAATCGTCCTGTCGTGGTTCGAACAGAAGGCGGTCGCCGTTCTGCTGACGCTGCTGTACCTGGGCGTCAAAGGCATTCGCGTCGGCCCGGCCGCCCCGGCGTTCCTCTCGCCTAGCGTCTTTGAGGTCCTGAAAGACCGCTACGATCTCAAGCTGACCGGCAGCAGCCCGACAGCCGATCTGAAGGCGGCGCTCGAGCCCGCCCGCTGACCGGCTGCACCGCGGGGGCGGTGACCGGAGATCGGATGAGCCTGTTGTCCCTTTGGCAATCGTGGACGCACGGCGCCGGGGCGGAGTGCCCAGACGCCGTCTTGTCCCCACCGCCGGCGCGCCCCGACGCACGCCACGCGCGGCAATTGTGTCACGATCTGAAGGTGCTCGCCACGCTCATCGAGGTCTATTGCGCCAGGCGACACCCAACCGCGGCGAAGGAGGTCGTGACGCTGAAAACGCACGACGTCGCCGCCCTCCACGGCCGCCCGCTGCGCCTGTGCCCGCCGGGTCGCAAGCTGCTGACCCACGCCTTCGTGAAGCGTGCGGCGTGCCCGCTGGACCCGAAGCCGATGTGCAAGAAATGCCCGCAGCACTGCTACGCCCCGCTGTACCGGGCGCAGATCCGCGAAGTGATGCGCTATTCCGGCCGCCGGCTCGTCCTGTCCGGCCGGCTGGACTACCTGGTCCACCTGCTAATCTAAGCCTACTTCGACAGATGCTCAACACGAACTCCCGCATAGAGATCATGACATACGACCGTCTTCTCAACATGGTGCGCGCGGGTCTCACTGGGTGGCGTGAGGTCACGGTTCGCTCACACGCATCTCTGCTCAAGAATCCCCCGGCACCGTGCCGGATGAACGCTGACAAACGGTCGGAGCGGAAAGAAGGAACGAAGATCCCCGATGGCTCAATGGCTTCGATCGTGATTGGCAATGACGGCTATCCGTATACTGTTGATCCCACCCAGGAATGGGATGAGGAGAAGATGTTCATCCGCTGGCCAAAGGATGTCATCGACAAGCTGGCCGACGAGCACGACGACTGTTGCGACCATGCCGGGCGAGACCGCTGCGAAAACCTGCGTGCGACCCTTCGCTCGATTCAGGAGTTCGGTCCAGAAGCGGCGGCGCCGGACGTGGCGTTCGGCAAGCTCGTCCTTCCTCTCGCCGGCCCACCTGGCCTCCTCGCTCGGGGCGACGATCAACGTCAACAACGGGGCAGCGGTGTCTGCCCCCGCGATGCGGACAGTCTCGACGTTCACAAGGTAGAGACTTGCTGCTCGGGACTTATTCAGCCACGCCACCGCTTCAACATGCTCTGGGCGCGGTTTGGCAACGATCCAGACGGCCGTGTTCGCCTCGATCGCCGTGAGCTAGGTTATGAGCTTGCCGAGGTGGTCGTGGTTGCTCGCTTCAAGCTGGTTCTCGATGACGACCGTGTTGCCCGAATCGTCCTCCGCGACGAGATCGACGGCGAAATCGCCAGCCTGCCTTTCCCGCTCCGGACTGACGAGCGTCAAGTCGAGGACCTCGTTCAGCACGTCGATGTTCTCTTGGAGCCATCGCGTGAAGTCCAGTTCGTTTTTCCAGACCTCACGGAGCGGTACGCGTTCGAGTTTGCCGATCATTGGACACATCCGTGGGGATAGGAAACCTGCCACTACGGCGAATGGGGCGGCCCCTCGCGCCGCAGCGAAGACCTACCGCTCCGCGTGACCAGGGCGCGCGCCATCGATCAGGGACGCGCGGGCTTGAGGCCGAGCTTGTCGCGCAGTTTCTCGGCGGTCTGGTGGGCGCGATCGGCCAAGCGACCGACGTCGTTCCCCGTTTCCTCGCTCAGCTTTCTACGCACGCGGCGCACGTCGTCCACAGGGGTCTCTTCGGCTTTCCGCGGCGCCGGTTTCACGCTGCTCATTCATCGACCTCCATCAACAGGTCGGGCGTGACGATTTGCGGCGGAACCAGCCCCAGCCGCAGACACAATGTCGCAAAGTGGGTCCGCTTGTTCGGGTTCGCCATGTGCTGGACGTTCCAGGTCAGCACGTAGTCCATCCCGTGCACCGTCGCGGCCGCGACGTGGATCGCATCGCCGGAGACCGTCGGACG
>CAIWOY010000232.1 GCA_903914415.1 uncultured Phycisphaerales bacterium | reverse complement strand
CCAGTGCAACGTGCCGGCACCGAACACGGGCTTCGTGGCGGTCGTGGGGGGCGAGGTCCACAGTCTCGGCCTGAAGGGCGACGGCTCGATCGTGGCGTGGGGAGACAACTGGTACGGCCAATGCAACGTGCCGGCACCGAACACGGGCTTCGTGGCGGTCGCGGGGGGCCTGTCGCACAGTCTCGGCCTGAAGGGCGACGGCTCGATCGTGGCGTGGGGATACAACGACTACGGCCAGTGCAACGTGCCGGCGCCGAACACGGGCTTCGTGGCGGTCGCGGGGGGCGGGGGTCACAGTCTCGGCCTGAACGCCCACACCGGCGCCTGCTGCTACCCAGACGGCTCCTGCGCGATGATGGCGCAGGCTGACTGCGCGGGCATCTGGCACGGGGAATGGACGAGCTGCACTCCGAACCCGTGCCCGCCGCCAACGGGGGCCTGCTGTGTCGCTGGCGCATGCACGCTGACGACCGCGGCGAACTGCTCGGGAACATGGAAGGGCGCCGAAACGACTTGCACGCCGAACCCGTGCCTGTGCCCCGGCGACACGAACTGCGATGGCCACATAACCTCTGCGGACATCGACCTGTTCGTGGAGGCCCTGGCCGGCGAGTCGGCCTGGAACCAGCACCATTCCGGGTGCCCGTGGCTCAACGCGGACTGCAATGGCAGCGGCACGGTGACGTTCGCCGACATCGACCCGTTCGTGGCGGTGATCGGCACGACGTGCCCGTAGGCGCGCGGCGCGCCGGGGCGCAGCAGGGCGAAGAGGGAAGGGATTCCGGCCGGCCGGACCGGGGAAGCTGGGCTTCGGGGACTCAGCCCAGCCTACACGCCTCCTGGCACCGTAGCGGGGGCCGCCACGGCTTGGTTGCGCTGCGCTGCGCCAGACCGTGCCACCCAGCGTCGTAGCGGCACCACGACGTGCGCACAACCGCCCGCAGGGCCTTTCAATTCTGCCGCAGCGTCGGCCCTCGCCGCGCCGCCAGGTAGTGCGAAGTTCAACTTCGCACTACCGCGAGCACGGCCGAGAACTGAAAGGCCCTGCAACCGCCCGCCAGCTGCTTGCAGGGGGAGCGCGATTCCGCGACACTACGCCGCTTAACGAGCGCTGGGGGCCGGGAACGCAGCGGGACGTCGTGGAGCCGTGCAGATGCAGGACCGTGGACACTTGCTGACGGAGCTGCGGAACCCGCGGTCGATGGGGATCGACCGCATGACCATCGCCGAGGCGGTGGATCTGATGAACGCGGAGGACGCGACGATCCCCGCGGCCATCGCCGCCGTCCGCGCGGACATCTGCAAGGCCGTCGAGCTGGTGGTGGCGGCGTTCGAGCCCGGCGGGCGGCTGATTTACGTGGGGGCCGGTACGAGCGGGCGGCTGGGGGTGCTCGACGCTTCCGAGTGCCCGCCGACGTTCCTGTCCGACCCGCGCATGGTGCAGGGCGTCATCGCCGGCGGGTGGGATGCGCTACGCCGGTCGATTGAGGGGGCGGAGGACTACCCCGAAGATGGCGCGAAGAAGATCGACGAAATGGACGTCGGGCCGCACGACGTGGTCATGGGGATCACGACCGGCGGCACGACGCCGTACGTGCACGGGGCGTTGAAACGGGCCAAGGAGCGCGGGGCAAAGACGGTGTTTTTCGGCTGCGTGCAGGCCGAGCACGTGCCGGACGAGGCGGACGTGTCGATCCGCGTGCTGGTCGGGCCGGAGATCGTGACGGGTAGTACGCGTCTGAAGGCGGGCACCGCGACGAAGATGGTGCTCAACATGATCACGACGATCGCGATGGTACGGATCGGCAAGGTCTACGAGAACCTGATGGTCGACGTGAACACGCGTGCCAACCGCAAGCTGGTCGATCGCGGGACGCGGATGATACAGACAGTGACGGGGCTCGACCGCCAAGCGGCCGGCGTGCTGCTCCAGCAGTCCGGCGGGCGCGTGAAGACGGCGCTGGTCATGCACAAGAAGAGCGTGGACCGGGCGGAGGCGGAGCGCTTGCTGGCGCAGCACGACGGCCACGTGGCCCGTATCCTCAAGGCGTAGATCACGACAGAGACACAGAGGCCCAGAGCCGGATGATAAAGTGAAAAGGCGATAACGTGAAAACGTCCGGTGCCGTGCTGGTCACTTTGTCACATTGTCACTTTACCACCTCCTATCTGTGTCCCTGTACTACAAACAGTCGGGACCTTCGCGCGCCGCGCAGATTCTCCGGCAGTCTACGGCCGACACGGGGGTCGGCCGCTACAGTGGGTTGCGGGCGCGGCCCGCGTTGTGACTCCGTGGTCTCTCTTCGCGTCTGTAAGGAGAAGGGATCTTGCTAGCCGCGTTCAGCGTGCAGTTCGGAGCGGTGGACTGGGGCGTGGTCATCGCCTACCTCGTGTTCACGAGCTGGCTCGGCGCGAAAATGGCCGGCAGGCAGGCCAATATCCGCGATTTCTTTCTCGGCGGCCGCAAACTGCCGTGGCCGGCGGTCAGCGGCTCGATCATCGCCTCTGAGATCAGCGCGCTGACCTTCGTCAGCGTGCCGTGGGTCGTGATGCAGCCGGGGGGGAACCTGACGTATCTTCAACTCGGCGTGTTCGGGACGCTGATTGCCCGCATCGTGGTGGGCTACTGGCTCGTGCCGGCGTATTACCAGCGCGAGATCTACAGCCCGTTCGATTACATGCACAACCAGCTCGGCGGCAACATCCGCGGGCTGACGACCGTGCTGTTCGTCATCAAGGCGCTCCTAGCACAATCGTCGCGCATCTATCTCGCCAGCGAAGTGCTGCGCGTCGTGCTCAGCGACCAACTCGGCGTGGTCCGGCACTACACGGGAATCAACGAACTGGCGGCGGCCATCATCATCATCGGCATCGTCTCGATCACCTGGACGCTGATGGGCGGCATGCGCACGGTGATCTGGACCGACGTGGCCCTCTTCGCCTGCTTCACGGTCGGGGCCTTCGTGGCGCTCGGGACGGTCGCACACTGCCTTTCCGGCGGATTCAGCGAACTGTTCCGCGTCGGTTGGGAAGCGACGATGTCGGGCCTGCCCCAATACGGGCTGAATCCACAGTACTCGGGCGCGTGGGGCAAGTTCACGTTCTTCGACTGGGATACCAGCCCGATTCGGACGTACACCATGTGGACCGCCGCCATCGCCAGTACGTGGGGCGGCCTGGGGGCGTACGGTCTGGACCAGACGCTCGCGCAGCGCATGTTCTGCTGCAAGAACGCACGCGATGCCCGTTGGGCGGTCATCAGCAGCCAGATCAGCGTTCTGGTGACCGCGACGGTGGCCCTGGTCGGCATTGGGCTGTATGTCTACTACCAGAACCACGCCATGTCGCCCGAGGCACTCGCCTTGTTTGCCGGAAAGGAGGGCAAGGGCGACCGCATCCTGCCGATCTTCGTGGTCGAAGTCGTGCCGCGGGGCCTCAAGGGCATGATCATCGCCGCGGTGTTCGCGGCAGCGATCTCGACGATGATGGGCGTGCTGACCGCGACGAGCCAGACCACGCTGACCGCGTTCTACAACCCGCTACGCGAGCGGTTCCTCCGCAAGCGCGGGATCCAAGTCTCGCTCGCGGATCACGCCGAGGAGTTGGCCGGCAAGCCGCAGGCCACGGCCGAAGATCGGCGCACGGTGCTGGTCAGTCGGCTGCTGGTGCTGTTCTGGGGCGTCATGCTGGCGCTCCTGTCGTACTCGATGCTGTACGTCGGCCAGCACTACAAGTCGATCCTCGATCTGGGCCTGGCGATGGCCGGGTACATCCTCGGGGCGCTGCTCGCGGGCTTCCTGCTCTCGTTCTTTCCCCTGCGGGTCGACAGCCGCGGGTTCATGTACGCCGCCCCGCTGTCGTGCATGTGCGTGTTCGCGATGGTCTGGCATCAGCCGTGGACCCACTGGGTTTGCTGGGGCTTTTTCGCGGCCATTCTCGTCATCTGGCTCTGGCAACTGGCACGCGAAGCCCCATCCCAGAAGGCGCGCACGCCGGCGGTGATCCCGGTCGGAGCGCAAACTGTGGTGCTGCTGCTTGGGCTGGCTTTCATGATGTGGCTCAGCTATTACGGCTACTGGGAGGGCGGGAAGAACGCGAAGGGCGAGCCGATCTATCTCACCGTCGCCTTCCCGTGGATGGTGCCACTCGGCAGCCTGGTGGCGTTCATCTGGGGCTATCTGCTGGCGCGGCGGCGCACGGCGCAGACGTGATGCGAACCACCCAGGTACCGCAGCTAATTGGAGGTTTTGGATTTTGAACTCTGGATTGGAGCCGTGCGAAACCCAGCCCAAACCTCGTGAGGTGCGAACGATGGAATTCCACAAGTTCTCTTCTTTGTGTCTTGGTGCCTTGGTGGTGATTCTGAGCGGCTGCCAGACGGCGCCGCGGGTGACGACGCCGATGCGGGCGATCTGGGTCACGCGCTACGAGTACAAGACCCCTGAAGACGTGACCCGCATCATGGCGGACTGCCAGCAGGGCGGGTTCAACGCCGTGTTGTTCCAGGTCCGCGGTAACGGGACCGCGTTCTACCAGTCCAAGCTGGAGCCGTGGGCGGAGGAGTTGGGCGGCACCGACCCCGGCTGGGACCCGCTGGCCGTTGCGTGCCAGGAGGCGCACGACCGCGGCTTGGAGCTGCACGCCTGGGTGAACGTCATGCCGGGGTGGCACGGCACAGAACCGCCGGAGGACCCGGAGCAACTCTACAACAAACACCCGGATTGGTTCTGGTATGACCAGCACGGCGACCGGCAGGCGTTGTCCTCGTTCTACGTCAGCCTGAACCCGTGCCTGCCGGAGGTGCGGCAGTATCTCGTGGACGTGTACCACGATCTGATCGCACGCTACGACGTCGATGGCCTGCACATGGACTACATCCGCTTCCCGAACGAGCCGCCCGCGATCCCACAGGGTTCCGGGATCGACTATCCGCATGATGAACGCACGCTGGCCCTGTACAAGCACGAGACCGGCCTTACGCCGGACGAGAACAAGGAGCGCTGGAGCCAGTGGCGGACGGAGCAGGTAACGAAGCTCGTGCGGCAGATCCGCGACATGGTTCATCAGACGAAGGCGGACGTGGTGCTGACGGCGGCGGTGGGCACGAACCCCAAGTCGTCGCTGGCGCACTTCCGCGACGACCGGCGGTGGGCGCGCGAGAAGCTGGTCGACGCGGTGCTGCCGATGAACTACGTGGACGACCCGGCGGAGTTCGGCAAGCGGATCGACGGTTGGTTGGCCGACAAGCCGCCGGTACCGGTGATTCCGGGTCTGTGGTTCGGCCGACACCGGGGGATGTCGCCGGAGGAGGCCACAGAGGCGGTCCGGCAGGAGATCGAGATGGCCGCCGCGAAGACCGGGAACTTCTGCGTCTTTTCCTATGGCAGCCTGTTCAACACGCCGGAGCGTGCGGAGCGCGGCGGCCGGGCCGAGCGCGCCGAGGCTGCGAGCTCGCAGCCCGAGAGCGCGCCGCGTCCGATACGGGAGGTGCGGCGGGAGATCTTGCTGCCGTACATACAGGAACTGGCCCAAGGCGGCGGATGACCGGGTATTACGCCTGGTCGGCACAGCCGCAGGACCCGCGGACGAATCGACCTTGTAAACTCACCCGACCAGCCGTTAGTATGAGGGGTTGGAGGTGACGGATGCTCTGTATGCGCAGTCGCACCGGCCTGGTGCGGGGGCTCACTCTAGTTTCGATTCTGGCGCTGGCGCTCCGCGCCGGCTTCGCCCAGGCACCCGAGTTGCGGGCGATGTGGGCTTCGCGCTTCGACTGGCCCAACCCCGATCCGAACACGTGCAAGGCGACGATCGACCGGATCATGTCCGATCTGGCGGGCGCCAACTTCAACGCGGTCTTCTTCCAGGTCCGCGGCCAGGCGGACGTGTTCTACCCCTCGCCATACGAGGGCTGGTCGCCGTTGATCGGCGGCCACAGCCCCGGCTTCGATCCGCTGGCGTACGCGATCAACGCCGCCCATACGCGCGGGATTGAATTCCACGCCTACATCAACACGCACACGTGCTGGCAAAGCAATCCGGCGGAGGCCATGACGCTGCCGGCCGACCCGAACCACATCCTGTACAAGCACTGCCGCGCTTCCAACCCGAACAAACGCGACTGGCTGCATTGGAACAGCGCCAGCAACCCCGCCCAGTTCAACGAGAGCTACTACGTCTGGTTCGCCCCGGGCGTGCCGGCCTATCAAGCGTACATCCGCCAGCAGGTCCTGTATGTGGTCCAGAACTACAACGTCGACGGCGTGCACTTCGACCGCATCCGTACGCCCGGCAGCGGTCAACCCTCCTGGGACCCGATCAGCCTCGCCCGCTACCAGAGTTCCTGGACCAACCCGGCCTACCTGGACTTCGACGAGTGGACGACGGACCAGATCACGCGCACCGTGCGCGACATCTACGCCGCCATCATGGCCGTCAAGCCGCAGGTGAAGGTCAGCGCGGCTGTGTTCCCGAATTCCGCCAGCGCGGCGCTCGCCCAACACCAGGACGCGATCGCCTGGGCGCAAGCCGGCGCGCTGGACATGGCCGTACCGATGATGTACACGGCCGGCGGCACGGGCTCGGCGTGGGACATGCAGTTGCAGGACTGGCTGTCGCACACGGCGGGCCTCGATACGCAGGTGGTCGCCGGCCACAGCACGAGCCAGGGCGTCTCGTCGTTGCTGGAGCAGATCGCGCTGACGCGGTTGCGCGGCGCCGCCGGCAACAGCGTCTTCTCCTGGAGCAGCTTCTCGTACTGGAGCAACTACCTGTCCAACGTGTATCAGGTTCCGGTGTCCAGGCCCGCGATGGCCTGGAAGGACAATCCGGACGTGGGTGTGATCTACGGCTACGTCAAGGATCCCAATGGAGCGCTGCTGCTGGACGCGCAGGTTCGCGCCACCGGTCACAGCCTGGCGTTTTCGGGCAGCGACGGGTTCTACTCCTTCGTGCACCTCGCGCCGCGCACGTACACGGTCACCGCGTCGCATGCGGGCTACGCGGACATCAGCGCGCCGAGCGTGCCGCTCGCCGCCGGACAGGTGCGGCGCTGCGACCTGATGTTTATCGCCACCCCGCCCGCGGGCGACCTCAACCACGACGGCCACGTCGACGGCGGGGACGTCCTCCCGTTCCTGTCGTGCCTGGCCGGCCCGGATTACGACTTCCCCAGCGGGCATAACTGCCTGCCCGGCGACGCGGATTACGACACCGACGTCGATCTCGCGGACGCGGCGGCGTTCCAGCGGAGCTTCCGGAACGAGTAGCGCCGCCTGGTCGGTGCCCACCATCGCGCGTGCAAGTCAACTGCGCGGGGGATAGGATGCGCGCTGGAGCCCGCGGGAGAACCTACGATGTTCCACTCACGCGCCGTCCTGATTCTCGTGTGCATGCTCGCCGCCGGGGCGATCGGCTTCGCGGGCGAGGCCTTCGTCGTCCCGCCATTGCCGACGCCCGAGGCGTTGGCGGAGGCGCCGAGCTTCGGGTCGGACCAGCCCGTCGTGGCCACGCACTATTTCTACTGGTATCGCTGGCCGGACGAGCACTTTTTCGACGACACGGCCCGCACCCGCAGTAACCTGCGTCACCACTTCCCCGACGACCGCGCGGTGAGCTATGAATCGCCGGCGTGGCACAAGCAGCAGATGCAGGATTTGATGGCGGCCGGGATCGACGTCGCCCTGCCGGTGTATTGGGGCGCGCCGAACCAGTATGAGAAGCCGGAGCTGCGGTTCTCGGTCCACGGGCTGCCGCCGCTGGTGCAGGCGCTGGACGAGCTGGCCAAGACGGGTCGTACGCCCCGGATCGGCATGTTCTACGACACCTCAACGCTGCTGGGCGGCCACGCGTTCCGCGCGCCCGGCCACGGCAACGTCGATCTGCGCACGGACGAGGGCAAGGACATTTTCTACCGCACGATCCGTGACTTCTTTTGCCAGATCCCGCCGCGGCACTGGGCGTGCATTGACGGCCGGCCGATCGTGCAGCTCTACGAGGCGGCGTTCGCCACCGGGCACGATCAGAGCACGCTCGACTATGTCTATGAGCACTTCGCGCGGGACTTCGGCGGTCGCCGTCCGTTGGTCGTGGCAGGCCCGTCGTGGTCGTTCAAGGCCGACCTGCGCACCGGCTGGGGCGCCGCCCTGAACGGCCCGATTCTGCCCGACGCCGGCGCCCGCACCGGCGCGCTCGGCAACGCGGGCGCCGTGCAGATCGGCCCGGGCTACGACGACGCGCCCGTGCCGGGCCGGACCACGCCGACCCGCGACCGTCTCGCCGGCGGCTACTACACGGCGTCGTGGTTGCTCGCGCTGCAGGCCCGGCCGCAACTCATCATCATCGAGACGTGGAGCGAGCTGCACGAGGGCACGGACACTTGCGAGACGAGCGAGGACGGCCGCTACTACATCGAGTGGACCCGGCGGTACAGCGATCTGTTTCGGGCCGGCCGCGATCCGTCGCCGGAGGACTGGGCGGCCAGCGTCCGACTGCTGCTCAGCGGCCAAAAGTCGAACCCCGCCGGACGCGAGTTTGCGTCGCGCGTCGCGTTGGACCTACACGTCGCGTCCGACGGCAAGTTAGTCGAGCAGGGCATACGGCTCTGCCCCGCCGAGGACGGGGTCTACGAGATCACGAAGCTGGGCGACACGCCGTGCGTGCGCACGCGACCGGGCGTGAGATCGGGCCGTTACCTGTACTTCGACGTGGCCGACGCGTACTACTACGACCACCGCGGGACGTTGATAGTCCGCTGCACGTACTTCGATGCCGGCCGCGAGCCGATCGAGGTGGAGTTCGACTCGGTCGTGGAGACGGACGCGCTGGCCGGGCGCTACCAGCGGGTCGTGCCGGCGATCGCGCGGACCGACAGCCAGACGTGGAAGACAGCGACCGCTGTGCTGCGCGGGGCGCGCTGCGCGAACCGCCAGAACGCCAGCGCGGACTTTCGGCTGGCGGTGAACGGTGCAGATCTGGCCGTGTCACGCATGGAAGTTACGAAGCTGCGCGCGGGCTACGGCGAGTAACCGCGGCCGACGGGGAGAGAAGAACGGGCGTATCGCCGACGGAGGACCTTCACGGGCGTTTGGATTATCGGACTCAACCGCACTTCTTCCTTGAATCACAGAGGCGAATGCAAGTAAACTGGTGGTCGAGCAGGATATTCGGTGGCCGCCCGTCTCGCCCCGCGACTCGGGCGCGCCACCCGCCCTGCCGAAAGAACTGGAAGAGTCCGCCCGGAGCCTGGAGCCCGGCGGTCGTTTGCCGTCCGTGACTGTCGGCCGCGGAGGTCCGACACTGCTAACTCACTAACCAGAGGAACGAAGCAACCATGGCACGCTTCTCAACACTCAAGCTCGTAGCAGTACTAGTCGGGTGCGTCGCGTTCAGCGCCGGAGCGGCATACAGCGCGCTGGTCGGGAACGACGAAGCGCTGGAGGCCCAACCCGCCGTCGTCGCGCCGCCGAGCGCGACGCTCACGGACGTCGCGGCCGTCCAACTGGCCGTGGAGTCGGTGGTGGGGATGCCGAACCACGCGGGCCAGTGGCTGCTGCCACCCGGCACCACCGTGGAGGACGTGCGGTGGGACGACGGCCTGGCCGAGATCCGCCTGGCACTCCCGGCGCTGCCGGGCAACTGGTATCTGTCCGACCTCGACGTCGAGGCGCTCAGCGCTGTGCTGGCCGGTCCCTTCTTTCATGATCCGTCCTTCGCCGGGACACGCGTTCTGGCGCGCGTCGGCGACAGCCCGACCTACGACTCGCTGAGCCAGTTTCTCCCCTATCGCGCCGAGCCGGAGTCTCGGCCGTACGTCGAGCCAAGTGAGGTGACGCTCTCGCTGGAAGAGGCGGCGGCGTTGGCGCCGCCAGGCGAGCCGCCGCGGGGGCCGTACGCGCAGCCCGCGCGTCAGCCGACTGGTGCCCTGACTGGCGTGTCGGTTTTCGCCTCCGCAGGCCACGGCTGGACGGCCGATACCGGCGTCGGCGACTGGTACCTGCAGCGCGAGGTCCTGCAGTCGATGAACGAGGACCACGGCAACATCGACATGTTGAACATCTTTGCGGCCTATGCCTTCAACGCAGGCGCGACGGTGGTCCCGTTCCGGCCCGTCGGCTGGCAGCCGATCGAGATCGTGCTCGACAATGACGATCCGGGCGTCACGTTCACCGGAAGCTGGAGTAACAGCACCAACTCGAAATACTACGAGAATGGCGTTACGAACTCGGGAATCCCGTACAAGTTCGCCTCCGCAAGCACGACGGAGACGGCCACCGCGCGCTACACGCCCACCATCACGGTGACCGATTACTACCCCGTGTACTGCTTTACCATCGCGTCATCGGACCGGACCATACAGACCTACCGCATCAGGCACGCCGGCGGGATCAGCGAAGTGAAGGTCGACCACCGCCTGGTCGGCAACGGGTGGATCTGGCTGGGCAACTACTACTTGATTGCGGGCGGGGACAATTACGTCGAGATCACGAACCAGTCCACCGTTGCCGGTGCGGTCATCGCCGACGCCATCCGCTGGGGCTGCGGCATGGGCGACATCGTGGGCAACGGAGCCAGCACGGTCAGCGGCTATTCGCGCGACGAGGAGTGTTCCAAGTATTGGGCGCAGAGCGAGCTCGGCAACCACGCGGTCGGGTTTGATTCCACCATCTGGCACGTCTCTGGCCAGAGCGACACGGACGACAACGTCCGCACGGCGGCCAAGTGGGCCCGTGAGATGAACCAGGAGCCCGCGGGCGGAGTGCTGGTCGACCGCTGGAAGCGCATCTACATCGAGTTCCACACCAACGCGACCGGCGGCGGAGCCCGCGGCGAGATGTGCCTGATCACGACCTTGGGCGCAACGACGTACCAGACGCAGTACGCGACGACGCTGTCGAACGAGGTCGACGCCGACATGGTGGCGCAGAACTCGCAGTGGGAGTACGCCTGGTACGACCGCTCGGCGCCCACCTACACCAGCGCGTACGGCGCGATCTGCACGCCGGCGAACGGCGACGAGTTCGACGCGACGATTGTCGAGTTAGCGTTCCACGACGATCCAACCGACGCACCGCTCTTACGGGATGACCGGGTCCGGGCCGCCATGGGCAAGGCCACCGCGCAGGGCATCATTCGCTTCCTCCATAGCCTGTCCAGCGCGGTCCCACTCAGTTTCGCGCCGGACACGCCGCGCGACTTCCGCGTCCTCGACACCGGCAATGGTGATGTAACTCTCGCCTGGCGGGCGCCGCTCACCGACGCGGCCCACGGCGACCCGGCGACCGGCTATGTGGTCTATCAATCCACGGACGGCCGCGGCTTCGGAAACCCCATTGTGTTAGGCGACGTGCTCTCGACGACGATCTCCGGCGTGCCGGTCGCGGAGACGCATTACTACCAAATGGCGGCGACAAACGCCGGCGGCGAGTCCATGCCAACCGTGGTGCTGGCGGTGCGCCGTCCCGCCGATGGTCAGGCGAACATCCTGATCGTGAATGGGTTTGACCGCCTGCGGCGACACCAGAATCCGGTCGAGACGTTCACCCATCCGGCCGCTTACGCAGGGCTGTCGATCGAACGTCAGCAATGGCGTAAGAGCAATGCGTACAACTACGTGATTCAGCACGCCGAGGCCCTGGCAGCCAACGGCTACGGCTTCGCCTCGGCAAACCACGATGCGATCATCGACTCCTTCGTGGCGCTGACTGACTACATGTACGCCGACTGGATCCTGGGCAACGAGAGCAGCGAGGACGCAACGCTCACCAGCACCGAGCAGAGCCTGTTGACCACGTTTCTCAGCAACCGCCGCGGGGTGTTCATCACCGGCTCCGACCTCGCTTACGACCTGGTCAGCCTGGCCCACGGCACGACCTTCTGCCAGAACACACTCAAGGTCGGATTCTCCAACAACGACGCCAACACCTACCAAGTCTCGCCGGACCCCAACGGCATCTTCGGCGGGCTGTCGGCGTTCGACTTCCTGCCCGCCAACGGCGCCCCCTACGACGCGTTCGCCCCGGACATCCTCACCGCCCGCACCGGTGCCCGCCGCTGCGTCAACTACGTCGGTGGCGGCGGCGGCATCGCCGGCGTGCAGTATTACGGCGGCGTGTACAACGCGGTCACGTTCGGCTTCCCGTTTGAGTGCATCACATCGGCCACCGCCCGGGCCCAAATCATGCAGAAGGTCATTACCTTCCTGCGGTCGGCCGCCGGGCTGCTGCCGTTCGATTACGACCACGACGGCGATGTCGACATGATCGACTTTAACGCCTTCAGCGCGTGTATGGCCGGGCCGGACAGCGATTTCACGGCTGGACACGCGTGCCTCACAGGGGACTCGGACAGCGACATGGATGTCGACCTCGCCGACTTCGCGGCCTTCCAGCGTACGTTTACCGGCCCGCACCCGTAGCCGTCTCCACCGGCGGGCGGCACGGTCGAGCGTAACTCGGCGGTGCCGCCCGGCCGGTGCGACCCGGCCGCCCAATCAGCAGAGCCACGCCGCGTAAGCACGCGGACGCCTGCCCGGAGAATCCCACCATGCTCCGCACATGCTGCGTAATCGTCGTCCTCGCGGCCCCCCTGGCTGTCGCGGCCCCGCTCCAGCGCTCCGCTTCGGACGCGGGCACTACCTATCTCGGCGCGCTCGCCGATCTCGACTGGGGACGCCCCGTGGCCTCCGGCGACCTCGACGGCGACGGCTACGACGAGGTCATCGTCGGGGCTTCAGAGTCCTGGGGTGGATTCATCAGCCGCGTCTACGTGATTCGCGGCGGTGCCGGGGCCCACGGCCGCGGGACGATTGATCTCGCCACGACGGCGGCCGACCAGGTGATTCTCGGGGCCGCCGTGGACGACAATCTCGGCTGCTCCATCGCCACCGGCGACGTCAACGGCGACGGCATCGACGACTTGCTGATCTGCGCCTCGACCGCGAGCTATGGCGAAGTCGAGGGCCGCGGGATCGCCTACCTCATCTACGGCGGGCCAAACTTCTTCGCCTCCGGCACGCGTGATCTGAGCCTCAGCGGCCAATGGGACGTGCGTTTCCTCGGCCCCGCCGCCGGCGGTGACATGGGCGGCGCCAACCTGTTCGGCGGGGTCGACACCCATGCGGCCGCGATCGGCCGGCTCGATAACGACGCGTACGGCGACGTGATTCTCGGCGTACACCTCGCGACCGGCGGCGCATCGGGGTCCGGCAGCGTCTACGTCATCTTCGGCCTGCCATTTCCCAGCGGAGCCACGGTCAACCTGGCCGCCCCCCCGAATTACGGCGTGCGCATCAACGGACGCGGCGAGTACGACGAGCTGGGTACGGTCGTCCTGACGGCGGACCTGACCGGCGACGGTCTGGACGAGTTGATCCTACCCGATGAGGGCGCCAGCAAGGGGCTCTTCACGTCAGAAGGCGCGACGTACATCCTCCGGGGCCGGGCCAGGGCGGCCTGGACCGCGGTCAAGTCCTACAACCTGGCCACGAGGCCCGCCGACATCACGCTATGGGGTGCCCGGGGGTACGACAGTCTGGGTGAGGCCGCAGCCACAGGCGACTTCAACGGGGACGGCTTGGCCGACCTTGCCGTCGCGGCTCCTGGCGCCGACGCCGGCGCGTGGGACAATCAAATCGGCGAGGGCTTCGTCTACGGCTTGTTGGGTTCTACGGCGTATCAAACGGGCACATATACGATCGACTACGCCACGGCGACGCCGGATTTCCGCATAATCGGCGAATACCACGAGACGCTCGGAATGCAGGTCTCCGCCGGCGACTTCAACGGCGACGGGATCGACGACATCGCCGCCGCCGAGTGGTTCGCCGGACCCGAGGACAACGGCGTGGTCGAGGTGCTGTTCGGCCGGCCGTTCACGCCCGGCGCGACGTTCACCGCGAATGTGGATACGGACCTGCACATCATGGGAGCGGCGAACGACTACATCGGGTATTCGCTCGGGGCTTCGGATGTGAATGGCGACGGGCTGCGCGAGATCGTGTTTGGCACGCCCTTCAACAACAGCGACCGCGGAACGGTCTACGTCTTCACGTATGTCAGCGGGGACGTAGACCACGACGGTGACCGTGACCTGGCCGACTTTGCGCGGCTGCAAGCCTGCTTTATCGGACCGGAGAAACGCGCGCCCGTCAGCCCATGCGTGCTGCTGGATTTCGATCTGGACGAAGACGTGGATATGACGGATTTCGCCGCCTGGGTGCCCCTGCTGGCCGGCCCGCGCTGAGCTGGCCGCCGGACTGCGCAGGTGCGGACTGTTCCGGGCTTATGAGCCGAAGCACACTTTTCCCTCTCACCCACCTGGGCCGGCGGGTTATGATTGGATGGCACAGCCCTCGAATCGAACGGACGGCGCTCGGCAGCGGCCGATGCGCGCCGGTCCATGCGTAGCGCTGGCTTGGAATAGGACATGCTGACAAACTTGCCTCGTGCACCCCGCGTACGCCGCGCCCGGACCGCGGTAGTTCTTCTCGCCCTGACCGCGGCCCTCGTCGGTCGCGCTCAAGATGTGGACAGCGGCGACACGCCGGTGACGCTCGATGACCGCGCCGTGTCGTTCCGCGGGTTCTGGGCGGACGCCTTCAATCCCGGCTTCAAGAGCAACACGGACGTCAACACGATTGTCACACGCGCCGTCACCGGCCGGTACAACGCCATCATCCCTGAGGTACTCGCGTACCAGGACCACGGCACGAGCGGCCACGGGTCGTACTGGAATTCGAGCATCCTCCCCAAGGCGACCGACATCTCCGGCGGCATCGACCCGCTGGCCACGCTGGTCACGAAGGCCCACGCGAACGGGCTGGAGGTCCACGCGTGGATCGTGCCCTACCGCGTCTGCCTGACCTGGCCACCCTCCGGCAACACGCGCGTGCAGTCGAAATGGATCATGGTGCCGCAGGCAAACATGGGCGGCGGTCCAGCCAAGATCACGGACGCTTATTACCTCGACGCCGGCTCGCCGGACGCCCAGGAATACATCATCAGCATCGTGCGCGAGTTGGTGACCAACTACCAGATCGACGGCATCAACTACGATTACATCCGTTATGTGGACGAGGACGCCGGCTATCCGGCCGACCCCAACTATGCCGGCTCGTCGCTCGCGCGCTTCCGCGCCCTAACCGGTTACGTCGGCACGCCGGGCCCCAGTGAACCGTCCTGGTGCGATTTCCGCCGCCGGACCATCAGCGAGTTGGTCCGCCGCACGCGGGCGGAGATTCCGTCGATCGCGAACGTGCGGCAGCCGCTGCGGTTCACGGCGGATTTGATCGCGTGGGGCTCCGCGCCGGGCAGCTTCAGCAACTCGGACGCCTACCATCTCTTCTGCGATTGGCGGATGTGGATGGAAAAAGCCTATCTCGACGCCGGCATCCCCATGAACTACAAGCGCGAGTACGACTCGGGCCAAGCGGCCATGTACCGCAGTTGGGTCAACGCCGCGATCGGCTGGCGCTATTCGCGGTACATGTTCTGCGGGCAGGGCAACTACCTGAACCGCAAGGCCGACAGCGTCACGCAGTTGCAGTACTGCCTGAGCGCGGGGGCCAACGGCGTCGTCAACTACTCCTACTGGGACACTGCCGACGAGAACATGGACGGGAACTCGGAGAACGACCCGAACTGGTACGGGTACGTGGCCGCGAATCTGTTCACGTCGACCGCGACGCCCCCGACGATGCCCTGGCGTGACCCCAACACCGCGACGGAGGGCACGCTGTGGGGCCGTGTCGCGGACCCCGGCACCGACACGCCGATCGACGGGGCCAGCGTGCAGGTCGGCTCGCTCGCGGCGGTCCAGACGGACGGCAACGGGTACTACGTCGTCACCCTGATTACAGCGTCGGCCAGTGGCACCAGCTACACGGTCACGGCCAGCAAGAGCGGCTGCCCCACGACGCGCCTAACGGGCGTCGTCGTGCGGCGCGGGATTGTCGTCCGGCAGGACATCAATCTGTGCGACACGGCCGTGTTGCCGGGTGACTACGACCACGACGGCGACGTGGACCGTGCCGACCTGAACGCCTTCATCGCCTGCATGGCGGGCGACGGGTACCAGTATGTCAACGGCCACATGTGTTTGACCGACGACCTCGACGGGGACCAGAACGTCGATCTCGCCGACTTCGCCGTGTTTCAGCAGTCGTTCACGGGGTCGCTGTGATCTGCGCGTGCGGTGGATAAGGAAGGGGTCAGGAACCTCTTTGGGTTAATACGCATGCTGATTAGTCCTTGCGCTCGATCCACGTGGTTCGGCAAATCGACTGCATTCGCGCAGTCGTGAGGCTGTTCCAGGCGTCGGTACCGGCGGCCAGGAGGGCCTCGTAGT
>CAIWOY010000231.1 GCA_903914415.1 uncultured Phycisphaerales bacterium | reverse complement strand
GTACTGTGCCGTCGGCGTAGTACTTCGTGCACATGTAATAGAAATGGTCGGACGACTGTAGCTTGCGCCAGTCGTCGAGTAGTTTCTCGTCGCCGGTCTGCTTGATGGCCTGCTCCAGCCGGAGTTGGCCCGCGGGATCGACCACCGCGATCTGATGGCGGTCTTTGCTCCAGTCGAATCCGGCATAGTGCGTCAACTGCGCGAACAACGTACCCGGCGTGGTTCCGGACGGCTCCATGCGTTTCGCTCCTTTGGAGCGACTGGGGTTGCTGGCCCGCGCCGTGGACCTGTTGCCGGTCGACCTGATACAGAGCCCTCGTGGGGTCGGTGTTCTCTCAGACTTCTGAACAGGTGCCGCACCGCGGCCCGGTGATCTCTGCCTGAGCCGCGCGGGCTGGGGGCGGGATGACCGTAACCGCGGGTCGGCGCTGGGGCGCCGAAGCGAGGGGCCGAGGGGGCCGAGTTGGCTAGGCCGCGGATGCTGTCGCCGGGCTCAGCTCACGCGCTTATCAAGCTTCTGCGGCGAACGCCGGATGAAATGTCACGCGGCCGCGCGCGTCCTCGCCGGCCAGCGTTAGGGCCAGGAGGTTCTCTGGGGGAACGCCGTCGAGCGTGAGTGCCGGCGTAGCGCGGAAGCCGAAGCGGGCGTAGAACGCCGGGTCGCCGACCAGCACGCAGCCCTGGCCGCCGAGCTTCCGTACCGCCGCGAGGCCGGCGTGCATCAGGGCCGTCCCGATGCCGCGGTTCTGCACTTCCGGCGAGACCGCCAGCGGGCCGACGCCGTACCAGTCGGCGCTGCCGTCGGAAAGAGTGACGGGCGAGAAGGCCACGTGCCCCACGACCTGCCCGTCCACCTCCGCGACCAGCGAAACACGGAGCGCCCCGGCCGCGCGGAGCGCAGCGATAATGAACTGCTCGGTGTGCCGGCTGTGCGGTTCCGTGGCAAAGGCTGCCTGTGTAATGAGAGCGATCGCCGGCAGATCCGTTTCGCGTTCGGTGCGGATGATCAAAGGGGGCTCCTGCGGAGGATTGTAAGGCACGCCGAGCATGCGGCGGGCAACGGCCGTGCGCGACAAGCGCGGCGGCGGTGATTATAGCGGAGGAGACCGGGGCGGTGGGCGAGTTATGAGTGCGGAGTAGGGAGTAACGAGTTGGGAGAGAAGGTGCGAACGGGCGAGGGCGCGGAGGGGCGGATCGGCGTGAGGACACGCCGGCTCGGCAGGAGCCTCGCCCTCCCGGTGGGTCAGGGGCCGTCGTAGCGGCGCTGGAAGTTGGCGAAGTCGGGCATGTCTACGTCGGCGTCGGCGTCGAAGTCGAAGATGTCGGCGCCGGTGTGGATCAGGCCGCCGGCGGGGCCGCTGAGAGAGGCGGCGAAGTCGGCGAAGTCGAGCGCGTCGAGGTCGCCGTCGTTATCGAAGTCGCCGGGGGCGGGAAGTTGTTCGAGCTGGTCGATGTAGACGTGGTAAGGGCCGGCGGAGTCGACGACCGTAAAGCCGAGGTGCTCGATTGCGCCGCGCTGGTTCGGCGAGGAGAGGATCCCATTACCGACGAAGGCGCAGACGGGGTCCGTTTTGGGGTCGAACGTGATTTCCTGCCAGACGCCGGGCTGGGCGGTAACGAGGCGGCCCTGTGGGGCGCCGTTGATGAGCGAAGTGACGCCGAGGTATTCGATGTCGCCGGTCTTGCCGCCATCGGCGCCGATGGGGGCAGTGGTGCCGGTTTCGCGGAGGCCGAGGCAGACGCGCAAGGTGCCGGCGTCGAGGCGCAGGCGGAAGCGGATGGGGCGGCGGAAGTCGACGGCGGGGTTGGGCAGGTTGGGGGTGTTGCTGGTGGTGAGGCGGACCCAGCGCTGGGGGTCGGTGTCGATCCATTGCCACTGGAATTCGTAGCAGTTCATGCCGGTGAACGCCGGGACGTTGTCGGTGACCTGGGCGACGTTGGGCGACGTGGCGAGGTCGCCGCTGGTGGAGCCGGAGTAGCGCGGTTCGCGGAAGGCGACCTTGACGTTGGTGTCGGGGGAGTAGCCTTCGAAGCCGGTGAGGACGGTGGCGCCGCGGACTTCCTGAATGAGGACGTCGTCGGCGTAGGTGCGGGCGCCGGCGGTGCTGGCCCGGTAGTTGTAGATGAAGGGGCGGCCTTTGGAGAGCGCGGCGTCGATGAGCGGGGCGGTGGTCTTGAGCTGGTCGTCGATCCAGACGGATAGCTCGGTGCCGGACGCGGCGAGCCGCAGCTTGTGCCAGCCGGTGACGTCGGCGGCGGGCCAGGTGGCGAGGACGGTCTCGGTGGCGGCGCTCTGGCGGAGGAGGAGGCAGGAGCCGTTGGCGGCAAGCGGGTCGTTGCGAACGAAGCAGAGGGCGTAGTAGCTGCGCTGGTCGGCGGCGAAGAACAGGCGGCCGCGGAGGCCGATGCCGCAGCGCGTCTTCACTGGGCTGGCGCTGTCGTAGAAGACCTGGGCTTGGATGCTGTAGTTCGTCAGCGACTCGGCGGCGAGCATGGGGTACGCGAACTGATGGCCGCTGGTGTCGGCGACCGCGAACGCGCAGCCGTCGCCGCTCGGGTTGCCCGGCGTGGCGACGGGGCCGCATTGGGTGGTGAAGTGCCAGGGGGCTGACCAGTTGAGCTGCGGGCCGGCGGGCGGGAAGGTGTCCTGCCAGGGCAGGCCGATGCGCGGCTTGTCGAGCTGCCAGGCGTCGAGGATGGTGCCGTCGGACGTCTTGAGGCAGCGACCGAGCAGGCGGTTGCCATTGATGTCAAGGCGGGTGAAGCAGTAGATGCCGGCGGCGTAGGCCTGGACGTAGGACTGGCTGTCGTCGACTTGATTCATGAGCTCCTGGCCGCCGGTGCCTTGGAGGATGTAGGTGACGCCGGCGAGGTCGTTGCGCTGGTAGTCGTGGTAGTGGCCGAAGAGGTTGAGATCGACGTCGTACTGCTCGAAGAGGGGGACGAGGTCGGAGCGGATGCCGGTGCTGCCGTCGGAGATGCCGAGCTGGCTGATGTAGGGGCCGAGGTGGCCGTAGACGATTTTCCAGGGCTGGGTGGTGGCGGCGAGGTCGGCGGCGAGCCAGTTGTACTGCGCGGAGCCGGCGGCGAAGGACGACCACCAGGTGTCGAGCGACACGAAGTGCACGGGGCCCTTGTCGAACGAGTAGTAGAACTCGGTGCCGGAGTCCGCGGTCGGTAGCGACCAATTGGCGAGGTATTTCGTCGGGTAGACAAAGTCCGGGAAGGAGACCTCGTCGTAGAGCTCGTGGTTGCCGAGGCAGGGGTACATGCAGACTTGCTTGATGAAGCTCGCGGCGGGCGTGAAGAAATGCGATTGCCAGTAGTCGGTGAGGTTGTCCTCGCCGCGGCCGGCCAGGTCGCCGAGCGTGACGCAGAAGCCGTTGAGCGATTGGGGCGACATGGCGTTATAGGTCGCGGTGGCGCTGGCGGGCTCGCTGCACGAGTCGCCGACGAAGGCGAAGGAGACGGTTGGGGCGTCGGCCGCGGGGGCGGTGCGGAAGGTGGCGTCCGCGGTCAGGGGCGTGCCCTGGTTCCGGACGCGGTAGTGATAGAGCGTGTCGGGAGCGAAACCGGTGATTTCGACCTCGTGGCGGATCAGAGGATCGGGCGATGACGCGAGCTGTCCGTAGGCGGGCGTGAGTCCCCACTCGACCTCGCCCGTGGCGGCCACGTCAACCCACCAGACGACGTGGATCGACGTCGGCGTCTGCAATTGGAGGAAGGGGCCGCGGGCGACCGTTACTGCAAGGCAAGGGGTCGCGAGCGACACGGCCACCGCGAGCAACAATGAGGGGCGATGATTGGATAGCACGACGACTTCCTCTTCCCTCGGTTTCGATCAGGCCCGAAATGCGACTCACAAAGTTATGGCATTCCACGTTTCCCACGTGGCGCTGCGCGAGCTGCGACCGGGCCGTACTCAGCGATTGTACCGCGCCCCGGACGCAAACGAGCGCGGGAGGACGTTCCACGTCGGTCGCTGTCCGGTTGTCGCCGCGCGATCTGTCGTGACGACCGCCCGTAGCTGGACCGGAAATCCGGTTCTGTAAGTGACTTGGGGTCAATGGCTTAGCTGCCAGTTTCCGCACTAGGCGCCCCGCGCAGACGCCCTGCAGGTCGTCAGAGGCCGGTTCGCCCGGGGCAGTTGCGCGGTGTAGTGTGCCCTTCGTTACCGCTCCAGCGGGCCCCAGCCACACGGTGACTGTGGCGGCTCCACACGTCACTAGTTGCTGTAACGCCTTGCGGGTGTGCAACGCCAGTGCGCGGAGCCCGCGGTCGGTCGATTGGCCGGGCCGGCAATAGGGTTCTTTTGCCCATCGCCCCGTGCGGGCGGGTATTCGATAGTGTGTGAGGATGGTGGGCTGGGCCAAGGCTGCCCGCTGAAGTCCGGGACGTGATTGGCGTGGCCGCGGATGGCTATGCCAGCGCCGGTTGAGATGCCGGCGCGGAGGGTCCTGAGTCGTGCCGCGTGATCAGGGACAGACACGGCCGTTGATTTGGGTTCCGATCATTCATACCCCATCCGATCTCGGGAGCGTCGGCGAGACGTTCCAGCAGTTGTACGTGCGGCGGACCAGCCACGAGGAGTGGGACCGGCACATTCGGACCGTGGACGACGCGTGGGAGCGCATTCGGCGGGCCATCGAGCAGATGCACCTCGACCACGGCGTCCTGCGCGTCTACCAGGACGGTCTACCGCAGTGCGGGCACGAGCTGGACATCGTGAAAGAGCTGGCGGCGGCGGGCAGCCAGAACCACCAGATTCTCCTCGATCTGGCGGCCCGCGGGGCGACGATCATCGGCACGGAGTCGCCGGCGCTGCTCCTGGAGGAGTACGAGCTGGTGCAGCGCTCGTTGGCGCGGCTGGCGACGGATGAAGCGGACGGCGACGCGCCCAAACAGCAGATTTGGAACAAGCTGGTGCTCGAAAAACGCGACCGGTTCATCGCGGGGCGCATAAACGAGACGCTGAAAGTGGGCGAGGTTGGACTGATCTTCCTCGGGTTGCTCCATGCGCTGGAGCCATTCTTGCCGCCCGACATCGAGCTGACGCGGGAGGCCTGGTGGGCGGCGACGGACGAGTAACCGGGGCTCGGAGGCCCTGGGTGACGGCGGCGGCGGAGCGCGCGCGAATGTGCACCTCAGATCTGCGAGTCCCCCGGGTCTTGGTCGTGGACGACATGGCGGATGCACGGCGCACGCTGGCGCGACTCTTGGAGACGGAGGGGTTCGAGCCGCAGGAGGCCGAGGATGGTTCCAGGGGGCTGGAGCTCATGCGCGCGCAGTTGCCCGACGTGATGTTGGTGGACATGAAGATGCCGGGCATGGACGGCACGCAGTTCCTGGAGGAGGCGCGCACGCTGAATGCGGACGTTCCGGTGATCGTGGTTACAGCGTTCGGCAGCATCGCGTCAGCGGTGGAGACCGTGCGGAACGGGGCGTACGACTACATCACCAAGCCCTTCGACAACAACAAGCTCGTGCTCACGATCCGGCGGGCGCTGGAGACGCACCGGCTCCGGAAAGAAAACCGGCAGCTCCTCCGCAGCGTTGCCAAGGAGACCGCGTTGCCGGCGGTTATGGGGCCGAGCCAGTGCGTCGAGCGGCTTTCCGCCGAGGTCCAGCGGGTCGCGCCGACCGACTTTACCGTGGTCATTACGGGCGAAACGGGGGCGGGCAAGGAAGTGGTCGCCCAGGCGATCCACCGCCACAGCCGCCGGGCCGCGGCGCCGTTCGTGCCGGTGGACTGCGGGTCGATTGCGCCCGGCCTGATGGAGAGTGAGCTGTTCGGGCACGAGAAGGGGGCGTTTACCGGGGCGGTCGCACGGCAGACCGGCCGGTTCGAGCAGGCGTCGGGGGGGACGCTGTTTCTGGACGAGATTTCCAACCTGCCGCTGCCGTTGCAGGCGAAACTGCTGCGGGCGCTGCAGGAGAAGCAGATTTGCCCCGTGGGGGGGCGGAAGGGCATCAAGGTCGATATCCGCGTGGTCGCCGCGACGAACCGGGACCTGGCCACGATGGTGGCGGCGGGTGATTTTCGGCGGGACCTGTATCACCGGCTCAACGAGTTTGCGATTCACGTGCCGCCGTTGCGCGAGCGCCGGGACGACATCGTCTTCCTGGCCAACCGGTTCCTGGTCCTGACGAATGAGGAGCTGAACAAGAGCGTGCGGGAGATTTCGCCGGCCGCGGTCGGCGTGCTGATGGCGCACACGTGGTCGGGAAACGTGCGTGAGCTGCGCAACGTGATCCGGCGGGCAGTGCTGCTGGCGAGTGTGCAGGTTGACCGGGAGCACTTGAGCCTCGCCGACGCACCCGGGGACAGCGCGACAAACGGCCAGGAAGCGGGCCCGACAATCGACGGGGCGGGGCCGCTGAAGGAGTTCGTGCGCCGCAGGATGAAGCAACTGGAACGGGTCGTGTTGGTCCAGGTCCTGCGGGAGACTGGGGGGAACAAGGCCCGCGCGGCGCGGATGCTCCAGATCGACTACAAGACGATACACACGAAGATCAAGGAGTACGGGATTTCCACGTGATTGTCGCAACTGGAACCGGGGTGCTGGTCGCTTAACGGAGAACGCGGTCATGGCAAGACAGAAGCCGACGAGGGACGCGGAAGAAAAGGGCGCTGCGGGGCTGGGCGGAATCCTCAGCGGGCTCGGCACGGTGCTCGAGAAGCTCGGCGAGTTGGCCGAGAAGGGCGAGACGCTGCGCAAGTCCGGCACGTTCGGCAGCACGGACGGGAAGGTCAAAGGCGTCTACGGGTTCAACATCCGCACGGGCCTGGGCGGCGAGGGCGTCACCGTCGAGCCCTTCGGAAACGTCCGGAAGGACGAGGAGACCGGCCGACCGGTCGTGGATGAAGTCCGCGAACCGATGGTGGACCTGTTTGACGAGCAGGACTGCGTGCTCGTGGTCGCCGAAATGCCCGGCATCGCCGCCGAAGATGTAAAGCTGGACCTCCAGGACGATATTCTGACCGTTACCGCGGAGCGCGGCGACACGAAGTACCGGCGGGAGGTGTTGCTGCCGGCGACGTTTGCGGCCGAGCGTATGAGTTGGAAGTGCCACAACGGCGTCGTCGAAGTGCGCTTCGCGAAGCAGGCTGAGCAGAAATAGGGGGGGCTGGCCAGTGACTGTCGCCACGGACACCACGCTGAGCCTGAAGGTCGCCGAGGCGCTCGGCAAGGACGTCGGCCGCGGTCTGGCGCGAATGGACCCGGCCGACATCGCCGCGCTGGGACTGGAGATCGGCGACGTCGTCGAGCTGGCTGGCAAGCGCAAGACGGTTGCGAAAGCCATGCCGGCGTACAAAGAGCAGCGCGGCCGAGCGCGGATTCAGATCGACGGCCTGACGCGGGAGAACGTGGGCACCGGCCTGGACCAGGCGGTGGAAGTCCGCAAGATCGCCACGCGCCCGGCCGTGCGGGTCGTGCTCGTCCCCACGACGATTACCCCCCGGGAACGCGACCTGAAGTACATCGGCAGCCTGCTGGACGGGTTGCCCGTGATGGCGGGCGACCGCATCCGCGCCACGTTGTTCGGCTCGCGCGCGGCGGATTTCAAGGTGGCCAGCACGGTGCCCCCGGGACCGGTGACCGTCCGCCCGACCACGATCCTGGAAGTCGGGCGGTCGGAGAAGAGCGAAGTCGCCGGGGCCGTTTCTTACGAAGATGTCGGGGGGCTGAAACCGCAGATCCTGCGTGTCCGGGAGATCGTGGAGCTGCCACTGCGGTATCCGGAGGTGTTCGAGCGGCTGGGCATCGACGCCCCGAAGGGCGTGCTCCTGCTTGGGCCGCCGGGCTGTGGCAAGACGCTCATCGCCCGCGCGGTGGCGCACGAGACCGACGCCAGCTTCTTCTCTGTGAACGGCCCAGAGATCATCCATAAGTTCTACGGCGAGAGCGAAGCGCATCTGCGCAAGATCTTCGACGAGGCGGCGCGGAAGGCGCCCAGCATCATTTTCCTCGATGAGATTGACGCGATCGCCCCGCGGCGCGAGCAGGTGGTCGGCGACGTCGAGAAGCGGGTCGTGGCCCAACTGCTGGCGCTAATGGACGGGCTGTCCCAGCGGGGGCACGTGATCGTGCTGGCGGCCACGAACATTCCCAACGCGCTCGATCCGGCGCTGCGCCGGCCAGGCCGCTTTGACCGCGAGATCACGATCCCGATTCCCGGACGCGAGGGGCGGCTGGAGATCCTGGCGATCCACAGCCGCGGGATGCCGCTCGCCCAGGATGTGGAACTGGAGCGGATGGCCGCCATTACGCACGGGTTCGTGGGCGCCGATCTGGAGGCCCTGTGTCGCGAGGCGGCCATGATCTGCCTGCGGCGCCTGCTGCCGGAGATTGACTTCGCGGCGGCGGAGATTCCGTACGACGCGCTCCTGCGGCTCGAAGTCCACATGCACGATTTTGTCGAGGCGCTGCGGGAGGTCGAGCCGTCCGCGATTCGCGAAGTTTTCGTGGAAGTGCCGGACGTGCGCTGGGAGCACGTGGGCGGTCTCGCGGACGTCAAGCAGCGGCTGGTTGAGGCGGTGGAGTGGCCGCTCAAGCACCGGGCGTTGTTTGACCGGGTGGCCGTCGCGCCGCCGAAGGGGATTCTCCTGACGGGGCCGCCCGGGTGCGGAAAGACGCTGCTGGTGAAGGCCGTGGCGAACGAGACCGAGGTCAACTTCATTTCGGTGAAAGGGCCGGAGCTGCTTTCCAAGTACGTCGGCGAATCGGAGCGGGCCGTGCGCGAGGTATTCCGCAAGGCCAAGCAAGCGGCGCCGTGCATCGTTTTCTTCGACGAGATCGACGCGCTGGTTCCGATCCGCAGCGCGGGGAGCTCCGATTCGCACGTGACCGAGCGCGTGATCAGCCAGTTCCTCACCGAGCTGGACGGCATCGAGGAGCTGGGTGACGTGCTGGTGCTGGGCGCGACGAACCGCCCGGACATGCTGGACCCGGCGCTGCGGCGACCGGGGCGATTCGACATTCAACTCGAGGTGCCCCGGCCGGACCGCGCGGGTCGCGAGGAGATCTTTCGAATCGGACTGCGCGGCAAGCCGCTGGCCGAGGACATCCGCGTGGATGAGCTGGCCGCGGCCACCGAAGGGTGCACCGGGGCGGACATCCAGGCGGTCTGCAACCTGGGCGCACTCGAAACCATTCGCGAGGCGCTGCACGAAGCTGGCGCGCAGCCGCTGCCCGAGAAGCTGGTGATTCGCCAGGATCATCTCGCACGGGCCCTCGCCGACGTACTCGCAAGCTGTGAGCGAAACCATGCAAAAGACCGCACCCGATCTGTGCGCAGCACCGCCGGCCAGTAGTCCGGGCGTGTACCTGTACTGCTTCGCGCACGACGCCGTCGCCGGCCGAATCGACGCCCCTGGCATCGACGAGGATACGGCGGTCACTGCTGTGGCAGCCGAGGGTATCGCCGCAGTCGTTAGCCCAGTGTCCGTGGAGTCCTTCAACGGGCCCGCAGGCGACGCCAATTTGCGGGACGTGGCGTGGGTCGCGCCGCGCGCGCGCTGGCACGAGCGGGTCGTCGAGGAAGTCATGCGGCTCTCGCCGGTCCTGCCCGTGCGGTTCGGAACCGTGTTTTCCTCCACGTCGGCTCTGGAGCGACTGGTCGCCGCGAACGCAGCGCCGATCCGGCTGTTTCTGGCGCGCATGGCGGACTTGGAGGAGTGGTCGGTCAAGGCGTTCCTCGACGTGCCCAAAGCGGAAGCGTGGCTCATGGCATCTCAAGCGGCAGTCGACGAAACCACCGAGCCAGGCCCGGCGTCGCCCGGGCTGCGCTATATCCAGGGCCGGCGGCTGCGTGTCGACGCGCGGCGACGACTGCAAGACCTCGGCCGTCGGACGGCCGGGGAGGTTGAACGGTTGCTCGCGGCGCACGCCGTCGACGTCTGTCCGCTGCGGCTGCAGCAGAGAGAAGCATCGTGGCAGGACCGCAAGATGGTCCTCAACTGCGCGCAGTTGATATTGAAGGACCGCGCGGCCGCGTGGCGCGAGCGCGCCGCCGAGGTCGAGGCGCGGTATGTGGAGCAGGGGCTCAGTTTGAACGTCTGCGGGCCGTGGCCGCCGTACAGTTTCTGTCCCTCCCTTCTCGATGGCGGACAGAGCCAATGAGGCACCTCGTGTATTGCGTTCTCCGCGCTCATCCGCCTTGGCGGGGCAGACTTCCGGCGGGGGTCGAGGGGACAGCGGTTTCGCTGGTCACAGAGGACGAGTTGGCCGTGGCGGTCTCACGCGGGCCGGGTGCCGGCGGTGCGCCCGACGTGGCGCGCGCGACGGTCTACGCCGACGTGATCGCGGCCCTTTCGGAACGCCGCACGGTTCTTCCGGTGCGCTACGGCTGTCTCTTGCCGTCCCGCACGCAGGTCCGCGCGTTTCTGCAGGTACGCCGGGCGGAGTTTGCCACGCTGCTCGATCAGCTCGACGGGTGCGTGGAGATGGGGGTGCGCGTTCTGCCTGGCACGGCCGGTTGTTCGGCCGGGGAACGCCGCCATCAGACGAGCGCGGTCGGTTCTGGTACAGCGTACCTGACCGCCCGCAGCGCCGCGTACGCCCGGCGGGACGCCGAGCGCGAGGTCGGCGAAGAGGCGGCTGCCGCTCTCCAGCGCACGTTTGACCGCTTGAGCGTGCAGTCGCGCGCGGCTCCGACGGTCATGGGCCCGAACCTGCTCGTGTCGCTGTGCTTCTTGATTCGACGCGCGAACATCGCCGCTTTTCGCAGGGAATTCCGGCGGCTTCAGGAGCAAGTCGCCTACCGCCTGCTGCTGAGCGGGCCCTGGGCACCGTACAACTTCGTCGCGACCCAGGAGCCGGGAGCGGTGTCATGACGCTGTTGGCCACGCCGACCGCACGAGCCGCGCCAAGCGCGCAGGATGATCCGCACGCCGACGGGTACGAGCGATTGTACAACATGCTTCTGGCCAACATCCCCTGCTCGGTGTTGTTGGTTGACTCTCACCAGCGGGTGGTCTCGGCGAATCAGAACTTCCTGGCGAAGGCGCGCGTCACAGAGGTCAACGTCATCGGCCAGTTGCTTCAGGACGCATTTCCGCCGGGCATTTGTGAGCATCTGCATCTCCCGGAGCGCATCAGCGCGATTTTCCATAGCGGCGCGACCGTCAAGGGCCAGCAAATGGTGTACCGAGCGCCCGGCCTGCCGGCGCGCACCTATTACTACAGCCTGATTCCGTTTCGACAGACCGACACCGTCCGGTATGTGATGCTGCTGATGGAGGATGTGACGGAGCAAATCCGGCTCGGGCGGGAGGCGCGCCAGGCCGAGCGCCACCTGGCCAGCGTGGTCGAGAGCGCCACCGACATGGTCGTGTCCACCGACATCGGCGGGCGCGTGCTGACCTGGAACGCAGCGGCCGAGAGCGTGACCGGCTACGCCGAAAGCGACGTGCGGCACCGATACCTCTACGAGTTGGCGGCTGGCCCGCAGCGTGCGGCCCTGGCGGGGATTCTGGCCAAGGCGCCCCGCGAGGGCCGGACGGACCCCGTCGAAATCGCGTTCGCCAGCCAGCGGGGCGACGCGGTGCCGATCTCGTGGGTCATATCCTCGATGCGTGACACCGATGGCCGCGTCGTGGGCCTGGTGGCCGTGGGCCGGGACCTGACCGAACGCCGCAAGCTGGAGGCCAAGCTGCTCCAGTCCGAGAAGCTGGCGGCCCTGGGGGTGATGGCCGGTGGCATCGCCCATGAGGTACGCAACCCGCTGGCGGTCATCTCGTCATCGGCGCAGTTGTTGGCCGAGAAGAGCCTGACGGCGGAAGTCCAGCAGGAGTGCGCACAGTGCATCTGCCGCGCGACGCAGAAGGCCAGCAGCATCGTTGAGGGTCTGCTGCACTTCGCCCGCTCGTCCGGCCAGGGCGTGATGGAACCGCTGGACCTGGCGCCGACCATCGACGAGGCGCTGGCACCCGTGGCCGGCCAGCTCACAGCGAGTCAGATTCAGCTTGTCAGGCGCGCTCCCAGCCGCCCGGTCTGGGTCCGCGGCAACGCGGCCCTGTTACAGCAGCTTGTCACGAATCTGGTCTTGAATGCTGCGCATGCCATGTCCGAGAACGGCGGGGTACTGCGCGTCTCGCTGACGCAGACCGGGGATCAGGCGCTGCTCGAAGTGGCGGACACGGGCATAGGCATACGGAGCGCGGACCTGCCCAGGGTGTTCGATCCCTTTTTCACGACCATGCCAATCGGCAAAGGCACCGGCTTAGGGCTGTCCATCAGCTACGCCATTGTGCAGGAGCACAAGGGGCGGATCGACATTACCAGCAGCGAGGGTGCCGGCACGACTGCAACTGTCGTGCTCCCGCTCGCTCCATTGCAGTCGCGGAGCGGGGATGGGCAACAGTCCGCCGAGTATGGAATCGATTCCATAGTGGCGTGAGTTCCATAGGGCGAATCAGACTCAGACACATGGTCACAGACGCGCCGACCGATAGAGCACGGCAGCAGATTTCCAAAAGGCCGGTGTCTATATCGGAAGGACAACGATGCACTGGCACGCGTCTTGCAAGAGATAGGTAGTAACTAGGGAACGAGGCGCGTGTGAGCGTGGCCTCGCGGTCCACCGCGGATCGGACCCGACGATGTCGCGGTCCGTCGGCGGCCCGGAACGACAGACCTCATGGTAGACCAAATGTGCTCTAGAGTGTGCCGCGACACCTGCCGTCAGCAGCGAGTGGACTGGTCAGGGTGGCGGCACTGTTTTGATTCCCCCGGGGCGATCGTGTCGGAAGCGGTTTTGTAAACAATTGAGCTTGGAGGTAATGTCGAATGGCGAAGGTTCAAAAGTCTACGGAGAGTTCGAGTTTGGCCGAGGTCGTCGATCGCATCCTGGACAAAGGGATCGTGATCGACGCCTGGGCCAAGGTGTCCCTGGTCGGTATCGAGTTGCTCTCGATCGAGGCCCGTGCGGTAATCGCCTCGGTGGAGACGTACCTGAAGTACGCCGAGGCCATTGGCCTGACGGCGACTGCGGCCGCCCCGGCGTAAGCCGGCTCGGCAGGCCGCGTTGGGTGATGTCATCTGGCCGGGAGGGGCCGTACATGCGGCCCCTCCCGCCGGATCTCTGCGGGCGCGGTCGTGGGCCCGGGCGTCGCGCGGTTGCCGATCGAACTGGAGTCTGCACGACGTTCTGCGGTCAGCAGCGGCCTGACCGACACCACAACGGAGAGCTTGCTCCTAATCTAGGCCTCTGAGGAGATGTGCACATGACACGTGCGGCTGAAGAGTGCCAGGCCCTGACCGAGGGCATCCTCGCGTCGGCCTGTGAGCGTCGCAAGACCATCGCGGACGTGAAGTCCGGCGTGGCGGGGTTCCTGGCGGACAACGAGGCGGAGCGCCAACAGGCGTTCCGCGCTGCGCACGACCGCTTCGCCGGGCGGGTGGAGAGCCTGGCAGAGGAAACGCGTCACTTTCTGGCGGAGTGTGACGATGAGCAGTGCGCTGTGGCCGAGGAACTGCGGCGGACGGCGGATGAGCTGCGCGGGCTGGCGGCGGACGGCGAGGCGGCGCGCCTCGACACCTTCCGCCAGATCCGGGAGCAGATTGCCCGGATGCGCGGCGAAAACGCCCAGGACGTCGCTGAGCTGACGGCCCAGACGCGCGACATGTTGAGAGAATTCGAGGCGAGCCGGCAGGCGATGGCCGAGGAGCTGCGCGGGACCGCGCAGGCGCTGCGGCAGCAGTTGGCCGACGGCGACAACGCGCGGCTGGAGGCGTTTGACGCAGTCCACCAGCAGGTCGCGGGCCGGGTGGCGCGCGTGGCGCAGGAGGTTCGGCACAAGCTCGGGGAGTCGCACAGCGATTCCCTGGCGGCCCACGCCCTCTGGAGAGATCTGGCGTTGGTCCGGGCGAGGTTGGAAAAACCGGGCGTGAGAAGCTGAGGAGAGCGCCGCCAGGGCCAGGCCGGATGACTACGACCCACATTCCAGCCGACCGGGTCACTGGCTGTGCACGCTTCTCCTGGTGGCGGGCCGAAAGGCCCGCCGCGTGTCGCCGACGGGCGCTGAACTCCCGCGGCGGCGTGCGCGCGGCGTCATGGCGGAGGCGTCATCATGCATCTGCAACATGCGACGGATACGACCAATCTGGCGGACCTGCTCGAGCGGATCCTCGACAAGGGCATCGTGATCGCCGGCGACATCAAGGTGAAGCTGGCGGACGTCGAGCTGCTGACGATTCAGATCCGTCTGCTGATCGCGTCGGTGGATAAGGCCAAGGAAATCGGGATCGACTGGTGGGAACGGGAGCCGGCACTCTCCTCGCGTGCGCGGCCACAACTGGATGAGAGCGACGCGGCGGCGCTCTCTGCGCGGCTCGAGCGGCTCGAACGCGCGGCGGGTCAGGCCGAGCCCGTTCCAGCACGGTAATTGCAGCCGCTGCCAGCAGGAACAGCGAGATGGTCATGGCGCGGAAGAGCAGGAACAAAAGTGCGCGAGTGACGAACCAACGGGTGACGAGTCCCGAGCCGGAACCGGGGCTCCCGGAAGCGGCTGGACCGACCGCAAGGAGTGCCGACCTCATGAGCGAAGCTGTTGAACGACTGCCGTCCGCACCCGAGACGCGGTTCGAGCCCGAGCAGGAGAATATCCTCCCGGAGCCGAGCGACGAGTTCGTCATCACCCCGTATGTCCAGAACGTGACCGAGCGCGGCCTGGCCTATCTCGAGATCGGGTACCCGGTGCACCTGGCCGGCCCCGCGGGCACGGGCAAGACGACCCTGGCTTTCCACCTGGCCGCCCAGCTCGGCCGCCCGGTCGTGCTGATCCACGGCGATGACGAGTTCGGCAGTTCCGACCTGATTGGCCGCGACGCCGGATACTCCAAGAAGAAGCTGGTCGACAACTTCATCCACTCCGTGCTGAAGACGGAGGAAGAGATGAAGATGCTCTGGGTGGACAATCGGCTCACTACGGCGTGCGAGAAGGGGTTTACGCTCATCTACGACGAGTTCACGCGCTCGAAACCGGAGGCGAACAACGTCCTGCTCAGCATCCTGGCCGAGAAAATCCTCAATCTGCCGAAGCTGCGCGTGACTGGCGAAGGCTACGTGGACGTGCACCCCGACTTCCGCGCAATCTTCACTTCGAACCCCGAGGAATACGCCGGCACACACAAGACCCAGGATGCCCTCATGGACCGGCTGGTCACGCTGCACGTCAGCCACTATGACCGCCAGACCGAGATCGAGATCACGATGCGGAAATCGGGGATCTCGCGGCCGGACGCCGAGCGGATCGTGGACGTGGTCCGCGAGCTCCGCAGCGTCGGCGTGAGCCACCATCGTCCGACAATTCGGGCCTGCATCACGATTGGCCGGATTCTCGCGCATCGGAAGGCGCGCGCCGGCTGGAACGACCCGGTGTTCCAATGGGTCTGCCGTGACGTGCTTACCACCGACACCGCCGCGGTCCGGCACGACGGCGAGCCGGTTGCGATCCAGAAGGTGGATGACGCCATCCAGAGGATCTGCGGACCCGGACCGGCGTCGTCCGCAAAACGGGGTTTCATTGCGACACCAGAGCCGGTAGCGGAGCCCGACTATGCCTGTAACGAAACCTAATCGGCGCACGCTGCGAGACCTGCGGACGCTGTCCGGGCGCGCGGACGAGGCGTCGCGGCCGCACCGGGTGTACATGAAGCTCGCCTGGCTCGAGATGGAGAAGGCACGGCGCGGGATCGAGCGCAACAGCGTCGTATGCCGGCTCCGGAAAATCGACGCCCGTCTCCAGGAGATCGAGATCGAGGCCGACGCCGTCCGGCGGACGATGGCCGGCGGGGCGGACGGTCCTGCTTCTGCTGCCCCCGAAGGCCGGACTGCGCCCGGCCCGGTGCGCCGCAAGAGACGACAGTTCAAGGTCAGGTACTGAATCGCCCTGTGCAACGGCACGGGCGTTGCGTGACGACAGCGCAGAAAGGTGGATCGCGTGGGATCGATCCTTGACCGCGTGACCATGGCCCAGCGGGTGGCGCAGCCTGGGGTGGAGGAGCCACGCAAGGAATCCCCGTCCGTCGAGCAATTGGCCGGCGCCGCGCGGGACTTCCTGCTCCGGACAGTGCCCGACGCGCTCTGCGCCGCGGTCACCAAGCTGGCGGTGATCGACCCCGATAAGTGCCTGTGGGAGGCGGAAGCGGACGTCCAGGTGCCGAATGCGACCGTTAAGGCGCTTGGGCTGCCCACGCGGCGGCCCGTCGTGGATACGGAGACGTATTTGCTCCGGCTGGACGCGCAACTGAGCATCCTCGCGTACGGGCTGAAGGACGCCGTGGAGGCTTGACGCGCAGCCCGCGTCACAAGGCAACCGAAGGAGAAGCCGAATATGAAAGTCAACTGCCCAGCGTGCGGCCACTCGGTGGAGCTGGACGAGGCCTATGACGATTTCGAGGGGCAGATCCGGTGCTGGGTGTGCCGCGCGGTCTTCGAGATCAAGACGGACAACGGATACGTCAAGGCGGTGCGAAACCACGAGCCGGCGCCGAGTCGGCCGCGGGAATGGGCGCAGCCCGGCACGGACGGGCCCGCGCGCGTGTCTCCGCACGCCCCACAGTAACGCGACGCCGCGTGCGACAGAGCGGCAGAAGAGGTGGCGGTGCCCTATGGCGGCGCACGAACACCACGCTGGCAGAACGTATCTCTATGCAGTGATCGCCGGTGCGGGGGACCGCACCTACGGGCCGATCGGCATTGACGACGGGCTGGTGTACTGCATCTCCTGCGGGGCGGCCGCAGCCGTGGTCAGCGACCTGACGCAACGGTCGCTGCGCCCCCAGCGGCGACATCTGGCCGCCCACCAGCGGGTCCTCAAGCGTCTCATGGAGGACGGCTCGCCCATGCCGATGTCGTTCGGCGTCATCGCCGACGGGCCCGAGGACATACGCCGCATCCTGGCGTTGAACCAGGAAACCCTCGTCGAGCGGCTCGAGCGGCTCAGCGGCCGGGTAGAGATGGGTCTGCGCGTGCGCTGGGACGTCCCCAACCTGTTCGAGTATCTCGTCAACCAGCATGACGAGCTGCGTGTGGCCCGGGATCGGGCGTTTCGGCAGGGCCGCGATCCGTCGCCCGACGAGCGGATGGAATTGGGCCGCCTGGTCGAGCGCCTGCTGGACGAGGACCGCGCCACGGCCGCCGAGCGGGTCGAGGAGGGTCTGCGTGCCTGTTGCGACGAGATCAAGGAGAACAAGCCGCAGGACGAGTGCGAGCTGGTGCGGCTGGCGTGCCTCATCGCGCGCGGCTCGGAAGACGCGTTTGCGCAGGGCGTGGTCGCCGTGGCTGGCCAGTTCGATGCCAACTACTGCTTCGACTACAACGGCCCCTGGGCGCCGCACAACTTCGTCGACGTCAACCTGCAGATGTGAGCGGAACGGCGGGCACCATGCTGGTCATCGACAAGCTGCTCCTGTTTCCGATGCGGAGCCTCCTGCACGTCTTTCGCGAGATCCACAAGGCCGTGGAGCAGGAATGCGAGAACGAAGGCGACGCCATCCGGACCGAACTGCGCGAGCTGTACATGAGGCTGGAGGCGCAGCAGATCACCGAGCAGGAATTCGACGACGCCGAAGTGGTGCTCCTCGACCGCCTGGATCGAATCGAGGCGCGCGACGCGGGTGCAGGCGATGAGCCGGACCCAGACGAATAGCGGCCTCGCGTGCCGCCGCGCCGCGCTGCGCGATCAGCCCGCGTTCCTGCAGCCGGGCGAGATCCGCCTGCTGCTCTTCGGCGGCAAGGGCGGTGTCGGCAAGACGACCTGCGCAACCGCCGCGGCGCTGCACTTGGCCCGCCTTTTCCCGGATCAGGACCACCTACTCGCCTCAACCGACCCCGCCCACTCGTTGGAAGACTGCCTGGCGGGCACGATGCCGCCGCCGAACCTCCAGGTGCGCGAGCTGGATGCCCAGGAGAATCTCCGCCGGTTCAAGGCGGCGCATGTCGGGCATCTGCGGCAGATCGCCCAACGCGGAACGTTCCTGGACGATGACGATATCAGCCGGCTCCTGGACCTGTCCCTGCCGGGCCTCGACGAGTTGATGGCGTTCACCGAGCTGGCTGCGCTGGCGGAAAGCCGCAGCTACGCTTGCGTCATCGTGGACACGGCCCCCACGGGGCACACGCTCCGGCTCCTCGAACTCCCCGACGTGCTGCGCAAGTGGCTCGGCGCGCTCGACGCGATGCTCGCCAAACATCGCTGGATGGCCAAGCTGTACAGCGGCCGCCATCGCCCGGACGACGCGGAACGGTTTCTGGACGAGTTCGCGGCGACGGTCGAGAGCCTGGCGTCACTGCTGACCGATCCACACCGGTGCTGCTTCGTGCCGGTCACGCTCGCCGAGCCGCTGGTCACGGACGAAACCGTGCGGCTCGTGCAGGCGCTCGAGGGCCTGGGGATTCCGGTTCGAGAGATCGTGGTGAATTGCGCGTGTTCCTCGGCGCTGGGTTGCTCGCCGAGTTGCCAGGCGCCGCATCAGCAAGCGGAGGAAATGCGCCGGATCCGCGCGGCGTTCCCCGGCTACCGGCTGTGGTCGGTTCCGTTCCAGGCGCCCGAGGTGCGGGGCGTCCCGCAGTTGACGGCTTTCTGGGATGGCGTTTGTGGCGTGGAGTCACGAGAGTTCCGGGCGGCGGACGGGGCGCCAGAACCGCCAGACGACGCCGATTCGCAGGCGTCCGGCGGATGGGCGTGCGCGCCGTCGCCTTGGGTGGAGCATCCTGCCGGTGTGCCGGCAATGGAAGCGTGCCTGCTGTTCTTCGCCGGGAAGGGCGGCGTGGGGAAAACCACATTGGCCAGCGCTACGGCCCTGCGGTTGGCGCAGGTCTACCGGGAGCGGCAGGTCCTTCTGTTCTCGGTGGATCCGGCGCACTCCCTTTCGGATTGCCTGGGCACGACCGTCGGTCCGAGCGCGGTCAGGCTGAACGACCGGCTTAGCGCCATCGAGATCGACGCGGCGGGCAAGTTCGCGGACCTGAAGCGGCAGTACGCCGAAGACGTCGAGCAGTTCTTTGACCGCCTCACGGGGTCGGCGGGGGGCCTCGATGTAGCTTTCGACCGCGACGTGGTCGAGCGCATCATGGACCTTTCGCCGCCGGGCATCGATGAGGTCATGGCGCTGGCGCAGGTGATCCAGTTTCTCGAAGCGGGGGAATATGACACGTTCGTGTGTGACACGGCCCCAACCGGCCACCTGATCCGCCTGCTGGAACTGCCGGCACTCGTCCAGCGGTGGCTCGGCGTCTTGTTTGGTCTGCTCCTGAAGTACAAACGCGTATTGCGAGTTCCGCGCGTCTCGGAACTGCTCGTGACCCTCTCCAAGCAACTCAAGACGCTGCGCGCCCTGCTCGTCGACTCGCACAAGACGAGCCTGCACGTGGTGACGATTCCGACCGAGATGGCGTTCGCGGAGACTTGCGATCTGCTGGCCGTGTGCCGGCAGGCGGGGGTCCACGTGCCGACGCTGTTTGTGAACATGGTCCGGCCGGCGGGGGCGTGTCCGGTTTGCGACGTTCTCACGCAGCAGGAAGCGGGGATCTGCGAGAAGCTCGGCGCGATCTTCAAGGACGCGCCTCCGGTGGTCGTGTACCGCAGCGCCCCCCCGCGCGGGCTGGTGCGCCTGACAGAGCTTGGGCAGGCGCTGTACCGCACATGATGTTGACGAGGAGAGTGGTCGTAATCGCATGAACCCGGAAACACAGTCAACGCAGTACTTGTCGGCCGAGCAGGAACACATCTCGTTGTGCGAGGTACTCGACCGCGTGCTGACCAAGGGCGTCGTGGTGGTCGGCGAGGTGCTCATCTCCGTGGCGGACATTGACTTGGTCTATCTGGGGCTCCAACTGGTGCTCACGTCCGTGGAGAGTGCGCGCAAAAACGGGGCCGCGGGAGAGCCCGCGCGCTGCGGCGGGAGGTGAATCATGCGGACGGCTGAAATAGTGCGCGCCGAATCACAAGCCCTGAGCGATTTCGCCGGTGCAATGTCGCCGGCGGCCGCCGCCCGCCCGTCGCGGATCGAGCTGCAGCCGGACGACGTCCGCAGCGGCCTGGGGAAGCTGGTCCTTACGGTCATCGAGCTGCTGCGCGAGCTGCTGGAGCGCCAGGCGATCCGGCGGATCGAGGGCGGGTCGCTGACCGAGGTAGAGGTCGAGCGGCTCGGCACGACGTTCATGCGGCTGTCCGAAGAGATGGACCGGCTCAAGCACGAGTTCGGCCTGCGCGACGAGGACCTCAATCTGGACCTTGGCCCGCTGGGACGCCTGCTGTAGACAAGCCGCGGCCAACGCGGCGGCCCGTGGCCGGTATGGCCGGTGAGAAACGTGCGTGGGCCAAGAACATGGATTCGTGAAGCAGCCAAGCAGGAGAAGAGCATGAAAGTGCGACGGATCGCCATCCTGATGAGTATCGCAGCGTGCGCGTGGTGCCACGATGCAACTGCGGACCCCGATTCGGGTGCCCAGGCCAGAATGAGAAGGGTGACAGCCGCCGACCGGGAGGGCGCGGCCGCCCGCGCTGCCGCCTTTCGGCAGAGCGCACGCGGTAAGGGCGTGTCTCAGACCATGATGCCCATGCCCGGGGGGACGCCGGATTATCTCGGCACGTGCCCCAACTACGCCAACAGCCCACTTCCGACGGTTGATCCGAATACAGGGACTCTAATTGGCGGGATCAGGAAGTTTGTTGACACACTGCCAGGGCTGGGGCCCGCAAATGCAAACAACCTCGGACAGTACATCCCAGTCGCCGTCTCAGATACGACGGCCTATCCTGGTTGTGATTATTACCAGATCGGCCTGGTTGACTACACTCAGCAGCTACATTCGGACCTTCCGGCCACCAAGCTGCGCGGGTACATCGATCTCTCGTCCAGGGCCGACGGGCGCGCGCACCACCTGGGCCCCATGATCGTTGCCCAGAGCGGCAGACCTGTCCGGGTGAAGTTTACCAACATGCTCGGTTTAGGCGCCGCAGGCGATTTGTTTCTGCCGGTGGACACGACGGTCATGGGGGCAGGAATGGGCCCGATCGCGATGCTGATGCCGAACGGCACGCCGATGCTGAACCCGGACGGGACGCCGATGATGGAGTCCTACACGCAGAACCGCGCGGTGGTGCATCTGCACGGCGGGGTCACTCCTTGGATCAGCGATGGGACGCCGCACCAGTGGATTGCGCCGGCGGGTGAGATGACCTCCTATCCCAAGGGCGTCAGTCAGCAAAACGTGCCCGACATGCCGGATCCCGGTCCGGGGTCGGGAACGTATTACTATACGAACCAGCAAAGTGCCCGCTTCATGTGGTACCACGACCATGCGTACGGGATAACCCGGTTGAACGTGTACGCCGGACAAGCGGCGGGTTACCTGCTCACGGACGCGGTGGAGGAGGATTTGATCAGCTCGAAGAAAGTCATTCCCGATCTGGGCGGGCTATACCACTGCGGAATTCCTCTGATTATCCAAGACAAGACGTTCGTGGACGTCGCCAGAATCGGGGCGCAGGATCCCACGTGGAATTGGGGGACGACGCCGCCCGCGCCACACGCCGGCGATCTGTGGTTTCCCCACGTGTACATGCCCAATCAGAATCCGAGCGATGCGGCGGGCGTCAACGCCACGGGGCGCTGGGACTACGGCCCGTGGTTCTGGCCGCCGCTGACAGTCGCTGCGGGCCTGGTGCACGGGCCGATACCGAGCGCCACGCCTGGCGGACCGGAGACCCCCGGGTTTCCGAACGCGTCGATGGTGATGGAGGCTTTCATGGATACGCCCATCGTAAACGGCACGCCGTACCCCGTGCTCACGGTGGCGCGCCAGGCGTATCGGTTCCGGATTCTGAATGCGTGTGATGACCGCTATCTCAACCTACAGTTGTATTATGCGGATCCGAACGCGCCCACGGAAGTGAAGATGGTTGCGGCGGTGCCGCACGGGGCGGCGTTTCTCGACGCGGATGACGTGACGCCCGAAGACCTGATCCCCGCTTGTGCGCCGGGCGTTACCGTTGGCACCGCGACCGCGACGCTGCCTACGGGCTGCTGGCCGGAGACCTGGCCGACCGACGGCCGGGAGGGCGGCGTGCCGGATCCGACCCGCGCGGGGCCGGCGATGATTCAGATTGGCACCGAAGGCGGCTTTCTGCCCGCGCCGGTCGTGCTCGCCAACACACCGGTCAGCTACAACTACAACCGCCGGGACATCGTGGTCTTGAATGTCGCCAACAAGACGCTCTTCCTGGGGCCGGCGGAGCGGGCGGACGTGATCGTGGACTTCTCCGGTGTCCCGGCCGGTTCCAAGCTCATCCTGTACAACGACGCGCCCGCGCCGGTTCCCGCGTTCGATCCGCGCTACGACTACTACACCGGCGACGCAGATCAGGTTTCCACGGGCGGCGCCCCCACGACCCTGGCCGGCTACGGTCCCAACACCCGCACGATCATGCAGTTTCAGGTAACGGGGGCTACGGCAGACGCCCCCTTCGACCTGGCCGCTTTGCAGGCCGCGTTGCCGGTGGCCTACGCGGCGTCACAGGACCTGCCGCTCGTGCCGCAAGTGGTCTACGGGCCGGCATTCGGAACGACGTTCACGGACACGTATTCGGGAATCCAGGATACATCGCTCACAATCCGGCCTGCTGGCCCTGCGCCGCTCGCCACAATCACTCTGACGGCCCCCGGCACGGGCTACACCGCCGCTCCTGGCGTCACCTTTACGGGCGGTGGCGGTACGGGCGCGGCCGCTACTATAACGGTGGCGAAGGTTGTCAATGCCGTCACACTGACGAACGCGGGCAGTGGCTATGTCACGGCGCCGGTTGTCGCTCTCACGGGCGGCGGCGGGGCAGGTGCTACAGCGAACGCAACGATATCGGGAATCGTAAGCGCCATCGCGGTGACCAGCGGGGGTACAGCGTACACGTCTGCTCCTAACATTGTCATCACGGGGGGTGGAGGAGCGAATGCCGCAGCTACGGCAGCCATCAACGGCGTCGTCAGTACCATCACGCTCTCGAACGCGGGCACCGGGTACGTCTCGGCTCCCACCATTGGCCTCGCGGGCGGTGGCGGCACAGGCGCCACTGCGACGGCGACAATAACGGGTATTGTCCGAACCGTTACGGTGACGCGCGGTGGCACTGGTTACACGAGTGCTCCCTCTGTGGCCCTCAACGGCGGCGGCGGAACGGGCGCTACTGCCATTGCGACAGTAAGCAACGGCGCCGTGACCGGCGTCACGGTCACGAGCGGGGGCACCGGCTATAACTCGGCCCCCGCGGTTGTCATCACTGGCGGTGGGGGGCGCAATGCCGCCGCCACGGCCGTAAGGACAAGCGCCGTTAACAGTCCGCCGCAGAAGTCGTCTTGACAGTAGCAGCTAGGTATACTAGAATGCCGGCCATCTTGGAAGTTGCAGGTCACGGAGGACGCGGCCATGGCGCTGGGTCGGCGGGAAGCGGAGCGGCAGGCGGATTTCTGGG